>DCXX01000126.1:1019-11150 GCA_002329125.1 Fidelibacterota bacterium UBA2125 | reverse complement strand
AAGAAAGCTTTTCAGATGTTGATGTAGATTTAGTTGAATCTGCTTCCGGACCAGCCACAACGCAACAGGCAGAACTGATTCCTGATGTGAAGCACACTATTGCCGTGGCTAGTGGAAAAGGGGGTGTCGGCAAGTCAACAGTGGCAGTGAATATTGCCGCCGAACTCATGAATCGGGGCCATACCGTGGGGCTCCTTGATCTCGACATTTATGGACCCAGCCTTCCTATCCTGCTCGGAATCAACGACAGGCCATCCATGACGCCAGAAAAGAAACTGATTCCGCTGGAAAAATACGGGATAAAGATTATGTCTTTTGGTTTCATCAGCGGCAACGATACACCCGTCATTTGGCGCGGCCCTATGGTAGCGAGAATGACGGAACAATTTTTTGGTGATGTTCTCTGGGAGAGCCTGGATTATCTGATACTCGATCTTCCGCCGGGAACGGGAGACATTCAACTGACTCTTGTTCAGAAACTGAAACTTTCTGGTGCTGTGATTGTAACAACTCCGCAAGATTTGGCTGTTTCAGATGTCCGAAAAGGAGCCGATATGTTTGGGAAAGTTCATACACCAGTTCTGGGTGTAGTAGAGAATATGGCCGGCTATATTGTATCTGGATTTGTGCGGGACAAGGATGGCAATTCTGTGACAGAAGGCTCGGTATCTTTTGCTGAAATGGACGACTTCCGAGACGTGGATGTTTCTAAGGATGGGAAGTTTGAACTTGAGATTGATCTGTTCAAACGCGGTGGCGGTAAATCTGAGAGTGAGAGGTTAAATGTCCCTCTTCTGGGCGAGATTCCCATTTCTCAGGAACTGATGGAAGCGTGTGATGAAGGGACGCCCATCGTTGTTAAGGACAGACAATCACGTATCAGTCAAGCCTTTTCGTTCATTGTGGACAAGATTGAGGACGCCGTAGCCTGAGCGCTTCTCAACTCCTCTCTTTCTCATTTCAATGTTAACACTTCTCCTGACGTTTACTCTCTGTCTTTTTGGGGCGTTATTTCCGCTTTTTCTCTGGATCGTGAATAGAGAGAAAATGGAAATCCACATTCATCGATTTGTCCTCAGTCTGGCACTTTCAGCAGCAACTGGGGGTATATTGTTCACCTTTTCGTTGGGGTTGGAGCGGTCTCTCATGGTGGCCGGGTTTGCCTGGCTAATCTCTCTCTTTGCCATTACACTCTTTTTCTGGGGAAGGCCATGGGCTGCAAGTTGGGCAGTCACCATTCCTTCAATGGTTGGTACTATTTTTATCGCCCGGATTGTAGGACACTTAATAAACGCAGATCTAATTTCCATCTTGGTGTTGATTTTGGGTGGTTTGATACTTTCCGGTTCACTGTTTGCAATGATTCTTGGGCACTGGTATCTGAATGTGGTAAATCTTCCAATCTCTCTGCTACGGTCTGCCACAAAATTGGTTTTGTTATTTTTGTTATTAAGAGCGGTGTGGAATGTCTTCGCCCTTTTTTCACAGTCCGTGAATGCCAACGGATTTGAAATGTCACTCACTGAGTTTCTCTGGACATTGGAAGGTATTTTTCTATGGTTCGGGATTTTTTTCGGTACCCTTTTACCGTTGGTTCTGTCATATCTTGCCCTCCGGACGGTGGCCATCCATTCTACTCAGTCAGCCACCGGTCTTCTTTACGTATTGGTCATATCAGTTCTTATGGGTGATCTTTTCTACAAATTCTTTTCAATCCAGTATGCCTTATTTCTCTGATGGCGTCAGTTTCGAAAGAGTGCAAAGAGTGCGGGAAATACTATAGTGGAGATGCCAATGGAAAAGAGATCACTTGCCCGAATTGCGGAAATGAGACCATTCAAGTTTCGGCAAAAAAATGGTCTTTCGATGTCTGTACCTGCTGTAATTGCAATCAGTTTTACCGCCGGAAAGATTTCAATCAACTTCTGGGATGCCTGATTATCATTGTGGGTGCACTTTTTGTGCCGGTTACGTACGGACTCAGCCTTGTTGTTGTTTTGCTGGTAGACTTAATTCTCTATCGTCGAGTTCCAGAATTGATAGTTTGCTACAAGTGCGGCGCCGAGTTTCGTGGTTTTGGCCCAATCCCGGAGACAGTAGAATTGTTTAATCACCATATTGGCGAACTATATGAAAGTTGAGGTCAGCTTGAAAATCGGATTTTCGCGAGGTAACTTTCCAAGCTAATGACGAGAATGAATATAGAGGAAGAACTAAAAAGTCAGGTAGAATCGGCGGGCAACCTGCCTTGCCATATTGCAATTATAATGGACGGTAACGGTCGTTGGGCGAGAAGCCGAAAACTCCCGAGGATCGCAGGGCACAAGGAGGGGATCAATTCTGTAAGGGAGATTACCCGAGCATGCGGTGAGATTGGAATCGGTTATCTCACGCTCTATACCTTTTCTCAGGAAAACTGGAGCCGCCCCAGAATGGAAGTTTCCGCCCTCATGAACCTTTTGGTTGAAACGATCCGACGTGAAATTGATGAATTAATGGAAAACAATGTCCGTCTCCATGTCATCGGAAGAATGGAGGAACTTCCGGAAAAGCCGCGAGTTGAGATGGAAGAGGGAATCAGACGGACCGCCGAAAACAACGGTCTAAATCTGGTGCTCGCGCTAAACTACGGCGGCAGAATTGAAATTCTTGATGCTGTTACCAGACTTTGCCAGGAACAACAAGATGGATTGGATTATTCTGAATTGACGGAACAGGTTTTCGAAAAATACCTCTATACCGAAGGAATGCCAGACCCTGATATGGTGATCAGGACCAGCGGTGAATCGAGGGTAAGTAATTTTCTTTTGTGGCAGATGGCCTATTCTGAAATAATCATTACTTCCACGCTCTGGCCTGCTTTTCGCAGGAAGGAGTTGTATGAAGCGATTCTTGATTTCCAGTCCAGGGAACGCAGATTTGGGAAAGTGTCCGAGCAGTTACCGGAAGCCTGACAATGAAGTTCAACTTTTTTTCTCTCGCGGTCACAATTTCGTTGGTTTCAATTCTATCAGCTCAAGGATTGACTCCTATAAAAATTGCCGGTGTAGAAGTTGAGGGAAACAAAATTACAACGGCAACTGTGGTGAAATACACTTCGGGAATTTTGGAAGGGAAAGAGATGGTCCCCGGTGATTTTGGTAAATCTGTCAAAAAACTGTGGGAGACCGGTTTTTTCTCGGACATTCAGATACAACTTGATAAAGAGACTCCGGAAGGTCTATATATTACAATCATAGTTGAAGAGACACCCATTTTAGGAGATGTAACCTTCAAGGGGGATAAGAAAAGGCGGAGAGATATTGAGGAAGAGCTTGATCTAAAAACAGGCCAGAGGATTCGACCTCATCTACTTAAGGAATCTGTGGAGACGATCAAAAGACTTCTGGCTGATGACGGATATCTTCGTTCTGAAGTCGATGCATCCCTTTCCGAAGGAGCTATGGATAACGTCAGAGATCTAACATTTAATATCAAGACACGAAAAAAGGTGAAAATCGGGAATATACAATTTCACAACAATGAAGCATTTAAGGATAGAAAACTCCGGAAAGAGCTGAAAGACACAAAAATTCAGAAGTGGTATATGTTTTGGAGATCGAACTACAACAAAGACAAGTTTCGAGAAGACAAGGGTCTTCTTACGAAATTTTATCAGAAAAACGGTTATAAGGACTTTAGGATTGTTGCTGATTCAATTTCCTATTCAGAAAACGAAAAGAAAATGAACATCGATTTTTGGGTTCACGAGGGAAATAAATACTATTTCAGAAACTTCACATGGGAAGGAAACGACCTTTACGAAACTGAAGCGTTGGATTATGCTCTGAATATTCGGAAGGGCGATCTGTACAATTTGGAGGAATTTGAGAAGGCAGTTAATGAAAGAGTTCATGCACTCTACATGGATCGGGGGTACATCTACAGTGCTATCAATCCTCTCTTTACGCCTGTGGATGAGGATTCTCTCGATGTCCATTTTTCAATCACTGAAAATCACCAGGTTTCTGTGAGGAGATTGAAAATCACCGGAAATGATCGGACAAGAGAAAATGTGATTCGGCGGGAAATGAAGGTGATTCCCGGGGAGGTTTTTAACAGAGAATTGCTCATGCGAAGTGCCAGAGAAGTTTTTATTCTTAACTATTTCGCCGATGTCAGGCCTGATGTGGTTCCGGTGGATGAGGACGAAATCGATATTCTAGTTACTGTGGAGGAGAAATCTTCGGATCAGGCCAATGCAAATATTGGTTATTCGGCGGAGTTTGGTCTCATGGGTGGTGCGGGAGTCCAAATGAATAATTTTCGTGGGAAAGGACAGCAGTTAGCTGTGAATTTGAGTCAAGGTGTCCAGGGAGGTATGCAACGATCTTTTGGATATGGTTTCGGCTATCAAGCTGCCCAGTACAAGAGCATCTCATTCAGTTTCACCGATCCCATGGTGAATGACCGTCCAATTCTGCTCGGCTTTTCTGTTTTCTATTATCTTAGAGGACAGAATCGGTACTATTATAGTATACCGTTTGATCGTGAAATGCAGGGTGCCAGTTTCAGGATAGGTAAAAGACTGAAGTGGCCGGACAACTATTTCCGCGCGTTTTGGACAATCAGCACTTCTCAGAAGACCTACAGGGGTAATGAAGAAGACTTAATTGACTACGGTCTAGCGGGAATCAGCAATAGTGTTGGACTAAGTATTTCCCAGACTGTTACAAGAGATAGCCGGAATCATCCTGAGTTTCCTTCCAGAGGATCTAGCTTTGCATGGACATCTACACTATCGGGCGGACCTTTAAGTTCGAAACTTCTGCCTGTACACGAAAATTTTCACAAGCACACTTTGAAGTTTGACTGGTATACCAACCCATTTTGGAAGGCAGCCATTGTTAGTTCATGGCAGTTTGGTGCAATTAAGGAGCTCAACTCGCGGCACACGGAAAATACAATTATACCCATCGATGAAAAGTTCATCATGGGCGGTAGCGGTATCCCTTACGGTACTTTACTTCGTGGATATCAGGACAATACGGTAGGGCCTTACAAGCGATATCCCATAGGTGGCCGTGTAATGATGAAATATGTGACCGAGCTGAGATTTCCCTTTTCGGACAATCCTACCGTTTATGGCCTCCTATTTGCTGAAATGGGAAACAACTGGCTCAATTTTGGCGAGACGGATCCGTTTGACATGAAACGTTCTGCCGGTTTCGGTATTCGGATGTTCATGCCAATGCTTGGTATGCTCGGTTTCGATATGGGGTACGGTTTCGATGATATCCATTTGACTGAAAAGAATCCTGAGGGGTGGCGTTTTCATGTACTCTTTGGAATGCCATTATAGGACTAATATTGCTTAAATTTGCTTAATTGTCTTCAGGCACTTGAATAAATTATCGTTATAGAATATGGAGGTTAATGTGAAACCCTTGAAAAGATTATTTTCCACTGGAATTTTATTTCTTCTTCCCGCTGTTATGTTTGCACAGCTGAAGGTGGGCTTCGTCCAGTCTGAACGTATTCGTGGTGAGTATGAAGAGTTCAAAGAGGCTGAAAGTGAACTTCAGCTGGAGTTCAGGAAAGTACAATTTGAATTTCAAACCATGACGGCAAGGCTTGACAGCCTTAAAGAAGCTTTTGAAACACAGAGACTCATGAGCTCGCCTGATCGGCGGAGAGAAAAGGAAAATGAAATTTCGCTTCTGGATCAGCAGGTAAAAGATTTTCAGACACAAAAAGTTGGTCCTGAGGGTGAACTCTACAGTAGGCAACTACAGCTGGAAACTCAGATCATTCAGAAGGTGCAAAGAGCAGTTAACAAGGTAGCAATTGATAAGGGTTACGATTACATCCTCGATTCGGTCAGTCTTCTTTATGGAAAACCGACGCATAATCTCACTGACGACGTTCTTTACGAGCTTCGTAAGATTAGCGAAGAGAAACCAAATAATAATTAACTCTTGACAAAACTCAAGGATTTGTCTCTGCTGGTCGATGGGGCACTGGTAGGAAACCCTGACCTTGACATTACGGGCGTTTCCGAAGTAAAGAACGGGATTCCCGGTACCATTACTTTTGTAAATTATCCAAAATATAAAGAATATCTAAATACCACTGAAGCGTCAGCTGTCCTCACGGGGAAAGATGAAAATTTGGATGATATGAATGGAATAATTTCAGATAATCCTACCGTCGCCTTCTCCAAGATTCTGAACCATTTTGCTCCCAAAGGGACTGACACCGCCGGTATTCACAAAACAGCGGTAATTGACAATTCAGCTGTCATAGGAAAGAATGTGGCCATAGGGCCATTTACTGTCATTGAACGGAATGTTCAGATAGGCGATAATGTTCGGATCGGCCCCCAATGTACGGTTGGAATCGGTTCCTCCATAGCTGGAGGCAGTGAGCTGAAATCTTTGATAGCTATCTATGAAGGGTGTAAGATTGGGGCAGACGTCCTGATCCATAGCGGAACGGTTATTGGATGTGACGGTTACGGCTTCGCCACAGAAGGCGGAGTTCATTTGAAGATTCCGCAAATCGGAGGCGTTGAAATCGGGGACGATGTAGAAATTGGTGGAAATTGCGCCATCGATAGGGGCACCATAGGCAATACTGTGATTGGTGAAGGCTCCAAGCTGGACAACCTTGTGCATATTGCTCACAATGTAATAATCGGTAAAGGATGTCTTCTTACAGCACAAACTGCTGTAGCTGGGAGTTCAGTCATCGGTGACTATGTAGCTTTTGGGGGTAAAGCTTCCGTTGCCGGCCATTTAGAGGTTGGGAGTCACGCCCAACTTGCTGCTAAAAGTGGTGTTACCAAATCACTCCCTGGGAATGAAACCTATGCCGGGATGCCAGCCCGAAAGATATCTAAGAAAAACAAACAGGATGCACTGTTCAGCAGATTACCCAAAATGGTGAAACAGATAAAAGCTTTAGAAGAACGATTAGCCCAACTGGAGAATAATGGCTAAACAAAGGACTATAAAAAATCCTGTTTCTTGTTCCGGTATCGGTCTTCATACCGGTGTTGACAGTACCATCACTTTTAAACCCAGTCCTGAAAATACAGGTATTCGTTTTATTCGAACGGATGTGGAGGGGTGTCCTAAAATAAAGGCCGACATTGAACATGTGGTTGACATTTCTCGCGGAACTACACTGGCTCAGAATGGTAATCGTATCCATACTGTAGAACATGTTTTAGCAACGCTGGTGGGACTTGAAATCGACAATATACTTATAGAACTAACTAACAAGGAGCCGCCGGTCATGGACGGTAGTTCAAAGGAGTTTGTCAAGGTTCTTCAAAAAGCGGGGATCGTTGATCAGAAACACGAGAGAGAATATCTTGAGGTCGATAAGGCGATTTCCTACAATGACCCTGTGAATAAGACAGACATTTCTGTCCTCCCTTCAGATTGTTATCGTATAACCTGTATCATTGATTATAAATACCCGTGGATTGGGACTCAGTATTTCACCATACATTCCATTGATGACTTTCCCAAGGAGATCGCTCCGGCCAGGACATTCAGTTTCTTAAGTGAGGTTGAAGACTTGAGGGAGGCTGGATTGGTTCAGGGTGGTCGGTTGGACAACGCTATTGTCATTCTTGACAAAGAGGTAGACAAGGCAGAAATTGATCGATTGCGGAAACTGTTTAACATAGAAGAGAACATTAAAATTGGTACCAACGGAATTCTTCATGGTATTAAGCTGCGATTCGAGAATGAACCTGTCCGCCACAAGGCACTTGATGTGATCGGTGATCTTGCTCTGCTTGGAATGCCTATCAAGGGTCATGTAATTGCGGCACGACCGGGACACGCTTCCAATGTGGAGATGGTAAAGACTATCAAGAAGGAATATGGGAAAAAGATACTTCAAAAGAAATATCAAGCTCAGGTATCATCGGATTATCTTTTTGATATTAACGCTATAAAGAAAATACTTCCACAACGTTATCCTTTTTTACTGATCGATAGGATTCTTGAAATGCAGCCGGGGAAATCACTGACCGCCATAAAAAATGTTTCTGTAAGCGAGCCGTTCTTTCAGGGACATTTCCCAAATCAGCCGGTCATGCCAGGAGTACTGATCATTGAGGCCATGGCGCAAGCTGGAAGTTTCCTTTTGCTGCACACGACAGAGGAGCCAGAGAAAAAGTTGATGTATTTCACTGGCATTGATAAATCCCGTTTTCGTCGTAAGGTTCTTCCTGGGGATCAAATCTTCTTCAAGATTGATCTCTTAAAACTGAAAATGGGAACCTGCAAACTCCATGGCATTGCCTATGTTGATGATAAAGTAGTTGCGGAAGCTACCTTCATCACGACCATTGGCGACCGGAAGGAGTAACCATCCCTCCAAAGATTCATTCTACTGCGGTCGTTGATCCCGCCGCGATCATTGGCGATGGTGTGGAAATAGGCGCCTATTCTGTTGTCGAAGCTGATGTTGAAGTGGGTGAAAACAGTTGGATCGGAAACCATGTGAATCTCTGCTCAGGTGCTCATATTGGCAAAAGGTGTAAAATCTATCATTCGGCCGTGATTGGAGAGGTACCACAGGATTTGAAATTTGAGGGTGAGGAAAGTACAGCTATTTTGGGTGATGATGTCATCATCCGGGAGTTTGTTACCGTAAACCGGGGCACAAAAGCTTTAGGCAAAACGATAATAGGTAATAAAAGTTATCTCATGGCTTACGTCCATGTAGCACACGATTGTACCATTGGCAATAATGTCATTATGGCCAACGCTATCCATATGGGCGGCCATGTAGAGATCGATGACTGGGCTATTCTGGGTGGAGGGGTGCTGGTTCATCAGTTTACGAAAATTGGTGCCCATGCAATGATCGGAGGCGGTTACCGCGCCGTTCAGGATGTGCCGCCGTACATTATGGCTGCCGGTGAGCCTCTCAAATTCTCCGGAATTAATGCCATCGGTTTGCGACGTAGGGGCTTTTCAGGTGAGAAAAGGAAAGAAATCAAAGAAGCTTACAGACTTTTGTTTCGCTCGAAAATGGATAAAGATGAAGCAGTTAAAGCTATGGCTGATTCCTTTTCCTCAAGCCCCGAAATCCAGGAAATTATCTCTTTTGTACAAAAAAGCGAGCGCGGCCTTATCTAAGTCCGCAATTGTATTTCTGCTGCTGGTTTTTTCCCAAGGCGTTCGAGCCCAGAAACCGGACTACAGACTTGGAGAGTGGGTAGGAGATCAATTCTCCGTAAGTGCCAAACCGTTCTTTAATCAGATTGTCCTTCAAAGTGGCTACCAGCTTCTTACTGGTAGAGGAAAGGACGGGCGGATTGTTTTGAATTCCTCAGGCAGTGTGTCAGCTGCTTTTAGTGATAACACCCTCATGAACAAAACCGGATTTACACCTTTTTTTTCCGGACTCTACCGTATTTCTCCCAATCTTTGGCTTGGGGGACTGTTTTCAGGATTTAGAGCTGGGGAAGACGTAATCATACTGTCGGGCTATGCCGCGGAAGTGATACCGGGCGGTGATACTGAGAATAACAAACCATGGTCCATTGAAGTGAGCCGTCGCAACTTAGAAGGCGCTGATGATTTCTCCCTCAAAACAGTTAGTGTGACACTGTCCCGGAGGATAAATTTTGGAAAGGCTCTGTTTCTTTATGGTATAGGGTCATCTTTTTTCAATGTGAATGTACATGCGGTCTCTCCCGTTGATGGTAACAAATTCAAGACAAAAATGGAAGGTCAGGTTAATGCTCTTTCGGGAGGAGTTGAGTACCCTTTTGGTGAACTCATTAGCGGTCTGAAAGTGAGTCTGAGTGGGCAGGGTGCTAGTATAATGCTAAACTTGGGGATGGTGATAAACTGATGGAACGTTCAGTGGGAATATTGGGCTCTACAGGCTCTATCGGTGTTAATGCACTGAAGGTAGTAGAGCGTCACAGCGGGCACTTCTCTGTAAAATACCTCTCTGCTCATAGCAATGCCGAAAAGCTGGTTGAGCAAGCACTGGATTTTCACCCTGAAGTAGTAGCCATTGCAGATGAAAACAGTGCAAAAACAGTCAGCGAAGGCTTAGCTCAGACATCCATTAAAGTCTTGACCGGTCGTGAAGGACTTCTTGAACTTGCTTCTC
>DCXX01000126.1:0-641 GCA_002329125.1 Fidelibacterota bacterium UBA2125 | reverse complement strand
CCCACAGTCAGAGCCCTGGAAGCTGGCGTGGATCTGGCGCTCAGCAATAAGGAGAGCCTCGTCATGGCGGGTGGTTTAATCAGGAGAATTATGGACGAAACAGGAGCCACTCTCTTCCCAGTGGACAGCGAACATAGCGCAATTTGGCAGTGTCTGTTGGGCGAGGAAGTTTCGAATGTCAGACGTCTGATTCTCACCGGTTCCGGTGGTCCGTTCAGGACAAAACCCATGAATGAATTCTATGACATTACAGTTGATGAAGCCCTCAATCATCCCAAGTGGGAAATGGGTAAGAAAATTACTATCGACTCCGCAACCATGATGAATAAAGGTCTGGAGGTGATTGAAGCTCATTGGCTCTTTGGTTTGAATAAGGAACAGATCGATATTGTCATCCATCCGCAGTCTATTATCCACAGCATGGTGGAATTTATTGACGGTTCAGTGAAGGGGCAGATGGGCCAGCCAGATATGAAGATTCCCATCCAGTTTGCCCTTACCTATCCGGATCGTCTCGGAGCCGAATGGGAAGATTTCGATCCAGTTAACATATCAGATCTCACATTTGAAAAGCCTGATCGGGAAAAGTTTCCCTCTATCTCCCTCGCTTATGAAGCACTTTCGCGAGGTGGCACAGCTAC
>DCXX01000011.1:3421-3557 GCA_002329125.1 Fidelibacterota bacterium UBA2125 | reverse complement strand
TAATGCTCTATGAAGCGACCACTCTGCCAAAGAGATTTTGAATGGCGGTTGACCAGAACGTGATGCTAAACTGGCACCTGTAATACTCATGACGCTCACACCCCCAGCAAAACCAATGGATTTTTTGATAAATTCT
>DCXX01000011.1:2674-3382 GCA_002329125.1 Fidelibacterota bacterium UBA2125 | reverse complement strand
CTTTTCACTCCTTCACTGTCAGCCCTTGATTTCATCTCCTTCAGGTAGGACTGATCTTCTGTCTTCTCAAAAAAGAAACTATTCACATATTCAATGGCATCTAAACCAAATTCATTTCTAGCGATGGAAGCAAAATCAAGATGTTCCACCTCTCCGGCCCTTAGTGCTCTATGAAGCGACCACTCCGCCAAAGAGATTTTGAATGGCGGCTGACCAGAACATGATGTTAAACTAGCACCTGTTATACTCATGACGCTCACACCTCCGGCAAGTCCAATGGATTTTTTGATAAATTCTCTTCTTCCAATTTGTTTCATCCTAATCATTGACCTCATTTTTCTCCCCGGAATATAGCCTATTCTCATGTTTCGATCACTCTCCATTGCCGCTACACTTGCACTGATATTTACCGGTTGTGGTGGCCCTTCCAGCCCCATCATATTTGAAGGGAACACCATGGGAACAACCTTCCAGATCAAATATCTCCCACCAGATGGCCTGGCAGCCACGACAGTCCTGAAAGTAGGTGTGGACTCTGTTTTATCAGAAGTCAACAGACAAATGTCAACCTATATACATGACAGTGAAATATCCTGGTTCAACCGATCTGAATCCACCGAACCTATTTCCGTGAGTAAAGAATTTTATTATGTAGTGAACCGCGCGCTCTACTGGTCCCGCAAAAGTGATGGCGCTTTTGACATTACC
>DCXX01000011.1:0-2276 GCA_002329125.1 Fidelibacterota bacterium UBA2125 | reverse complement strand
ATCAATTCACCGAAGGCTGTCACATATTGGCTATGAGAAGATCAGAACTGAAAAATCTTCAATTGTGAAACTTGATCCTAACATCAGCATAGATCTAAACGCTATTGCCAAAGGCTTTGGCGTTGATGCGGTGTTCGATTATCTGGAGTCTCATAACATCTCTGACATGATGGTCGAGATTGGTGGAGAGGTACGCGTAAAAGGGCAAAACTCTCAGGGTAAATTATGGGCTATTGCAATCGAACGGCCTAAGCTTTCAGCTGATTTGGGAGAAGGTTTCGACTGGGTGATTGATGTCGACAATCAGGCCACTGCTACCTCTGGAGATTACAGGAACTATTTTGAGATTGACGGCGAGATTTATTCTCATGAAATTGATCCGCGAACAGGTTATCCTTCCCGCACGGGTGTCAACTCAGCCACCGTAACCGCACCTAATTGTACAGATGCCGATGCACTTGCCACGGCGCTGATCATTATGGGAGAAAAAGAGGGCCTCCAAGTGGTGGAAGCAATGGACGGGGTGGAGGCGTTTCTGATCTTGAGGGAAGGTAGAGATCAGTTCCGGTGGGTGAAAAGTTCGGGGATGAAGGTTCGGGAACGGTAAGGGAAAAACAAACTTCCGGTCTATTCCCGCTAGGCACCCATAATTACCAAAAAAACCCCAATCATTCCTATACCATTGGTTACAAAGTGGGCAATGATCCCTGGCCATGTGTTCTGAAAACGTTGAGCTATAAATGACAATGCGAGAGCACCCGGCAATAACGCAAGCATCTGCCACCACTTAAATGCATGAAGCAGCGTCCAAAGAACACCATGGACCATCCATGTACGTTTGCCATACGTTAGCTCCTGACGGGGAAGAACATAGCCTCGCCAGAGAAACTCCTCTCCCAAAATATTGAGGATCAGTGAAAAAAAAGTGATAACTAATAAAAACCAATTCCCCACAGCTTCAGCACCCATCTGGTTTTTCATACTTTCAAGACCCTGAGGAATACGGGGGTCAATGAACGATGGTGTATTATCAGGTATTGTGAGCACACCTTTTTCAACTAAACCGGGAACGATAGACAATAGCAGCATAGACAGCAACCCAGCGGTGATCAACATGAATAAAAACAATCCGATTGTCCATAGCCATTCCTTGCGTTCCATTCGATTCAGCCTGAAGCGGTCCCGCAATGCTGGCCAGCTCATCGGATTGCCCTCCATCCTGTAAGCCACTAACGACGCTACAAACATGATGGCTAGAGGGATATCTAAGACTATAGCGTAGCTGACAAATGTCGAATAACCATGTTCAACAAGATATGGGAAAACGCTATACACACAAAAAATGGTTATAATTGCAGGTATGCCAAAAAAGAGTCCCGCTTCCCACAACGGCATCGGTTTCAGATCTCTGGATTCTTGTGGTTTAATGTTCATGCTTTAACTTTCTCAATGTCTATAATGTTGGGGTAATAAAAAAACAGTAGAGCCCCGTCTGGCTCTTGTACAGGTTATCAAAAAGAAATCATTGTCAATCTTTTGGTTTTGCCGAATAACATCATGGAAAATATCACTGTAGCTCCTTCACAAAGATATTTCTGAAAGAAACAGTTGTATCCCAATCATGGTTTTGTAAACCGATGTAACCTTCATCAGCAAAATCAGCAACTTTACCTCTCGGCTCCGCTTCCCAGTCCACAACCTTGTCACCGTTAAGTTCAACCTGAATTCGGTTTCCCAGGAATGTTAGCCTGTAGTGATTCCATTCACCAGTTGGTTTGGAAGCATCATGAGATGGTGGTTCCGCATCATACACAGCCGCCGTTTTATGAACACCTTCCCCATCATCATTGATTTGAACTTCGAATGAGTGATAAATGTATTCATCGCTTGAGGGAACTTCAGGCACTCTCACAAATACACCCGAGTTGGTCTTTGACTCTGAACATCTATATTCCAACTCAAGTACAAAATCTTTGTATTTACTGATACTGTACCAAAAAAGGCCCATGCCGCCGTAGGAACTAAGAACACCCGTCTCTTTGTCCAGTTCAAAATACCCAGGCCCGTAATGATTCCAACCGTGTTTGGAGAAAACACCATCGTGTTCTTTCAATATCCTCTCAAACCCTTCCCTCTCCGAATTTGAACTGCATGCCAGAAACACGAGCAGAAAAATAGGGGAAATATATCTTTTCATCATGGCGTTAATTCTCCTTGGGATTCCATTCGCCCCGGGCAACAGCAGGAATAAAAGTATCCAGATCGGGTGGTGGAAA
>DCXX01000149.1 GCA_002329125.1 Fidelibacterota bacterium UBA2125 | reverse complement strand
ATCGATTAGCAGCTCCGGCGGAGACATCATTTCCTGAACTTCTCACATTTTTTAACGCGTCAAAATACTCCTCTTGAGCAGAGACTAGCTCGGGACTGTAAATATCAAGCAATGGCTGACCCTTATTGACCCGTTGTCCTGTTATGTCGGCATGGGTCTTCTCAATCCAGCCGTTGAACTTGGTGTGAACGTGAGCTACTTTGGACTCATTGTAGTCAATTCGGCCAATTGTTCGGATCGTCTGAGTCAGATCCCGTTTCTCAACTTCCGCCGTCCGGATGCCCATGTTCTGTTCCACAGTGGGGTCAATTTTCACCGTGGAGCTGAAAGTTTCTTCTGTCCCGCCCGTAGGAATGCCCATGGGTGTCAGATTCATACCACAGATGGGACAGTTTCCCGGTCCCTCCTGAATCACGTTGGGGTGCATGCCGCAGGAATAGAACTGTACCTCCGCCTCCTGATTCCCGCGGGACGAATCTTTTCTACCACCACAGCCGCCAACAGACAGCGTGGCGACGGTCGCCAGTACAATCATCAGTATTGAATATCTTGACGAATACTTCATCATTTATTCCTCCTCAAAACGTATCAGACCAACAACCTTCAACAGCTTTGCCTTTGCTGTCTCTCTTTTGGCTCTGGTCTCTTCAAAATCGAGACGAATGTTTACTACCATACGCTGACTGTCAAGCAGATCGAGAAAGCCTATCTTTCCTGTTTCATACGCTGACATAGCCGACGACAGCATTTGTTCAGACTCTTTCAGAAGTGTTTCTTCAAAAAGATGATAAGTCTTTTGGATTTCCTCCAACTCCTTAACGGTGGCACTCAGACTTCCCTCGATCTCATTCCAAGTCTGTGCCATCGCCTCCTCTGTAACTTTGACGGAAATCTTTGCCGATTTTGCCCGCGACCTGTTCCGCCCGAACCATAAGGGAATGTCGAACCCCACCTTCACGCCCAAAGCATCACTTCCGACATCTGCGGAAGACGCCATGCCCCCGCTGCCGATAGATGTGTAATTCACCCCCGCTACCAGATCAGGATAGTTTTCTCTCCGGGCCAGTTCACTTTTTATCACCGCTATCTGTCGATCATTTCCAGCCAGTAGATATCTGGGGTTGCTCAGCTTTGCCGCTTCCAGCCACCATTCCTTCGAAAACTGGGAGAAATCTTCCACCAGTTCCCCTCCCAAAAATCGCTTCGAAAACTGTCCATCGAACAACGTCTGCAATTCGCTGACGACTGTCTCAAGCTGCGATTCAAGGATATTGATTCTGCTCTCAATCATGCTCATCTCAATCTGCAATTTCAATACAGGGTGCTGTGTCGTTCCCATCCCGGTAGAATACTGTGTCAGAGCAACAGTTCTGGAAGATTGGAGATCGATCTGATACTGTCTGAGTATGGCAAGGGAATTCTGAATCTTACCATACCGCGTACGGTTTACGTTCAAGCTGTAGATAGCATTAATTTCAGCCGATTTCAAAAAGAGGGCAGCCGCTTCCGCCTTCATGATTCCAATTTTCTTATGTCGGCTCAGTTTTCCCCACAATGGAATCCGCTGCCCAAGCATGATCTGGGCCTCCATGGGACCATTTTTTGTTTCGATGGGCGCCGTAAAGAACGTTCCCTCCAGCATGAGGTCCGGTAGAACACCAGTTGTCCTAATCTCCTCCAGCGCGGCCTTATGAGCTTCACGCGCTGCCAATACAGCCCTGTTTGTTTGCAATACTAACTGCACAGGATCGGTCTTTTCCTGTGCCGCTAATGCCCCGGCCAGCAGCGCCGCCAATAACACAAATGATAGTTTCTTTCTCATGACCCTTCCTTTTGTTAATTCAATGTCTGCGGAAAAACTTACCCGGCAGACGAAACACAGAATCCGCCCTGGACCCGCTTTAAAACGGAGGACGGATGAAAGAGTCTAAATCAGGAGAGAGTGGTGCTGGAAATAGAGGGGAATCTTGAGGTGTGCTTGGAAAGAGGAAGTTACTTCTGCGTGACGGGGAAAGAAATCGTCCAAGGGATCCATCGAATTTTCAGCCATCAACAATGCATTCGGGAAATATCCTTCTTTTACAGATACGGGCTTGGGCACCGATAACAATAGAAACGGTGCATGATTCTCCGCTTCTGCCATCATGGGACACCGTTCCTTTATGGTCGCTACTTTGCAACACGGTTTCCGACTGCACTTCATCTCGCACATTTCTGACGGGATGAGCGGCCACGCCAGAGCACCGGCGAAAAGAAGAATTAGAGTTGAACTTACTATCTTCCTCATAAGTGAGATCAATTTAGATTCTCTAACTCCTTTGTTGCAAGGTATACATTTCACATGACTCTATTTACTGTAGCGTCTCATTTAACCCCGCCAGGGAAAGTACGGCAAACAGGATCGAATGGGCCAACTCCATTACGCCAAGACGATTGATCTTCAATGTTTCCCTTGACTGCCAGTGAACGAGTCCCCCCACCGCCTTCACCAGAAAAGGGGCATACGCCCAGAAGAATAACCACGAATAACCCCTGATTACCGTAATAAAAAAAACATAGATCAATAAAAGAACTCCATAGAGAACAACGGGCATTCCGGCTCGGAGTTTACCCCTCAGATCCGGTTCCGGCTGAGACGGCTGAATTCGTACCTTCAGTTTGATATAGAAAATGGTACCGGCAAAGTAGAGGAAGCTGATCATCCAGAGAACCCACCCTTTAGCATCCAGATAACCATTAAGGAATATATACATAACAGGTGCGGAAGCTGTCAGACCGAGAACCCCAATAATCTCACCTGTTACAGACATGTGTTTCCTGTTCAGGGTCAGCCTGAGATGAAGCAGAAACGTAATCGCCACTGCAAGTCCGAGGGAAAGAGCGTTCCACTGCTGCTGAAAAAGAAAGAGAAAAGCGGCAAGACCGACCCCTGAACCACTCAAAACGATGGCCCAACTACAGGCTTTCCATTCAATGGTATCACGGTGTTTCCATCCCTTCAGGATGCGGACTACCGGCCGGTGGGACAGAAAGATCAGAATAAACGAGATTATGAGGAGGAAAGAACTCCATGACCATTTGTCCAACACGGTCACGGCCATCCCAGCGGGAACCAGAAACATGGCCCAGGCGCCGTGCTGTGTAGGCTTAGGGAAAGGACCGAAATATGAACGGAAGATCACAAGCTGCAGTTAAGAGCTTATCAGATAGATGTCAGGTGGTATCAATTGCAGCCAGCAATAGTTTTAGCACATTCCGGGGCCTATTGCTTTCGTTTCCACATCTGTTCTTCACCGCCACCCTTCATATTTTCATAGCGTGCCGCAACAAAAAGATAATCAGACAGGCGGTTCAGGTATTTAAAATGAAGTGGATTAATCTTTTCTTTATGGCTAAGCGTCACAAGGTCCCGTTCGGTTCGCCGACAAATAACCTTCGCCTGATATAGTAGTGCTGATCTTCTAGAACCACCCGGCAGTACAAATTCCTTCAAAGGTGGAAGAGATTCATTGAGTGAGTCGATGGCTTCTTCAAGTTTATTTACATCGTCACTCTTCACCAAACCCAAATCTTCTTCCAAGACGGCAAGTTCTCCACCAATGTTGAACAAATCGTGCTGAACACCTTCAAGCACCTTTGCAATAATCTTATTGAGGTTTTCAGCAAGAACTACGCCAATGGCAGCATTAACCTCATCCAGAGCACCTAACATTACTATCCTAGGGGAATCCTTTGGCATACGCTCACCTTTAGATAGCTCGGTTGTACCATCATCACCTGTCTTTGTATAGACCTTTGTTATCCGCATCTGATCAAATTTAGTGCCCGAGATTCAATGGACTATGGAGAAAATACCTCAGCAGCCAGCGAGGCGTTCTCTATAAGCCAGCCCGGCGTCAAACCAAACAGAAGAATGACAATCGCCAGAATTGTTAACAGGATAGTACTGTGTATTGAAGGGAAAGCAGTCAACGCTTCTTCCTCGGCCTCCATGTACATCTTTACAATAAGGCGAGCATAGTAGTAAAAGGAGACGAGCGTATTCAGGACGGCGATGACCACAAGCCAGATGTATCCTTTCGCCACGGCGGCGCTGAAGAGACCATACTTCGCCACAAATCCCGCCGTCGGTGGAAACCCGGCCAGCGAAAGCATGAAGAGAGCTAAAACGATGGAGAGCCACGGATGTCTGGACGCCAGACCCCGGTAGTCGTTAAAGGTTAATCCCTTTTCTTCGTGTTCAACAAGAGAGATTACACCAAAAGCCCCCAGATTCATGGCCGAGTATACAAGAAGGTAGAACATGACGCTGGACGTCCCTGCCACATCCATGACCATAACGCCAATGAGAAGATATCCTGCGTGAGCCACGCTGGAAAACGCAAGCATCCGTTTTACGTTGGGCTGAATTAACGCCGAAATATTGCCCACCGTCATGGTAAGAATTGCAAACAACCAGAACAGATCTTGCCACGCGACGCCCTCAATGGGAAAAGCTACAATAAACAGCTTCAGAAGAACTCCGAATCCAGCCGCTTTGGGCGCTGTGCAGAGGAATGCTGTCACCGATGTGGGGGCGCCCTGATAGACGTCCGGCGACCACATATGAAACGGCACGACAGCTACCTTAAAGGCAAAACCGACGATAAGCAGTCCTATCCCAAGATCCAATACTGCACTTGAAAAAACATTACCCGAGGCGATTGCAGCGGCAATACCTTCGAAATTCGTTGTTCCGGTAGCTCCGTAGGTGAGGGCGGCTCCGAAGAGAAAAAAACCTGTTGAGAAGGCACCGAGAAGCAGATACTTGAGCCCCCCTTCATTGCTCAAAACATCGTGCCTCAAAAATCCCACAAGAACGTAGAGTGACAGCGACAACAGTTCCAGTCCCAAGAAAACAACAACGAGGTCATTGGCTCTAGTCATCAGCATCATACCGATGGTTGCAAAGAGGATAAGGCTGTAGTACTCGCCGCGGAGTTCCCCACCTCTCCTTTCAAGATACACCTGCGCCACCAAGAGCGCGGCCAAAGCTACGGCGAGGTACAGGAAATCGAAGAAGGTCGAATAACTGTTGAGTGTCAGCATGCCGCCGAAAAGCCTCATTTCAGCGCCGCTGTTTCTCCAGACATAGCCTGCCGCTGCCAGCAATCCAATTACGCTCAGTA
>DCXX01000141.1 GCA_002329125.1 Fidelibacterota bacterium UBA2125 | reverse complement strand
ACGGATGGCAGTGGTGGTAACCGGCTATACATGCCCGCCGGAGGCAGCCGCCAGCCCGCAACCCTCGAAACGGTAGAGCAGCGGCTTCATTACCTTAAGCAAGACGGCCGAGAGGTTTATAAGTCGGCGGTTCGGGGAATGGCTGATGCCGCTCAGGCACTTTTGGAAAGAAACAACTTCTCAACTAAAGATGTGACTCTTTTTATTCCACACCAAGCTAATAAACGAATTATTGATGCCAGTGCTGAGCGGCTGGGTCTCAGTAAAGAACAAGTGTTTATCAACATAGACCGAGCTGCCAACACCACCGCTGGCACCATCCCCATCAGTTTAAGTGAGGCCGTCAATGAAGGCCGGTTGCTAGAAGGAGACCTTGTCGTCCTGGCGGCGTTCGGGGCAGGATTTACCTGGGGAGCTACCCTCGTAAGATGGGGAAAGTGCGTATGAGTACAGCTTTCCTCTTTCCGGGCCAAGGTTCCCAAAAAGTTGGGATGGGAAAAGATTTGGTTGAAACCTCCGCTTCAGCAAAGAGACGATACGAAGAAGCCAATGACATTATGGGCATGGATCTAGCAAAACTCTCTTTCGAGGGACCAGAAGAAACTCTTCGGCAGACCGAAATCACTCAACCTGCTCTTTTCGTTGTAAGCGTTGTACTGGCAGAACTTGTGATGGCGGGAGGACTTACACCAAGTTTTTCAGCCGGGCACAGTCTCGGCGAATATTCTGCTCTGACAACCGCTAATGTTTTCACCTTCACAGAGGCTCTGACACTGGTCAAACTCCGGGGTAACGCCATGAGCCAAGCTGGACAGGAACGCTCCGGTACTATGGCGGCAGTTATCGGACTTGATGCTGACGCTGTGGAATGCATCTGTGATGAAGCATCTGAGGGAGCGGAAGTGGCGGTACCGGCGAATTTCAATTCTCCGGAGCAAATTGTAATTTCCGGAAATGTTGATGCGGTAAAAAATGCCATGAAGCTGGCAACAAAATCAGGCGCCAAAAAAGCAATTGAACTGAACGTGAGCGGAGCTTTCCATTCTCCACTTATGGAGACCGCGAAAATGTCCATGAAAAAGGCACTTGATGACATCAGCCTGAGCCGTGCACAGTTTCCCATTGTGATGAATGTTTCCGCTGAGGCTGTTTCGGAACCGGAAATGATTAAAGAAAATTTGATTCGCCAGCTCGACAATCCGGTCCGGTGGATTGAAACTGTAGAAACTCTCCAGAATTTAGGAGTAACTGATTTTGTTGAAGTCGGTCCTGGCCGCGTTCTTCAGGGACTAAATCGCCGCATAGATCGTACCCTTGCAACAAGAGGCATAGAGCGGTTTGATCAGATAAAGGAGTTGGCCCTTGCCTAAAGTAAAAACGGCATTCATCACTGGTGCCTCCCGCGGAATTGGTCGTGCTATTGCTAAAAAGTTTGCTGAGAGCGGCATCAAGGTGACTTGCACCAGCAGAACTGTGAAGGACCTTGAAAAGATAGTTTCTGAGATTGAAGAAAACGACGGAACCGCATTGGCTGCACCTATAGATGTTTCGGAAATGACCGCCTTTGAAGAAGCTGTGAAAAAATCTGCGGAAAAGTTTGGGAGCGTTGATGTGCTTGTAAATAATGCAGGCATTGTTAAAGACAACCTTTTACTCAGAATGAAAGAAGGAGACTGGGATAGTGTGATCGATGTGAACCTCAAAGGATGTTTCAATGGCATAAAGGCAGTCACACCTCACATGATGAAAAACCGTTTCGGCAGGATTATTAATATCACATCAGTGTCAGGTATGATGGGGAATCCGGGGCAGGCCAACTATTCAGCAGCAAAGGCCGGCATAATCGGCCTCACAAAAACCGTAGCTCGTGAACTGGCATCACGTAATATCACCGTTAACGCTATCGCCCCGGGTTACATTGATACTGACATGACGACTGATTTGAGCGATAAAATGAGAGAAGAAATGATCAAACAGATTCCCCTAGGGAGAACTGGGAAAACGGAAGAGATTGCCGCAACTGCACTATTTCTAACTTCCGATGAAGCAGCTTACATTACAGGGCAGACAATAGCCGTTAATGGCGGTCTCTACATGTAAAGGAGAAAACAGATGTCCAGTTTCGACAAGGTGAAGGAAGTTATCATGGACAAGCTCGGTGTTGATGAGGATAAGATCAATATTGAAGCATCGTTCGTTGATGATCTTGGCGCCGATTCCCTTGATACAGTTGAGTTGATTATGCAGCTCGAGGAAGAGTTCGGCATGGAAATTCCTGATGAGGAAGCCGAGAAGCTTACCACTGTAGGCTCCGCCGTAGACTATATAGACTCTCACGGCAACTGATAACCGTGCCACGGCGCGTCGTGGTCACAGGGATGGGAATTGTTTCCCCATTCGGTGTGGGTGTTCATCATTTCTGGGACTGTCTGCTCGCTGGCAAAAGCGGGATATCCACTGTTACCAAATTCGATACCTCGGATTTCGCCGTCAAGATTGGCGGTGAGGTAAAGAATTTTCAGCCCGAAAACTATCTCGATAAAAAGGAACTGAATCGCCTCGACGAATTCGCAGTTTTGGCCATGGCCGCTGCAGACGAGGCATTAAAGCATGCCAATCTGCAAAACGGCATTAATGACATGGACCGATTCGGTGTCATCCTCGGTTCAGGCGTAGGCGGTCTCCAGACCATGGAAGACCAGAACCGGAAAATGATCAACCGTGGTCCCCGTGCCATTTCCCCTTTCTTTATCCCCATGTTCATTCCGGACATCGCACCGGGACACATTTCAATTCGATGGGGAATGAAAGGTCCAAACTACAGTGTTGTTTCAGCATGTGCCAGTGCCACAAACGCAATCGGCGACGCCTACAGACTCATTCAGTACGGAGACGCTGATGTCATCCTTACCGGAGGTTCCGAAGCTGCAATCACACCTATTGCCTATGCCGGTTTTTCAAACATGAAAGCTCTCTCAACCAATAATGATGAACCGGAGGAAGCATCTCGGCCGTTCGATCTGAAACGGGACGGTTTTATCATGGGTGAAGGGGCAGGGCTTCTTGTGCTGGAAGCGGCGGACCATGCCACTGCCAGAGACGCTACTATTTACGGTGAGGTAGCCGGCTACGGCGCCACCGGCGACGCCTTTCATATCACTGCTCCCGCCCCCGGCGGCGAAGGTGCTGTTCGTGCCATGAAAAGAGCAATCTCCGACGCTGATCTCAATCTTGAAGATATTGACTATATTAATGCACATGGCACGTCCACGCCGTACAATGATAAGAATGAAACTGCAGCTATTCGGGAACTGTTTGGGGCACATGCCAACAGCTTGAGTGTCAGTTCAACCAAGTCTATGACTGGACACCTTTTAGGAGCCAGCGGTGGGATCGAGGCCGTCGCCTGTATCATGACTATTCTAGAAAATAAGATTGCCCCCACTATCAATTATGAAACGCCCGATCCAGATTGCAACCTCGACTATACACCCAATGTTTCATCTGAGAGAGAGGTCAATGTGGCTATGTCAAACACTTTTGGTTTTGGCGGACACAACGCCGTTCTTGTTGTAAAGCAGTGGGAGGACTAAGCCTGCTCAAAAAGTTTTACAGACAACTTATTTGGCGCTTCGTTCACAAAGATGGACAACTCATAGAGCTTCAGCATGCACTCAACTATTTTTTTCGCAATTCCTCCCTACTTAACGCAGCGTTGACACACAAATCAAAAAATTCCGAGGTTATTGGAAATTACGAGCAGCTGGAGTTTTTGGGAGACGCTGTCCTTGATCAGGTGGTGTCGGATCTGCTCATCAGGGAATTCCCTCAAGCAAGAGAAGGATTGCTAACTCAACGGCGGTCAACACTTGTACAAAAAGGATATCTGGCTAAGATGGGGGCCTCCCTGAATCTCTTGAAGTACATAAAAGCGGGCCCCTCTCTAGACCTGAATCATCCGAAAGTGTCTGAGAAACAGTTGGCAAATGTTTTTGAATCGCTCATTGGCGCTATGAGGCTTGATGGCGGATTTGAACCGTGCATTAATCTGATTTACAACACGGTTTGGAATAAACGGAGAGAGGCGTGGAAGACGCTCAATTATAAAGGTCTGCTAATTGAGCACTGTCAGGCTAACGGTACGGAAACACCCCGCTTTATAGTTACTGACACGGAAGGTGCCGAACATGAAAAGATCTTTGAAGTAACGGTAAAAATTGATCGGAAAATTTACGCTTCAGCATCCGGGCCAACAAAAAAAGCCGCTGAACAAGCGGCTTCTCAAATAACATTGGAATCTTTTAAATCCTGATCAGACGCTGGAAGCTCCTTTTTCCATTTCCATGAGCTGATCTCTGATCTTTGCTGCCTGCTCATATTCTTCATCTTCAACAGCTTCCTGCAATTTCTCTTCGAGGATTTTACGCCGGTTGTTATCATGACTATGAACTAACTCCTCAAAACTGACGGAAGATTGTTCCTCATCTTCCACGCCTGCTTCCTTCATGACAGATTCATCAACAAAAATTGGCGCTCCCAATCTCAACGCAACCGCAATGGCATCTGAGGGACGTGAATCAACTTCAGTCTCATCGTCTCCATCAAGATCTATCCTGATACCGGCGAAAAAAGTCCCTTCAGACAGATGGGTAACAACAACTGCTTTAACATCAACTTCCATCTCTTCCAGAATAGCGGTCAGAAGATCGTGAGTCATGGGCCGGGGCGTGTCCACCTTCTCCATGGCAAGAGCAATGGCCTGGGCTTCGAAAGATCCTACAATGACCGGTAGCTTTTTTTCACCGCCGCCGATCTCCTGCAATACCACGGCGTACCCTTTGCTTGGTGGATAAAAAGAGATTCGTGTTACTTCTACCGGTATCATTGATAATGGATTTAAGCCTACATTAATTTAGGTGATCACTATTCTCAATGCAACCTTCTTAACTGATAAATTAGTCATTTTCTGCAAGTTTCGCTTTCAACGATTCTATCCTTTCCACAGGTGTGGGATCAACCCCATGCAGCACAGCACACCAGTAACTGACCCAGTCTCCGAAATGGACAAGATAGAGTAACCGTTCCGCCAGGGAAGTCCCTCGGCTCCGGACTTCTTCCTGATAGCAAACAGTCTCGCCAATCAGTTTACAAGTCAGTGATTGTCGTAACGTAGTTCTCTCATGCTGGTCTTTATCAATCAACCAGATAATTCCCATCCGTTTCAATAAGTCGGGATTATTCTTGTACCCAACAATTTCATTGTGATTCATTTCCGGTAAGGTGTGGTGAAAGGCAACCATTTTTCCGTTTTCTTCCAACTGCCCGCGCCATCGAAGCGCTACAGCGCCTGTGTAACGAGCATCACCATAGATGATCGGTACTGAGTCATAAACAGTTTTTGCCAAAGCAAATGTGGGGTTACTGTCAGACGGTTTAGAAAAATCATCCCTCAGTTGTTTTAAACGGCCGGAGGCGTCTTGGAGGTCTTTGTTGATAGATTTGTCAGTTAAATCACACTTTTGCAAGAACACAAGGGCAGGAATGGAAACATAACCAAGAGAGGCTCTAGGTGGATTCCCGCCGGGAATCTTGATGACATTACCGTCAACGTCATTTAATCTCGATTCCATTTCCCCTCCGGAGGTGATACCAGCAACCTTTGCACCCCGCTTAATGGCATCTTTCAAGCACGATAGGGTCTCCTCAGTGTTGCCGGAGTAGCTGACACAGATGACCAAGGTTTTGCCATCAACCCAGGCAGGCAGACGGTAATCACGGACCACTTCTATGGGTGTGTTGGCGCTGTCCACCGTGAGAGCCCGTATAAGGTCTCCGCCTATGCCCGAACCACCCATCCCAGCGATCACAACTGAAGATATATCTGAAAAATCACCTTTCGGATCGTAACCCTCTCCAATAGCCAATGCGTCTTCAATCTGCTCAGGAAAGTTGACTATCTGAGAATGCATATCTACCGGATCAAGCTTCCTGAAGTCCATGGCTAATGTTTCCTTTCTATCACCATCTGCACAAACAACTCAAATTTCTTTCGCTTATTTTTTGGGATATTTTCCAGAAATGAAAGTGCCTCATTCACCAGTTGTTTCACTCTTTCCTCCCCTGCCTTTTGAATTCCGTTATCTCGAAAGTATTGACGCAATGCCGGCAATATCTCTTCGCTTAAATCTCCTCTGCCGAGACCGGTCCTGAATTCAGACCACTGAGAAGCATTCTCCTCTTCAGCACTGCAGGTGAGAAATGTTTTTTTCCCCGCCAACACATCAGAGCCAAGGCTCTTCCCCATATTATCTGAGCTTGAATAGATCTCAAGAATATCATCCTGAATCTGGAATGCCTGCCCCACCCGTTCGCCGAACCGCCCAGC
>DCXX01000111.1:5314-7001 GCA_002329125.1 Fidelibacterota bacterium UBA2125 | reverse complement strand
TTTTCGCCGCCGGAAAACCCTTCGTTCACGGCACGCTTCAGATAACTTTCCTCCATCTTCGCCTGTGCCAGTTTCTCCTTGATAAAGCTCAAAAAGTCCACAGCATCCATCTCAGGTTCACCCCGATATTTTCGGACAGCATTCACCGACGCCTTTATGAAATAAGCGAGATTGACACCGGGTATCACTGCCGGATATTGGTAAGACAAAAAAACACCTTCCAGGGCTCTTTCTTCCGGTTCCATGTCTAGGAGATCCTTCCCTTTATAAGTGATGTTACCGTCTGTTACCTTATACATTTCCCGACCGGCGATAACGTGAGCCAGCGTACTTTTGCCGGAGCCGTTAGGTCCCATGATGGCGTGGAGTTCGCCGGCGTTAACTACCAGGTCGATACCTTTCAAGATAGGTTTACCCTCTACAGTGACGTGGAGATTCTTGATCTCGAGCATAAGCTGTTTCCTAAAATTTTCTTCCAGTCAAATCGTTCTCCGCAGAGAAAACGGATGATCGATGGTCAACCGACACTGCCTTCCAAACTCACTTCCATCAGCTTCTGTGCTTCCACGGCAAACTCCATGGGGAGTTCTCTGAACACCCTTTTGCAAAAGCCGTTTACAATCATGGAGACAGCATCTTCTTTGGAGATTCCACGCTGGTTACAATAGTATATCTGATCCTCACCGATAGCGGAAGTGGATGCTTCGTGTTCCATCTGTGCTGAAGAATTCCGTACATCGATGTAAGGAAAAGTGTGAGCACCACACTCGTCTCCGATAAGTAGAGAGTCACACTGGGAGTAGTTCCGGGCATTATGGGCGCCTTTCATGATCTTCACAGCGCCGCGGTAGGTGTTTTGCCCCTTCCCGGCGGAGATACCTTTGGTGATAATCGTACTCTTTGTATTCTTCCCGATGTGGGTCATCTTTGTTCCGGTATCGGCCTGCTGAAAATTGTTCGTGAGTGCAACAGAGTAAAACTCACCAACAGTGTTGTCCCCTTTCAAGATAACACTGGGATATTTCCAGGTGATGGCTGAACCTGTTTCCACCTGCGTCCAAGAAATTTTGGCATTTTTTTCCAGACAGGAGCCCCGCTTGGTGACAAAATTATAAATGCCACCTTTGCCTGTTTTGGGATCTCCCGGATACCAGTTTTGTACTGTGGAGTATTTGATTGTGGCGTCCTTGTGGGCAATCAGTTCCACAACGGCGGCGTGTAGCTGATTCTCATCGCGCATAGGAGCTGTGCACCCTTCCAGGTAACTCACATAACTTCCTTCTTCGGCCACAATGAGTGTACGCTCAAACTGCCCCGTATTGGCGGCGTTGATGCGAAAATAGGTGGAAAGTTCCATGGGACACTTGACACCCTTTGGGATATGGACAAAACTTCCGTCACTGAAAACGGCTGAATTGAGAGAGGCAAAAAAATTGTCAGTGTAGGGGACAACTGAGCCGAGATACTTCCGGACCAATTCAGGATGTTTCTGAACTGCATCAGAAAATGAGCAGAAAGTGACTCCGGCCTTTTTCAGCTCTTCTTTGAAGGTGGTGGCTACGGAAACGGAGTCAAAGACTGCGTCTACCGCTACGCCGGCGAGCATTTTTTGCTCTTCCAGCGGAATGCCAAGTTTTTCGTATGTTCTCAGCAATTCAGGGTCAACTTCGTCAAGGCTTTTGGGGGA
>DCXX01000111.1:0-4907 GCA_002329125.1 Fidelibacterota bacterium UBA2125 | reverse complement strand
TCATCACGCTCCACCTTGGCCCAATTGGGCTCCTCCATCTTAAGCCACTGCCTATACGCCTTTAGCCGCCACTCAAGCAGCCAGTCCGGTTCATTTTTCTTCAGCGAGATTGTTTTAACCACCTCTTCATCGAGACCGGGGGGAATAGTTTCCTGATCGATATCAGTGACGAAGCCGTACTTATATTCTTGCGTGAGACGGCTTTGGATAGTTTGCGTCTCTTCGCTCAATGCTTTCTCAGCTGATCCGTTTTTTGCCATCACTTCACCTATTCAGCGGCGCGAAGTTACTGGCTATCTTTCTCTCTAGGCAAGAAAAATCCGACTAAATTAGTCTTATATCTAGAAATAAGAGGATTTTCTGAGGGAAAATAGGTTGTAGTTAGAGGAGGGAGATACGTTTTTTCCCGCTGGAGGGGTGGAAAACACCAATCTGGCAGGCGGTAAAAGGGGATTTGGAGTTGAAGTCTGAGATGAAAGGGGAAACATTCTCTTCAGGCATGGCAATGAGCAGTCCCCCGGAAGTTTGTGCGTCGGCGGCCATGAGATGCTCATATTTCTGCAAACTGTCTCCAAACGTAATTTGCCGGGATGCGTGGTCAAGGTTTCTCTTTGTCCCGTTGGGGACCACACCTTTTTCGGCAAGAGTTGCCGTGCCGCCTATGAACGGAAGCTGGTCGAATTTGACTTCAGCCGACACATTACTGGCTTCACACATTTCCAGAAGGTGACCGAGGAGACCGAATCCTGTCACATCGGTGGCGGCAGAGGCACCGTATTTGATCATCAGTTCAGCGGCCAGGGCGTTGAGGGTAGTCATAAGAGCTGTGGCTTCCTGTATCAGATTCTCCTCAGCTTCACCGTTTTTGATGGCTGTGGCGATAATACCTGTCCCGAGTGGTTTCGTCAGGATGAGAGCATCGCCGGCACAGGCCGTCGAGTTTTTCACTAATTGATCAACCGTAGCCCGTCCCGTCACCACCAGACCGTACTTAGGTTCTTGGTCATCGATGCTGTGTCCGCCTACAATGCTTATCCCGGCCTCCTTCGCTTTGTCTATGCCTCCTTGCAAGATTTCTGACAGTATCTGCATGGGAAGATCATTCCTTGGAAAAGCGACAATGTTCAGCGCAAAGAGTGGAGTGGCACCCATGGCATAGATATCCGAGATGGAATTGGCTGCAGCAATTTGGCCGAAGTTGTAGGGATTATCAACGATAGGCGGGAAAAAATCTACCGTTTGGACGATAGCTTCATTGCCGTCGAGGCGCACCACTGCAGCATCGTCGACCCCATGGAAATCGACGACAACGCGCTCATCTTCAGACACCGGTAGCTGACTCAGAACCTGAGCCAGGTCTTCTTGACCGAGCTTACAGGCTCAGCCGGAGCCGTGAGAGAATTGTGTGAGCCTTTTGGTCATTGCCCTTGCCATATGGTTGGGAATTTAGCCGTAGAGTGAATAGAGAGAAACAGTAAAGGTCAAAGGTCGGCAAGCAGCGCCACAATTTTCTCGGCTTGCTCTCGAATATCATCAAAATTTCTGTTCAGCATCGATTGAGGATTAAACAGCGGACCCACAAAACCGACACCGGCGGCGCCGGCCTCCAGCACTTCAACCATATTATCCAGGTTGACACCGGAGGTGGGGAAAATCTTCAAATGAGGCTGAGGCCCCAAGACGTATCGGATGTACTCAGCCACGTTGGGAGGTGCCGGGAAAAGTTTAACAAAATCAGCACCGGTCTCGTGTGCACGCTGCATTTCGGTGGGTGTCTGGGTACCGGGGATGGAAACCACTCCCATCTCACCAGCCTCCCTGATTACCGCAGGATCGCAGACGGGAGAAACAATAAACTGAGCTCCTGCATTGACCGCTTCTTTGGCCGCTTGGGGAGTCATGACCGTGCCGGCGCCAACCAGCAGGCTCTCATCCATAGAGCGGAACTGAGTGATAAGTTCCAGAGCGCCCGGTGTGTTAAGGGTGAACTCAATGACCCTGAAGCCCCCTTCCACAGCAGCCGTCATGGCCTGCTCAGCCACGTACTGATCATCGGTCCTCACAATGGCGCTTATTTTTCTTGCCAGCAGACCGTCTCGTATTTCTTTTCGACTACTCATCTTGAAAGGGTAAATGAATCGAGAATATGCTGCTGCAGTGAGTCAGCTTTTTCATTCTGAGTCCTGAATTCCAGTGCCAGGAATTTGCTGTCAAGTACAATAACATAGGAGACTGTCCGCATATAAAAAGGACCGTCGTAATGGTTGTAGATATATTGCTTTCCGGATTGGCCCGCTAATTTGATTTCTCCGGCAGCTTTATGATCCGCCCAGAGACCCCGTTCGTTGGCCTCTCCTTTTGTGGTGTAGTTTATGGCCATGGCGGGGAAGCCGTTGTGTCTAAAAAGAAGGTCTCGACCTGTCTGGCTGGTTTGTAAGGTGTATGCAACGGGGTATTGAAGTGTATACCCCACACGTTCATTCTTATAGGTGACCCATCGGACACTGGCCATGGAGAGCGCCGGAGGGGGTTTGTTCTCACAACCGGAAGTCAGAATGAAAAGAGGCAGAACCCAAAACAGATATTTTGGAAGACGCTTCATGTTCATTAAGAACCCGGGAGGAATTTTCAGGTTCCCAAACTTTCTCATCTATTCCGTAAGCCTGTTGTACTTTTTCATGGCGGCTCGGAGGCGGTCGTGAGGCAGTGCATAAACAGTGTTGCCGTTTACGCCTACCATATTCTCAGCAGCCACCAAAGCATTGATGATAGCTTCTTCCGTGGCTTGGACGGTGGCCTTAAATAGAGGGTTCATTTTCCCATTCGGCACCATATCTATCGACACAGTGCCTTTGGCATACGCCGCTCCGGGATTAGCTGTAGAGAAAGCAATGAAAATATCACCGGAGCCGTTGTGCGCCACGGTCCCGACCCGGGCGATGCCGAGGGGAATACGGCGGGCCAACCGCTTGCACTGGTGGGCAACAAGGGGTGCATCCGTTGCAACAATAACAATGATGGATCCATCACCGTCCTGCGAATTCCGGTTTCTCACCCGCTGAAGGTCTGTGATTTCTTTTCCCACAGGTACGCCCGATACCGTCAAGTCTTCCCGGGCACCGTAATTTGCCTGAACAAGTGCGCCGAGGGTATAGGTTTCTCCAGCTACCTCGATGATGCGTGATGAGGAACCGATACCACCTTTGAAAGAGTGACAGATCATGCCGGTACCGCCGCCCACACCTCCTTCTTCTACCGGTCCGGTGGATGCCCGGCTTAGAGCCTGGTGCGCGTGTTCTTCTTTTACATGAAAACCGTTGATGTCATTGAGGAAACCGTCATAGGTCTCCGCCACAACAGGGAGAGACCACCAGTAGCCGCTGGCATCGGCGCCGCCCTGATTGACACGCCATGAGATGACAGCATCTCTTACAATACCTACACTGTGTGTGTTGGTGATCATCACCGGGCCTTCCATGAAGCCCGACTCCTCTACCCAGGTTGTTCCTGTCATTTCGCCATTGCCGTTGAGAGAATACCAGCCGGCAAACACGGGGTCTAAATAACTGTTGTCACCCCTTGGCAAAACAGCTGTAACACCAGTCCGGACAGGACCCTTTCCCACTTTAAGTCTGCCTTTACCCTTGATGATTGTTGAATGACCTACCTTTACGCCCTCTACATCTGTAATAGCGTTCATCTTTCCCGGTGTGCCATCAAAGGGGACGCCGAGATCTCTTGCACGGGGTTTATCATTTGCGGATAATGTTTGCAAAATCATGGACAGCACAATGGCCATTGTTCCCGGTTTCAAATGCTTCATTCTATGTTTTACTCCAAATGGATTTGCTCAAGTTTATTACATCATCAACGGTGGTAATCTCAACATTTTTCAGATAATCGAGATGGATCGATTTGAAGTCGAACTGAATATTTACCTGTTTCAAAAATGTGATAAGATCAGTGGGGAAGTGGGCTGTTTTAAGTGCGATTGCCAGCGTGGGAAAATCAGGGGTGGTTTTGTCTAGGGAATGCAGAGTCAGGTTTTCTGTCTTTATCTTTTTCCGAAATTCTTTAAGGTCACCCAGCAGCAGTTTGTCCGAGAATTCCCAGGGAGCCGTTTCGTCTTTGATCGACTCCAGGAACCGGTAACCTGTCTCAAACGCTTCCATGAAGTGGTTTCCATAGATCCTGCCGGATAGAGCGTCGGTAAAAAAGCCGGTCAATCGTTGTTCCTGTTCTCTGACAGACTTTGACCAAATCCTGAAATAAGGACGAAAAAGGAAATAACCGAACGGTGTCCGAAAAGAATTTTCTTTGTTGAAGAATCTTTTCACATCGTATGAAAGCCGTCGCACCTGGTGGCGGAGAGACTCCGGGAAAAGGTGAATCTGCTGTGATGCAGCATCACCACGCCCGTCCAAAAGAAAATCTTCTGGTATTTCCAGTTCCCGGGCATGGACGGAAAAAGATTTGTCCAACCCGTGAACTGTAATTGATATGAAGGCACCTAGATCGCTCATCTTGATGAGGTTGTGCAATGCCCGGTCAAACTCCGGAAGGGTACTGATTGAAGGGAGTTCAGGGCTGTCGATCAATTCCGGGAAGAGTGCGAGCTGGCCAGTAGTATCAAAGTGGGACATAATCTCTTGAGTTTAAGATTCACTGTTGCAAGATGCAAGATGACCTCATTAACTAAATAATAAACCCTTTGCCGTTGTGATACCATGTCTGACATGGTAAATTTGATAAATAAAGAGCTGAGTAATAGTTCTGAATTAGGGCACACCAAAATAGATCCTCAAAAAAAAGCACTGATTCAATATGGCGGGAACAAGCGTAGAAAAGATTGAAAAAGTTGTTATCCGTTTCGCCGGGGATTCCGGAGATGGAATGCAACTGACAGG
>DCXX01000074.1:2371-2778 GCA_002329125.1 Fidelibacterota bacterium UBA2125 | reverse complement strand
ACCAATCATGGAAGTTTCGTATCCAGCTGACCGCAGATACTTGGGAAAGGTAGCCTGAGAGCCATCAAACAGTTGATTGTTATCTAAGACACTATTCAGATGACTGTACTTTCCTGTAAGCAAAACAGCCCGGCTTGGAGCACAAATAGAATTTGTTACAAAACTGTTATTAAAGCGGATCCCTTCATTTGCAATTCGATCTATGTGTGGTGTCTCAATCAACTTGCTTCCATAGGCACTTATAGCTCTTTCGGAATGATCATCGCTCATGATGAAAAGGATATTCGGCTGAGAAGGAACTTTCGAAGTACAGGAAAAACATAGAAGGAATGCCAAACTCAGGAACGTGCTGTTTATTCGTTTCATCAAAAAGTGATTATGTTCTAATCTCATTTTATTGCTTCCAA
>DCXX01000074.1:0-1941 GCA_002329125.1 Fidelibacterota bacterium UBA2125 | reverse complement strand
ATTTTTTGCTTTAACCTTGACGAAACGTACTTTTTCTTGAAAAAAAACATGTGAGAAATCTATTACCTCATGCCCAGGACTGATTTCTGTTTTGTGTTGAAACCGCTTCACTGAACGGTAATCAAATCCATCTGCGGAAATCTCAAACTCCACCTCAGTTGGAAAAAATATCCAGGCTGACTGATTTTGCAGAAAACTACTCCTGATTTCACTAATGACGGTAGTTGCGCCAAGATCAATGATTGCCTCAAAATCGACACCTTCATAACCCTGCCAGTTACCATCATGGAAATCAATAGTCCCTCTTATACCATTCACAACACCATTATCCCCACCAGCTGAATATTTTTCACTATATTGATTTTTTATTGTAACGGGTCTGTTAACAGCCTTATGAGATACTTCCAGATAAGATGGGGGTCTTTCAGGATCCAATCGTCCTATTGGCCGTACACCAGTACCAATTGTTCCGGTAAGTCTATCTCCCAGTTCTTCACGCGCTTTCTGACCCAATACTTGTAACGTTTTAACAACATCGGGATACATTTCCGAGACATCTTGTGACTCAGATATATCATTATCCAGATCATATAACTCAAGTTTGCTCTTCCCTACTGCATATTTTCCTAAAACACCTTTGTAAATGCCAGGATAACCATCCAGGCCCGGCTCGATACCTGCATATGAACGATAGGAATGGGGAAAAACCAGTTTCATTTTACCTTTTCTTACAGCAATAAGTTCACCACCATAATAGTAGTAGTATTCCTCTCGGGGAGTAGCACTGGTATCACCCTCAAGAATCGCTTGAATACTCACTCCATCTATAGGTCTTGCAGGCAGAGCTGCACCGGTAATGGATGCAATTGTAGGCAAAATATCAATTGTTGCTGCCAATTGATGAGAAACAGAACCTGCTGTAATCCGACCGGGCCAGCGGATAATACATGGCACCCTTGACCCTCCTTCCCACATGGTCCCTTTACCTTCACGAAGCGGGAATGCGGATCCGGCATGATTACCATAATTGAGCCAGGGTCCATTATCACTGGTAAAAATGACCACTGTATTGTCATCCAGATCATTGTCTGACAGTGCATTAAGAATTTCACCTACTGACCAGTCAATCTCCATGATCACATCTCCATACATTCCCTGCTCGCTTTTACTTTTAAATTTTTCTGAAACACCCAGAGGAACGTGAGGCATGGAATGCGGCAGATATAGAAAGAAAGGCCTATCTTTATTATTGGTAATAAAATCTACCGCCCGCTCCGTATAACGGGTAGTTAACTGGTCTTGGTCGTCTAATGTTCGAATCTCCTCAATTTTTTCATTATCTTCAATAAGTGGTAATTGGGGGTAAAAGCTTTTAAAATGATCGGTACCGCTCACAAATGAACCGTCATAGTCTACAGGCCACATATCATTGGAATAGGGGATGCCTAGATATTCATCAAACCCCTGTTGCAGTGGCAGAAATTTTTTATGATGACCCAGGTGCCATTTGCCAAATATCCCTGTAACATATCCTATGGATTTGAGCATTTCAGCAATGGTCTCTTCATCAGGGTTCAGGCCGACACGGGCAGTGTGATTGAAGGCACCCTGAACTCCTACCCGTTCGGAATAACATCCCGTTAAGAGCGCGGCACGTGAGGCACTACAGACAGCTTGTGAAACCTGAAAATCCGTAAAACGAATCCCCTCATTGGCCAGACGATCTAAATTGGGCGTTTGAAAACCCTGTGCTCCATATACACTTATGTCGGCATAACCCTGATCATCGGTAAAAATGATAACAATATTTGGAGGCCGATCCTTCACTTTTTCGCATGATACGAAAAAGAAAAAACCGGTGAATAGAAGAATAAGTCTGGACTGGGTTTTCAGTGTGAGCCTAAGTTATCTTTTACTTTTCCACACTAAGATTTTATCAGA
>DCXX01000110.1 GCA_002329125.1 Fidelibacterota bacterium UBA2125 | reverse complement strand
GGCAAGTGAGGGTGTCCCTTTCCGTGAAGCATATAGACGTGTGGCGGCAGAATTGGATCAAAAGGAAGATTGAATCGAAGGTGGGGAAGTTATATCTTCCCAAATTCACCGGAGGCATAATATGAAGATGAATAGATTCCGCAGAACTGTATCTGAACAGATTACGATGGTAATAGTTGGTTTGTTCTTTTTTCCATTTCTTAATGGACTCAGTGCCAAAAGTTTGCCGCTTCACACGTTGAAGCTTCCCGACGGCTTCTCAATCGAAGTCTATGCAGACAATGTCCCCAACGCACGGTCTATGATTCGCAGTGATAAAGGGACCTTGTTTGTGGGGACGCGCCGCCGGGGTTACGTTTATGCTCTTCGCGATGAAGACGGAGATTATATTGCTGAGAAAGTGTACACCATTGCCGAAGGATTGAATATGCCCAACGGCGTTGCTGTAAAAGATGGTAATCTGTATGTGGCTGAGGTAAATCGTGTTCTTCGATTTGATGATATTGAAAAACATTTGGCCGATCCTCCGGAGCCAGTGGTAATCTTTGATGGTTATCCATCAGATAGCCACCATGGATGGAAGTTCCTACGTTTCGGCCCTGATGGTCGACTCTACGTACAGGTGGGAGCACCGTGCAATATCTGTGATGAAGAGAATGAGGTGTATGGATCCATCACTAGTCTGAAACCGGACGGGAGTGACATGAAGATTTATGCCCGTGGCGTCCGAAACAGTGTAGGTTTCGACTGGCACCCTGTAACGGGGGACCTGTGGTTTACGGATAACGGCAGGGACTGGCTCGGAGATGACCTGCCGCCAGATGAATTAAACAGGGCCAGCGAACCGGGTCAGCACTTTGGTTTTCCCTATTGTCACGGCGATGAAATATTGGATCCTGAATTTGGTTCAGGTCATGACTGTGCGGACTATGAAGCACCAGCGAGAAAACTTGCTCCGCATGTGGCTGCCATCGGAATGCGCTTTTACACAGGAAAAATGTTTCCGAAGGAATACAGGAATCAGATATTCATCGCTGAGCACGGTTCATGGAACAGAAGTGTTCCTCTTGGTTACCGTATCATGTTTGTGGAGTTGGACGGGAATGATGTGACAGGCTACAAGATTTTTGCTGAAGGGTGGCTTCAGAAGGATAAACCTTGGGGCCGTCCAGTTGATGTAGAGGCTCTACCCGATGGTAGCCTTTTGATTTCGGATGATCATGCAGGTGCTATTTATCGAGTTTCTTACTCAGATCGCTGACTGGGGTTTTTTTAGAGTAATCTTAATCAAATAATAATATCAGGCGGGACGTTCCGTTTTCAGCGGATAGGAAGCAAATGTCCCAAGATATACCCGATCAGAATCCCAACCAGGAGAGCAATGGTCATCACTCTGGAACGGAGCACTTCTCTGTTATAGCCCTTCCGGATGGCGACCATACTGACAATAGAGGCGAGGCCATTGATGAGCCAGAAGAAAGGTAGTGTAAAAATATGAACGATAAGGGGACCAACTACGGGAATCAGGGAAATAATGATGCCCAGTCCGGCGAATGCCTTCGTGAAAAGTCCAAGCGTGATAGTCACAATGGCGATCAGTTTTTTGTCAACATGAAACTGGAGCAGAATAACAATACCAGCGAGAATGCCGAGCCAGAGCAGAAGGGTCTGTCCGTATTCCCGAAGGAAGGACTTTTTATTTTCTGAATTTTGGTTAGTCACTTTTCAGCTCAGCTGTCAGTGTAAGTCCACGCACCGACACTTCAGCACGTAAAATCCTCCTGTCACCATTCTGCTCTATCCACAGTTGACGAACACATCCGTCTAGCACAATCCCCCATGAAAAGACATCTGATACTTCAAGAAGTTCCATGGTCTCACCATCAGCGGATTTCAAGTCGAGTCGGTAGTGATCAGCGGAAATCTTCTCAGATCCCACAGACACTTCTGTAGAATCGACCCAGAGGTAGCGCCCTTGATACGGTCTGCCTTCATGCTCCACAGGCCACCAGAGAGTATCGATTTTTTTCCACGGTAACTGGCGTGCTCGCATGAGAAGAGAGAAGATATTGTGGCTCCCTTCAGGGCGGCCATATGATTGTTTAGATGTGGAATATTTTCCCGTCTCCGGATTCCAACTCAGCTCAAAAGAATAGTCCGTGTTAGGTTGATTGATGGTAGACGCATATTTTGTCATCTGGAAAGTTTGTGAGTTGTACCATGTGTTATACTGATTATCAACGGCAAAGAAGTAATCAAATATGTTTTTGGTCTTAGCAATGAAGTCGAGTCTCATTTGGTTTTGCTCAACCGTTTTATTCACCATGGTCACATCGACGCACGGAATTTTCAATAAAGTGACGGAATAATGGAGTTTTTCTTCCTTTTCATCAGCCTGTAACAGAACCACCGCCAAGCCCACCAAGAGCCACCGGTAGAATATTTTCATGATTGGCGGCCTCCCCATGTTGTCGATTTACCGGTAAGTGTGGTGAGGCCCATGTAAACAATATAAGGTATCTGAAACAGGAACCACGAGACGAATGCTTTTCTCAAATCGCGATTGTTGAACAGGCGTGTGGCTTTGGCCATCATGAATCCTTCAGCAAAGAATTTAACGGCTAAGCCTTTTATGAGTGGAGACAGTGAATCCAGACCGAAAATGAGTCCTATTACAAACACCACCGGAAAAAGGTTTGCCAGAAATGTTGTGACGATGACAAAGAAGAAGAGCGGGTTTGCCTCTCTGAAATAGAGTGAATCGGATGCCCATCGGATGCGCTGCGAAACGAACTCGCTTCTGCTATTGCAGGGAACAGTCCTGACAAAGGAGTTAGGATCGAGTACTGCCACAATCTCCCAGGAAGTTTTTCGTCTGACAGCCTGCAACAGGAAATTGTCGTCCCCACCGAGGGAATCGGCGAAGGAAGAAAATCCACCTACTTCATCAAATGCAGCTTTCCGGTATGCTAGATTTTGCCCTGTACAGGCAAAAGGGACACCCAACTGAGCTGTACTTCTGGCGGCAGCGGAAAGCATTAGATAATCGAGGGCCTCGATCTGCTGATTTAGCGTTTCGTTTGAATCAACCTGAGAATGACCGATTGCGAACCCTACGTCAGGAGTGAAATAGGAAACCATAGTTTCCACCCAGCGGCTGGTAACGCGGCAATCTGCATCTGTGACGAGGACAATTTCTCCTTTGGATTTTCTGATTCCCACATCCAGAGCCCGTTTTTTATTTTTTAAATGAGGCGATCCTTCCTGTGAGCTCATGGGTTTGACGTTTGGATAACGCTGGGAAAAGGCGTTTACCAGATTTGATGTAATGTCGCTGGATTCATCGTCCACAACAATTATTTCATAATAGTCAATGGGATAGGTTTGGTGGGTCACATCCTGGAGAATGTTTTCGATGTGATCTTTCTCGTTCCGGGCCGGAATCACAATGGATACAAACGGCTGATTCTCAGTCCGGGATTCCCTTGTAGAAAAGAGTCCCAGAATAAAAAAGAGTAGGATGGCAGCATAAAGAGTGACCGTTAAGGAAAATAGGGCGGCGAACATTCCTACCGCTCAGATGGAAGGGATAAAAGATATTGCGATGAGAAAATAGGCGAGGATACCGAAAACATCGATAGCTGTGGTGACGAATGGTCCGGAAGCGATGGCCGGGTCCACATCCAGCTTTCTCAGAACGATGGGAACCAGTGTGCCGATGGATGTGGCAATAATCATGGAAACACAGATGGCCAATCCAACTACAAGCCCCAGTTCAGGCGGCGCGTCGATGAACTTCAGCATGGCCACCGCGCCCAAGAGAATTCCGTAGAAAATTCCCAGGATTAACCCAACCCGTATCTCTTTCCAGATAACAGAACCAATCTTCGAAAGCTGCAGTCTTCCTGTGGCAAATCCACGGACAATGATGGTGGATGATTGTGTCCCTACATTACCTCCCATGCCGATGATGACAGGAATAAAAGCTGCCAGTGCGATGACTGATTGCAGAAAAGGTTCAAACGCACCGATAACATAGGCTGCAATGGTGCCACCGATCCAGCTGGCAAAGAGCCAAGGGAGACGGAGTTTGACATTGTCAAAAGTGGACTTCATAAGTATCTCTCTATCCTTACCGATACCCGCCATCTGCAGAAAGTCTTCTGTCGCCTCTTCGCGAATCACGTCCACAACATCATCCACAGTGACAATACCAAGAAGTGTTCTATCTTTTTCAACCACTGGAATGGCCAGCAGGTTGTATTTAGAGACCAACTTTGCCACTTCCTCCTGATCCGTATCGGGAGTCACATGGACAACATCTCGCTCCATAAGACCCTTCAGTTCAGCACTGGCGGGTGCTGTTACAAGATCGCGGAGTGATACTACGCCTGTGAGGTGTGAAGCTTCATCTGTGACGTAGAGGTAAAACACCATTTCAGCCTTTTCAGAACTCTGAATAGCTGTAATAGCATCCATGGCTTTCGTCGATTCAGACAGTGAGAAGACATCCAAGGACATAATGCCACCGGCACTGTCATCGGGGTAAGCCATTAACTCTTCTATTTCCTCGGACTCTTTTCTCTGAAGTGTTTCAAGGATTGCCTGGGCTTTCTCGTCCTCTAAAAGATTCAGTATGTCAGCCATATCGTCGGAACCCATATCGCTCAGCATGGACGCCACATCGGCAGGCTCCAGCGGTGACAACAGTTCAGAAATGATGGACTCATCAAGCTCGCTGAGTAGCTCACCCGTCGCTTCCTCGCTCTCCCGGATTAGGGTGAAGACAAAACTTTTTTCCGGTTCATTGAAATAGCGGAACAGCAGTGCTAAATCAGCCGCATGCGTTTTTTCGATGAGTCTCCGCAAATTGGCATTGGCCTTCCGGCGGATTAGGCGACGAAAAGTGTCTAGGAGAACGGCCACTTCCGTACCGACCATAGATGACCCTATTGGATGTGCTGACATCATGTTAACTCTCTATGACCGGTGTTAAAGTTCTGTTGAGCTGCTTGAAACCGATAATTGTCATGGTAGTGCCAATTGCAAGAATTAATGGAGAAACATGGCCGTTCCAGGTGTACCACCCCTCGAAAAAATCTCCCCAGTTCGCAAAACTAAATGCAATAGCGTTGTTTATTCCGTGTAAAATCATACTGGGGAAAATGGAGTTTGTAATCCATGCCAGATATCCCATGATAACACCCAGAAGATAAATCTGAACGGCCCAGTAAGGGATGAGGTGGACAAAAGCGAAAAACAGACTCCCTACAAGAACTGCCCGCGTCACATCCTTCCACTGTTTTTCAAGGACCTGCTGAAGAAATCCACGAAAAAGAACCTCCTCTGAGAAAGCTGCCAAGGGGACAGCACCAATGAAAATAAGTGTTAGTGACAGTGGGTCCTCCACTCTCAGGAATTGTCCCAGCTGGTCCAGCCACTGTGGAGGGGGGATAATTAATGCAATAATTCGTTCCAGCTCATCGGCCCAAGCGACGATTCCACAAGATAACAAGACTGACAACAGTAATGTTCTTCTCGAGACAGGGTTGATTCTCAATGTTTCTCCCAGATTTACTGTATTCCGAGTGAGGATTACGATGAGAGGAACAACGAGCAACAGTTCGCCTACAATAAGAGTGGATGGAAGAAATGCTTGACCGGCAGGGTCAAACAGCAAAATTAACGCTGAGGTGAGGAAGCCGGAAAAAAGCAAAGAAAGTGTGACGAGGATAAATGCTCCTCTTGCTGTAAATATAACACTCATGGGGCTCAGGTTCCTTGCTCATCTCTGGAGATGCTTCCATCACAGTCCGGGTAAATTAAAGAATTGGACAGGGAAAACCAAGGTGACGGAATAAATGCTTGAATCTCTTTATGGGAAGGTTGAATCGAAGGTGAGGTCACCAATGCAATGAAAACTTTGGGCCTTGATCCTAAGGAATCAAATCCTGTTTTAGCGTAATATCAGAACATTACATCAACTCAATTAGTGAGTTGATATAACAGTATTCCTGTTGCCACCGCTACATTTAGTGACTCTGCCTCTCCAGTCCCCGGTATAGAGACAAATTGATCTGCCAAACTCCGGCTCTCCTCTGAAATGCCGTCTGCTTCACTTCCCATCACCAAACACCACTCCTCAGATTCTTTCACATCAAGTTCGGAGATAGGTGTGCTATCCTGAACAGCGGCAATAATTTTCTTGCCTGATTCCTTGAGATCACCTAATGGTATATCTCTATGAACATTCAGATGAAAATGTGCCCCCATGCCGCCACGGACTACTTTCGGGTTGTATGGATCAGCACTGGCAGGTGAAAGGGTTATATTTTTGAGACCGAACCAGTCTGCAGCTCTAAGCATAGAACCGAGATTGCCCGGGTCTCGGACACTATCAAGATAAAGCCAGTTGTCCTTTAGTGAGGCAGGCTGTGAATAATGGTGCACCGGGATGGTGGCCAGAGCCATCACTCTTTGGTTCTGTACCGTATCTGAAAGAATTTCCATCTCTTTTTCATCAATTTCCATAATGGGAATATCTCTCATTTTCAGTTCAGTCATGAGGGCAGATGACTGCTCGGACGATAAAGCATCTGAACAGTGAAAAACAGATTCCACCCTTTCAGCTTTTACCGCTTCTTCTACCAACCTGACACCTTCGACCATAAAGCGATTAAGCTTCAGACGGTATTTCTTTTGACAGAGACTCCTTAACTGTTTCAGTTCATTTCTGGAAAGCACGGGCCGAATCTACAGTCAGGCGCCAACAATTTCATTGAAAAGCCAGATGGGCGACATCTAAATTCTCATCTTTCCAGACAAGGTGAAATATTAATGGAAATAGTTGATCTCCGCAGCGACACAGTAACACTTCCCACCGAATCAATGCGACAAGCTATGGCTGTGGCTGAATTGGGAGACGATGTGTTTGAAGAAGATCCGACCGTAAATGCACTTGAAAAAAAAGCAGCGGATATTTTCGGAAAGGAGAAAGCACTCCTTGTTCCCAGTGGAACCATGGCAAATCTGGTCTCGGTACTGACTCATTGCGATAGAGGAACGGAAGTGATTCTTGGTGACAAGGCCCACACCTACATGTATGAAGCTGGAGGTATTGCCGCTTTTGGCGGTGTTCAGCCGCGGACCCTTAATAATCACGATGACGGGACTATTGATCTAGACGAAATAAAAGGAGCTATCAGGCCGGACAATGTCCACTTCCCGAAGACGCAACTCATCGGTCTTGAGAACAGCCACAATGTCTGTTATGGTGCTCCTATCAGCAAGGATTACATTGATGCCGTTGCCAAGATTGCCAATGAAAATGGACTTCCCATCCATATAGATGGCGCCCGAATTTTCAACGCAGCTGTGGCCTTGGGTACTACTGTTAAATCACTGACGGAAAATGTCGATTCAGTTTCATTTTGTATGTCAAAGGGCCTGTCTTGTCCCGTCGGTTCGGTGATTTGCAGTTCAGCTCAGTTTATTGCCAAAGCAAGGCGACTTCGGAAAGGTCTTGGCGGTGGTATGCGGCAGGCGGGAATTTTCGCCGTATCAGGACTTGTGGCGTTGGATGAGATGGTGGACAGGTTGAAGGATGATCACGCTAACGCCCGTCGTCTTGCCGAAGGAATATCTGAAATTGAAGGTCTCTCCGTTGATCTTAATCATGTTAAAACCAATATTGTTTATGCCGAGCTCACGGATGACAACAAGAACCTGGATGAAGTGGTAACAGCAATGGGTGACAGAGGTGTACAGTTTTTCGCCGTGGGGCCGGCCCGTATCAGGATGGTGGCCAATAGAGGCGTGGAAGGTGACGGTATTGAAAAGGCGATAAAAGAATTTTCTTCTTACTTTTCGTCAGCCTGACAGGCTGGCGTTCCGATAATCCTCCTTATCGAAGTATATTCTCACCGTTCTAACATGAGATTCGGATGTCTAAAGGTGTAACAGCAAAGAGTGAAGATTATGGCCGGTGGTACACGGATGTAATCACCAAGGCGCAGCTGGCGGACTACGGTCCGGTAAAAGGGACTATGGTCATCCGGCCTTACGGTTTTTCTCTCTGGGAATCGGTGAAGAGTGCCTTTGACAATCGATTTAAAGCCACAGGTCATGTGAATGCTTACTTCCCATTATTCATACCTAAATCATTTCTAAGTAAGGAAGCGGAACATGTGGCTGGTTTTGCAAAAGAATGTGCTGTGGTTACTCATCACCGCCTCATGGCGAATCCTGATGGGGACGGCCTTGTAGTAGATCCAGAGTCGGCTTTGGAGGAAGAAGTTGTTGTTCGGCCTACTTCCGAAACGGTCATCTGGGCAATGTACAAGAAATGGATTCAGTCTTACCGTGATCTTCCACTTCTGATTAACCAGTGGGCCAATGTGGTTCGGTGGGAGATGAGGACACGACTCTTTCTTAGGACAACTGAATTCCTCTGGCAGGAAGGACACACTGCTCACGCTACAGCTGAAGAAGCTGAAGAAGAGGCGAAGAAGATTCTGGAGATTTACCGTGAAGTGGCGGAAGACGTCATGGCTATACCTGTCTTTACTGGGCTGAAAACAGATGCAGAAAAATTTGCCGGTGCCGAACACACTTATTGCATTGAGGCAATGATGAGCGATTGTCGGGCACTCCAAGCCGGGACTTCACATAACCTCGGGCAAAATTTTGCCAAAGCTTTCGATGTCACATTTCAGACAGAAGATAACCGCGAGGAACATGTTTATGCCACGAGTTGGGGCGTTTCCACACGTCTCATTGGAGCCATTGTCATGGTCCATGGCGATGATAAGGGGTTACGTCTGCCGCCTCGCATTGCACCGCATCAGGTGGTGGTAGTTCCCATCGGCAAGAGTGAGGAAGATGTGAACTCCGTCTTGGAATATCTCACCGGGACGCTTGAAGCAGTTCAGGCTGAAGGTGTCAGGTGTTACGTTGATGACCGCGATGGTGTTACACCCGGTTTCAAGTTCAATGAGTGGGAGATGAAAGGGGTACCGGTACGGCTTGAAGTGGGCAGCCGAGACATGGAACAAAATGTGGTGACACTGGTGAGACGTGACAGCGGGGAAAAAATTTCAGTTCCTAAAGATAAGTTAGGAGAAGAAATTTTACGATTGCTGGATGAAATTCAAAAATCGCTCTACAACCAGGCAAAAACATTCCGTGATGAGCACACCCTTACAGTAGAGTCATATGATGAATTCAAATCCATCATTGAAGAGAAATCGGGATTTGTGAAGTGTGGCTGGGATGGGGATCCTAAAACAGAAGCGGCTATTCAGGAAGAGACCAAGGCTACTATTCGGTGCATTCCATTCGAGCAACAAGTTGATGATCTTAGCTGCGTTTACAGCGGAAAACCGGCAAAATATCAGGTTGTGTTTGGTAAGGCATATTGATTCAAGGAGATGGCGCTCGAATCTACTCTCGCAATCGTCCTGAAGAGTTTTCCTTATGGAGATACCAGCAAAATCGCCCGGTGCTATACCCGCGATTTCGGTAAACTCTCTATCATTGCTAAGGGGATCAAGACTTCAAAGACTCTTCAGAGTGGTTACCTGGAGCCCATGAACTGTCTCTCTCTCAATTTTTACTACAATCCAAAACGGCAGCTTCAGATTTTTTCCAAGGCAGAGTTTAACCAGCCTTTATTCTCTTTAAAGCATGATGTAAAAAAACTCAGTTACGGCTTTGCCGTTGTGGAGTTGGTGGACCGGACAGTTACCGGTGAAGAACCTCACGCTGAACTGTTCCATTTTACAGAAGATGTCCTTGAAGCCATGGACAAAAGTGAAGGTCACCTCAACAGACTTTTCTGGTTTTTCGAAATGAAGCTTCTTTCATTGCTCGGTTTTCGGCCGCACCTTTCCAACTGTCCCCATTGCCAGGGTTCAATGGAGAGCGCATTCTTCTCTTTGGGATACGGTGAACTGTTGTGTGGGGACTGTAGCGTCGGATCCGGAATGCAACTGTCTCAACAGTCAGTAGCGGTTCTGAAAGCGTTGAAGAATGGAAGCCTTGATAATGTGGGTGATATTAGTTTTGGAGCAGCAGAGAGACGGGAGGTGGGTGGCTTTCTGCAACAATATTTCAGTTTCCACGTAGAAGGGCTAAGCGAGGTCCGCTCTCTACGGGTTATGGAGAGTGTTCTGGCATGAACGATCTGTTGACATCGAGAATTTCATCTGAGCCTTTCAGGTATGATGGAGTCAGTGACACGGCGTGTTATATCATTCACGGTTATACAGGAAGCACGTTCGAAATGCATGATATTGGCAAGTTCCTTGCGTCCAACGGTTTCACCACAGTGGGTGAACTACTCCCGGGACATGGGACATCTGTAGAGGACTGTAATTCAAAATCCTATCATGACTGGATAGATGCTGTTGAAAAAGGCTATGATCAACTTACCCGCGAATTTCAGAAAGTGTTCATTATTGGTTTCAGTATGGGGTGTACGCTGGCCTTTCATCTTGCCTTAACTAGGAATGTTCCCGGTTTGATCATCATGGCGCCTGCCATGTTCAAATTCAAAACGAGAAAGGTATATTTTTCACCTATTATATGCCATTTTAAGGAGTACGAAGTCAAACGTTTTAAAACAACCAATGATGTACAGTTACCAACGTTTGGTTATTCTGTTTATCCTCTTAAAGCAGGACGAGAAGTTCTGAAATTGACCTTCAGAATACGCCATCAACTCCATAAAGTGATGACCCCGGCTATAGTCATGCATTCCACTGAGGACATTTCTGCGCCCTACGAGAACGGCCCCCGAGTCTACGACGCGATCGGTTCTACAGATAAACAGTTCATCACATTCAACCGTTCCTCACATATGCTTATGTACGACTGTGAAAAGGAAGCTGTGTGGGACGCCACCTTGCAATTTGTAAAGGATTATTCAAAAGTTTTAACAGATGCGGTACCAGTACCAGAGTAGTTTTTCCCGGGGCAATTATTTCGGTCCAAGGCTCTTCACAGATGCCATCAAGTTGCTGGTATCCATCAATTTTGTCATTTTTGTGCTTCAAACCATTTCGGGTCAAGAGCGAATCCTTTTTCAACTTTTCGGCATAGTTCCCAAGAATACCTGGTCTCAGCTAATGATCTGGCAACCGTTTACTTACCTTTTTTTCCACGGAGGAATCTGGCATGTTCTCATCAACATGTTTGTGCTTTGGATGTTTGGTTCAGAACTGGAGACACTGTGGGGGCGCAAAGAATTTCTAAAATACTACTTCATTACTGGTGTGGGCTCGGGGCTTGTGACAGTAATATTCAGTCTCAATTCGCCTGTCCCGGTTGTGGGTGCAAGCGGTGCTGTCTACGGGATATTGCTTGCTTACGGTCTTATCTTTCCCAACAGATATGTTTATCTCTACTTCTTTATTCCCGTAAGGGTAAAGTATTTTGTCATATTTATCGGTGGCCTTGCTTTCTTTTCATCACTGGGTACGAGTGCATCCAATGTGAGTCATTTAACGCACTTGTCCGGCATGATCATTGGTTTTTCCTATTTGAGGTCGAACGTGCAGTTGGATATGTTGAAGAATATACTGATGCAGAAGAAGAACGGTATCCGGAAGCGCTACATTAGGAAGAAGCGACGACAGGATGAGGACTTGCGTCTGGAAGTGGATAAACTACTGGACAAGATCAATGAAATCGGGTACGATGGTCTCTTGGAAAAAGAGAAAAAGTTTCTCTACGAAGCGAGCCAGAAGCTTGCCAAGGGTGAAGATCAAAACTGATTGTCAATCGTTCTTCTCAATCCAGTCGTAAAGTAATCCCCACCTTAATCCTCGATCACTAACATAGATCGATTCCAAGTTTAATTCCTTCATGAAGGTCTCCAATATAGTAGCGCCCATGGGGATTATGTCAGCACGCTTCGGTGGGAGCCCTTTTAATTTTGTCCGTTCTTTCGTGGGCATGCTTCTGAAAAGGTTACCAAGACGCACAACATCGTCTATATTCATTTGACTTCGATGGACAGTGGATGGGTCATATTCATCCATCTCCACGTCCACAGCCTTTAATGTTGTTACAGTTCCTGCCACACCGACAGCCATGCTTGAGGAAGAACGACTGACGGAAGAATGATCTATCAGTTCAGCAATAGATGACGAAGCTGCATGGAGTTCTTCAGAGGTGGGTGGATCATGCTGAATAAACCGTTCCGTGAAAGAAACTGTGCCCACTTCCAGGCTGGTTTTCGATAATATTCTGTCCCCATCGCCAACTACCAGTTCACTACTTCCGCCGCCAATATCGATCATGATGAACTGTTGGGATAGGTCAGAAAACTCACGCTGAATTGCTTTGAAAGTGAGGCTTGCCTCCTTATCTCCTGAAATGATCTTGAAACGAAACCCTAACTTATCTTCAATTTCTTGTACAAACTTAGCTCCGTCGTCAGCTTTTCTGAGGGCGGCAGTCCCCACCGCTAAAACATTTTTTACCTCAAACTGATCTATTTTTTCTGAGAAATTTCGGAGTTCTTTCACACAACGCCTTTTGGCCTTTGGGTGGAGAGAACCCCGTTTTGCAAGACCCTGGCCCAGCCGAACCACTTGGACATCCTCAAAAAGCGGCGTAAACGTAGTTCCATCCCACTCTGCCACAACCAATATGAGTGAATTGGTGCCGAGATCAAGAGAGGCGATTTTCATGATAGGAATGGCCCATTATGATTTCAAAGTAAGCCTGTATCCTGTCACAACAGCGTCAACCATTAAGTACCGGATGAAAGGATTGCAAATGGGGGACGGGAAAAGGGCTTTTAATAGCCGTCCCACTCCCCGGGTTAAAGGGTTAAATAGCAAGGCTCCAGCGCAACGCTTTAAACTATTTGATCCATTTACAAAATCGATGCCCATATTCCTTCCTAGTTCAGGAAATTCATCCAATATAATGGGGAGATTGGAAGCGCCGTAGTTACCAAAGTCAGATAAGGCTAGAGGAAAAGTTTTAAGTTTGTGCTGTTTCACAATAATATCGGGCTCGTAGAAAAGATTTTCAGGAAAGTTCTTCCAAAGGCGGTAGGCGTAGTGAAGATCGATGCCGTAGCCCATCAGTTCTTTCTTGAATTCTCCTGTTTCCTCCAGTGCTGATCGCTGTATGGATGTTGCGGTGAGGATGAAGTATCGGTAAGGAAGAGGCGTCTCTCCGCCAACGGTTTTCGCACCCCGGCGGCCGTGAAAAAGATAGCGATGATACTTTTGCCGCAAAGGGGAAATAGCAGACTGAAGATTAGACAAAAGACCTGTCACCTGCGGGTCGGAGTGTCGTTCAACATGGCGTGAAACAAAATCATTCCCTACCTCAATATCGCAATCGATAAATATGACCAGGTCACCGGTGGCGGCGTGAAGACCAGAATTTCGTGTGGCGCAACGGCCCAGGTTTGCTTCATGGTGAATGATCTCGCATCTGTCCGTCCATCTGGGAGAAGCGAGTAGCGCGGCTGTCCCATCTGTTGAAGCATCGTTTACAACAATGATCTGAAGTTTCTCCGAACTGTAGTCCTGACTAAGGAGGGGAGGAAGGGTTGTGCCTAGGATATCGGCAGCATTGTAAGCAGAGACAATGACGGAAACTTTCATTAACTGATGAGATGGTACATTACTGACTTAGAACGGACTGATACATATTAGCCGACATTTCAGCCACACGCTGCCAAAGAAAGTTGCGTTGGACATGTTTTTTCAGTTTGTCATCTGGCGGTGCATTTAGGGCCTTTTCCAGTCCCGCTCTGATATCATTGACAGAGTAAGGATTTACATAGATAGCCATCTCTTGAAAATAATCATGAGTGCCGCCATGAGGGGTGATTATAATGTTTGCCCCAGCCAGTGCTGCCTCTAGAGCGGCGATGCCTGGTGTTTCATACCGGGCTGGGAGAGCGAACACTTTTGCCGCAGCATAGGCCGATGCCAAAAGGTCAGAATCGTGATCGAGCCCTTTGATGATAATCAAATTATTGTTTTTTTCTGCTTCCGCCAGGCAAGTTTGTCCTTCTTCAGTATCAGTCACTTTTCCGATGATGACAGCCGGGTGATCAATTGTTTCTAGAGCGCGAATAAGGGAAAGGGTATTCTTTCGCTCTACACCAATGTGACCCACATTCAGAATGAAATCCTGAACTCCGTACTTCTTTACAAACGGCTCAGGATCACCATAAAGAAACCGCTCTTCCACCCCGTTGGGGATCACCTCTATCTTCTCGACTGAGATACCCAGCCCATCAATGATTAGAGATCGCTCAGATTCAGTGTTGGGAAGGACTGCCGCAGACCAGCGACAGATGTCTCGTGTGAACCCGTAGTCGGACCAAAGGCCGGGTGCCAGTTTTCTCATAAGAGTGTCTGCCCTAAGGACCCATCGGATCACCCCGGGGGAGCGCCGTGTAAAAAAAATAGGACTGGTAACAAAAGGCATCTCTTCAGAATGGAGAAACCGGGCCAGATCATAGACAGCGAAGTTGGAGGCGAAAAGATGGAAAAGATCTGACGACTCCAGGTCCGGTTTCCCATCCCATGTTTCATGAAGTTTTACCTGATGACCCAGCCCCTCAAGATGTTGCTTTGTCTGCAGAATCTGAGTGCGAGGTCCACCGTGTTTCATGTTAACGGTATGGTAGCTGGCAAGGGTGATTTTCACAATTTGTACTTCCAGTAAGTGTGGAGAATATCGTTGAAAATCATCTTACGATTCAATCGATGTAGAACAGATATGTGTGGCTGTCTGTTTGTTTTTACCTCTGTCGTGCGCCAGGCTGTTTTGCTCAATTCGAGATCGCTGTTCTTTTCAGCAATTGTGTGACGTCCCTCTGATTGAAAAACCTCGATCTTCACAGAATCACCCAAGTTACTGCTAGAGAGTTGGAGACGCCCGTTTTCCAATCGTGCTGACCAATGAGTTTCTGTGCGGGTTTTCCACCAATCTGCATATTGCCCCATGGTCATAGCGGGTATTTTTCTATCCTTAACTGTCTGGAAAAGCCAATCCAGAGTTTCGTGATCAGAATTAGCGGGGTGATCATAAATGAATAGCGGCAAGCGGTCTTCGAGGTGATCTTCCATAATTATCTCAAAGTAATTTTTCATTTCTTCTGTTGAATGGCGGGCGTTACGCAACGTGCCGGTGGAGATGGGATGGATGGGAATTTGCATAACAAATGATGACCGTTCACCAAGGAAAGGATAGAAAGGGAGATTGTCATAGTCCAAGGCAAATTCTGAAGAATATTCGAAACCGCGGTGCTCTAGAGCTTTTGCCAGAGTTGTGTTCCATTCGCCGAACGGCGCGGCGTAGCCCTTGGGAGTGATGCCATTTTTTCGAAGAATGGATGCTCCTGTTCGCATATCCAACTCATTTTTGGTATAGTTATTGAAGATCCTGTGTTTGAAGCAATGTAGGCCAATTTCGTGACCTTCCATCTTGCCGTACCGATCAACCCATTCTTGACAGCTACCTGTCTCAACGAACCAGGTGGCGGGAACATCATTTTTTTTGCAAAGCTCATAAAGTGTTTCAACTTCTTTCTGTGAGGCGAAGTCGGTATCAACACGAAAACTGAATAGCAAATCTTCTCCATCTGGAAAAGGAGAGAGGGATACGAAAGGGATATCCCGTCGCCAGAACAATTCTTGTAACGATCGGTTAACAATATCTCGGATGGTCCGTTTGGACACTTTGGCCACCCGTTCAGAGGGGAGAAACGGCCCATGGGAGGGAAAACTTCTTCGGGTGCAGCCCCATGATAATATAGAATCTATCATTCCGCCAGGAAGTATGATAACGTAGCCTTTGCCAACAGCAGTCCCCTCAACCAAATATCTCCCGTGCCTCTCCTTGAGCTGAGTAGCCTTGGAAGGGAGGTTCAGTTTTCGCCCAACAGATCCAGATGTCACAGAGCTGAAAAGTGAATCATTGGTAGTATCGATATAATCCACAAATGCAGGTTCGCTATTGGTTCCAAGTATCTGTTTAGCAGCCTCAGTTTCCAACAATAGTGAACCACCATCAGTCAGATAATGCTTAAGCTTTTCCTTCACCGCAACGCTGACGGTGGAAGAGACAATGATACATCCATAGTTTTTAGTCGACCAGTCGATAGTTCTGTTGAGTTCTTCACAAGGGGGTGCGATCTGCCCCAGTAGAATTTTCCAGGCTGGTGTGAGGTGTGTAATTCCGACAGAAAGTCTCATAAGATTGATTTAATGTAGTATGATTTTTCTTCTGATGTAATTCCGACCGATTTATAAAGAACAACCGGTGTTATTACTAAAGAAGCAAAAAATGTAAGCAGAGGTGATAAGGGGTAAGTGAGCGAAAAAACCCCCATGAGAACGCTGCCGGCAACAATGGGCAATAGAAGAGACTTGGCAACAGAAAAAGAAATAAAGGTTTGCACTTCCCGCATCATCACAAGGAGAGAGATGACTTGAAAGAGAACCAAACCCATGGCAGCAAAGTGTGATGATGGCACTGGCCCAGGAAGTAGCATGATACCAAAGAAACCCGCTCCGCCCAAAAGAATAGAGTTAAGATAAATCTTTTCCCTTTTGGCACCAATCAGTGTGAAAGTAAATACACTGTTAATGACGGAGCAGACAAAATAGAGGGCCAATATCTGGAAAATGAGGGCTGACTGGTTGAATTCACTGCCGAAAACGGCGGGTAAAATTTGTTGACTTCCCATTATTGCTATGATGGCTATATAGAGAGTAACTGGCGTCACCAATTTCAGGGTTCGGTTGAAACGTGTGAAGAGGTCTTCTCCACCGATCTTCAGATATCTTGTAATTGAAGGGAAAAAAATTGTGTAGAACACCCGGTCCACCACCAGAAGTAATACAATAACCCGGTAAGCAACACTGAAAAGACCACCTTCATGGGGATCAGTTAAGCCCAGATAGACGACCGGGAAATGAGTGATAACCTGTGCCACTAGTCCAGCCACAGCGAGGGGGAAAGCAGTTTTGATGAGGTTTAATGCCGGAGGGACATCTGCCGGGTCAGTTTCATTTACGCCACCGTACTGTTTCCAGAGATAGATGCTTTGAGCCACAACACTGGCTACCCATCCCACCGGGATCCAAATAATGGATGATTCACTCCTCACAAACATAAGTACCCAAAGGAGATAACTCACCGCCGCCACGATTCTACCTGTAGCAAGGATGTTCATTTTTCTCAATCCTTGAAAGACCCACTCCAGAACAAGGGCTGATGGCAAAAGTGCTAAAAGATAGATAAGAGTGATGTTGCGTAGCCGCAGTGTACCCAGCGTGAAGAAAAGAACAGTAGCAAATAAAATGAGTACCCCCAGAGAAAGAACCAGTCGTGTAGTAAAAAACCTGTGTACAAGATTCATGGATGCAGCGTTTGAAGTTGCTACCGTTCTTGTGCCCAGTGTTGGCAAGCCTGCCTCGGCTAGGATGGTTCCCCATGTCAATATTCCCATCCCGGCTGCCAGGAGTCCCATTCCCTCTGGGCCCACGGTTCTCGCTAGATAGGCTACAGCGAAAAAACCGAGGAATCGACTTGCGGCATCTGCGCCTGTGAGAGAAAGAATATTCGATCCCATTCGGTTCAAGAAAACACCATTGCTTTAAAAGATTCCTTTCTCTGTTCCACAGTGAATTTTTCGGCGGCAAGGTTTCGACATTCTTCACCACTGGAACTATTTGTTTCCTTCAAAGCTTTGTGAATGGCTTCCGAAGCGGCACTGACATTTTCCGGAGGGACAGTATGGCCGGTGTCGCCTATAGTTTCCGGCAAACCACCCACATCGGTGACTACGGGGATGCATCCACACAGCATGGCTTCAGCCGTAGCAATGCCAAAGGATTCTACCCTGCTCAGCTGGCAGTATACAGCACTCCGCTGGTAATAACTGAGTAGCTTCTGTTGCGACA
>DCXX01000109.1:11043-11815 GCA_002329125.1 Fidelibacterota bacterium UBA2125 | reverse complement strand
ATCTACTGTCCACACAGTACCATTGCGTAATACAAGGTCCGCTTCCTGGGAGAATCCCCATGAAATGAATAATACTAGAAAAAGCAACTTCAAGGGGCTACTTCTCATTTTTGTAAATCTTCCCATTTTTCATCACAAACATCATGTTCTCCATAGAACTAATGTCTTCTATTGGATTGCCTTTTACGGCTACAATATCCGCCACCTTTCCTGCCTTGATGGAACCCAATTTGTTGTCAACTCGCTGAAGTTGGGCAGCACTCAGAGTTGCGGCAACAATGGTGTCCATAGGTTTCATGCCTGCTTTTACCATCAGAGCAAATTCACCCAGATTGTTATCTCCGGAGAAATCTGTTCCGAAAACTATTTTGACACCACCCTTGTATGCCCTTTCCAACGCTTTCTTGGTAACCGGTCCCACCTCGGCCGCTTTTTTCCGAACCACTTCCGGGAAATATCCTTCTTCTTTTGCTTTTTCCGTTGCCCATTCAGCCACAGTTAACGTTGGAACAAGAACTGTCCCTTTCTGCTTCATCAGGTTCACGGCCTCATCATCTATAAATGTCCCGTGCTCAATGGAATTGACACCCGCCCGGATGGCACGTTTCATCCCTTCTATACCGTGGGCGTGCGCTGCAACAGGTAACCCATACTCCCGTGCCGTGGTAATAATTGCTTCCAGTTCATCTTCTGTGAACTGGGGGTTTTGGCCGCTGGTTGCCACACTCATGACACCACCCGTGGCTGTGATTTTGATAAGATCAGAAGTCTC
>DCXX01000109.1:0-10657 GCA_002329125.1 Fidelibacterota bacterium UBA2125 | reverse complement strand
GGCCCGGGGTCACCCATAAGGTCCGCTCTCATGCCGTTGGTTGGGTCGGCATGACCACCGGTGGTAGCGATTGATCTACCTGCAGTAAAGATCCGCGGGCCAGGAACAACGCCTGTATTAATAGCATTTCTCAACGCTACTGTAGCACCCGCCCTGTCTCCTACATTTCGCACTGATGTAAAACCCATCATAAGTGCTTTTTCAGCATTCGCGACAGCGCGTATTGTATGGTCCTGTGGATTAAGAGTGAATCTTTCCATGTAACGGTTCTTACTTATGATGGAAGTGAGGTGGCGGTGCATATCCATAAGGCCGGGCATAAGGGTTACGTCACCAAGATCGATGACACGACTATTTTTGGGTGTCCGCTTTGGATTGACTGATTCAATTTTGTCACCGATGATCACCACGGTGGCATTTTTTACCACCTTTCCTTTCTCAACGTCAACCATGCGAGTCGCTTTAAGAATGATCGGCTTATCAGTGTCATCAGAAGCAAATACCAACACAATAAAAGAAAAGACTGCTAGAAAACCTGCTTTCATTTGTGATCCTCTCAAAAAAAATTAATGGTAGGGTCAAATTTAGAGCCCTCTGCCACTACTTCAACAAGCAATTCAGGGATGGCAGAAAGTTGGGTTAAAAAAAGGTGTAAACCGCTTTAGTATAAGAGCGGTTTACACCTTAATTAACAAAAAGAATTTGTATTGACTATCAGCGAGATTTTAGGTAAAAAAGACCTGTAAGAATCAGCCTCATTGGGAAAATACTTCACCCATTTTACAATATCAAACGCATTGATTTATTATTATGACGATCAGCCCAAACAACTGTTTCCTCAGCCATTATTTCAGAAAAAAAGAGGTCTCTGCCATATTTTCAGTTGTAGGTTGACTAATTTTCAATAATATCTGCATATTTGACAGATTTGTGTTTCTGGCACGCACCTTGCTTCATAGATGATGAACCGAAAGGTTCCATGATTAAAAGTTAAACTTAAAATGAAAGGAGATTAACTATGTCATTAATCAAATGGACACCCAGAAACACGCCTCTCTCACCCTTCATGGGCGAATCGATGCTATCTGATATGGATCGTTTCATCAACTCGTTCTTCAGTGGTGGCTTTGACTTGGGCACCGTTGACGGTGCCGATTGGCTACCAGCCTTCGATGTTATTGAGAAAGAAAAGGAGTACGAGGTCCGTGTAGAGGCTCCAGGTATGAAGAAGGGTGACTTTGGTGTCACCGTTAAAGACGGAGTCCTCACAATAACCGGTGAAAAGCGAGCCGAAAGCAGTGATGACCGAAACGGGTATGCTTACCGCGAATCTCGTCAAGGTAAGTTTTCCAGATCCTTCCGGCTGCCTGAGGAAGTGAATGAGAAAAAGATCGGTGCCAGCTACACCAGCGGTGTGCTATCTGTCTCTGTTCCTCGGTCAAAGCCTATAGAGGTCAAGGAAGTAGAAGTCCAGATCAAATAACGATCTTAGCAGGAAAAAAGGGGGCTTCGGCCCCCTTTTTTATTCGGCATACATTGCTTCAATTTCAGCAGACCAGTTCTCGCTGATCTGTTTACGTCGAATCTTCAGTGTCGGTGTCAGCTCACCGTCATCAATGGTGAAGTCTCTTGGTAAGATAGAAAATTTTTTCACCTGTTCCGGGTTGGAAAACCGGGTGTTAAGCACGTCAACCTGGGTTTGCACTTCAGCTCGCACCTCATCACTTCCAGTGAAATCATCAAAGGTATGGCCAAGCTCTTTCAGTTTCGCCATCTGTTCAAAGGGGTCTTTGGGAACTTCGTTTGCGTCCACTCCAAGCTTGTCCCGAATGATGGCTCCTGCGTCCAGTGTAAAGAGGGCGCTGCAAAACTTCCGGCCGTCGCCCACAAGAAAACATTGAGATATAATAGAAATTGATTTCATCGTTTCCTCTACAACAAGGGGTGCAATGTTCTTGCCACCGGAAGTGACATAAATCTCCTTTTTGCGGCCAGTAATCCTTACGAAGCCGTCACCATCAATTTCACCTACATCACCACTGTGGAGCCAGCCATCGATGATGGTCTCCGCCGTCGCTTCTGGATTCTTGTAATACCCTTTCATGACATGGCGGCCCTTTATAAGCACTTCTCCGTCCTTGGATATTTTTATTTCCGTGTTTGGGAAAGCCGGCCCCACGCTTCCTATCCGGTTCATGCCAGTATAATTAATTGTGGCTCCCGCTGTATCTTCAGTCATGCCATATCCTTCAAAAAGAGGTATGCCCAGTGATTGAAACAGCCTCAGGATGTCTGTGTTAATCGGTGCAGCACCGGTAATTGCGAAACGGCAGTTGGCCATCCCAATCTTTTCTTTAAGCTTTCCCTTTAAGACACCCGACAGGCCGGGTACCTTTAGAAGAACCTTAAGAATGGCTTTGGCATCCAGGGCTGCCTTAACATTTGAATATATCTTCTCATATATCCTGGGGACACCAATGAAGAGGTGGGGTTGAATCTCCTTGGCGAAATCAACCACGTTCAGCGGATTATCAACAACATACATATGGAGAGCGTTTTTCATCCAGTAATGGTTGTCCACTAATTGACCAAACACGTGCGCCAAGGGCAACCATGAAACATACTTTTCACCCGGCTTAAAGTCCATAATGGAATCGGTTGCATCCAATTCAAATGACCAATTATCATGAGTAAGCTCAACCCCTTTGGGGTTGCCAGTGGTTCCTGAGGTATAGATCAGGGATGCTGTATCCTCCATGGTGAGGGCGTCTTTTCTGTCCATCACCTGTGACTCATCAACAGAGTTCCCTTTACCGATAAAATCATCCCATGTCATTGCCCTGGGATTTTCCAGAACGTCCACCCCGTTCATCATAACCACATGTTCTACTTTTTCTAAGCGGTCTAAAACTTTCATTAGACGGTGGTTGGGCATTTTATCTGTTTCCCCGTTATCCATTGGGTTGTTACCAACAAAAACAATCTTTGAATCAGAGTTCCCCACCACCCATTCTACTTCCTCGGGTGAGCAGGTATGATACACTCCTACGCCAGCACCACCGGCCATCTGTGCCGCAGCGTAGCAGCCGTACCATTCTTTTCTGTTGTAACTGTAAATACTCAGTTTGTCGCTGCGTTGAAAGCCAAGAGCTACCAACGATTTGGAAATGTCCATGACATAAGATGTGAACTCAGCCCAGGTTTCGGTTTCCCAGCCTCCATTTACCGGAGTCGAGATGGCTGGTTCATTTGCGTGTTCCTTTGAGTTGCGTAAAAGTCTTTGTGGGGTCATTTCCGCTGACATGTGAATCAACTCCTTTCCTGGTTCCTGTTTTGGGAAGAAACTCTAGATACTGACCAATAAATGTCGTTTTTGCAAGAATAAAACGGGGGGTCAGTTTTGATTCACTAAATATTGCCAGGCCCTCTTCTTGTTCGTCCTTAATAAGAACCACCACCCAAAAAATGTGATTGTGGCGCCGCGCAGAGCAAATAACAACAGTTGATCTGTGGTGTTGACAATAAATATCTCTGGTAGTCTGTACCAATAATAAACTGTAATTGCAATAAAACTAAACGTCAGCTGAATTGTAATAAAATTCTCCGCTTCTACTACTTTTCTCAGGAGTTCATAAATAATTATAGAAAGGACCAAACCGGAAAGTGGAACGATATATGCGTAGAGTATATTCCCCCATTCAATTGGGTTGGTGTAGTCCGGTACCTGAAACCAGCCCCAGACAAATCCTGGGAAACCACCCACAATTACCCTTTCCATTATTTTAAATTTCGCAAAATTTGAAAAGCCGTCATTTTTCATTAAATCCGGGCAAGGAGCCACACAATGGCTACACTGTTTACACAAAATGTTTTCAAAAGAAGTGAGTGGTTTCATGCCATACAGTTTTTCTACATGCAGGAGAGGGCACAACCCAACACAAAATCCGGCTTTCCCTTCATAGGCCATGCCGCTAATAAAAGCTGCCAAACCAACAGTCAGCATAAGGCTGGCTTCAATAAAGCCATTATGAAAAATATGCCGAAGCGGGATCAGGGCGATCAAGACAAATAGTCCTGTATAGAGCAAAATGCCCTGAGTTTTATGTGACGGCTTTTTCTCTCTGCTGATTCCCCACCGGTTTGGTAAAACAGATAACAGGCCCACCGGACATATGTTTCTCCACAATCCGGGCACAAGGAGAAAGATCGTGGGTGCGGAAACAATAATAACGTCCCATAATATTGTTCTGCCTATCTGTTGTGGTACGGTTGGCAAAAAGCCCAATGAATCATTAAATAGCAGTAGAATTAGAACTAAGCTGATAAAGAAAAACGGCCATTGGACCCAATGCCACTGATTTTTTAAAGACTTTGTGGATGAAATTTTTTAATCCTTTCTCTGTTTGGCTGAACTGCTGAATATACTCCAGACAGGTAGTTAAAACACTTCGCAGTATTGCCTTTATTCATCCCGTTCCCTTCGGGGTGGAGCTATTTCAACAAAACCATTTTCTTGGTCTGCGCGTAATCTCCAGCCGTCACTGCATAAAAGTAAACCCCGGCTGTAACGGCTTCCCCATTATCATTAGTAGCATTCCACTGGTACGATTTAAACCCCGCAGTCTGTTTACCGTTTACAAAAGTTTTTACCGTTCTGCCTACCAAATCATAGATGGTGATGTTGACCATGCCGTCTATTGGAAGTTCATAGCTTATGGTGGTGGTTGGATTGAAGGGGTTGGGAAAATTATCAAAAACCTGGAACTGTGTTGGGGTCCGCACATCATTTCTTAGATTCACAAACCTCGTATTAACGCGCCCCGGTGACCCGTACCCCTCAGAGGCCGACCAGCTTATAGCCAAGGAGTTGTCATAAGAAGGGTTAAGTAACTCAAGTGTGGGTCCGTTCCCGTCCGCCTCCTTCGGCCAAGGGGCTGAATCATCATATTCTACCATGTCCATCAAGGCTCCGTTTGAATCAAAAAGTCTGATCAGTTCGCCTCCCCCACTCAGACCAAAACCGAGATCACCAATATAGTCATTTACATCGGGAAAGACAGATTTGAAAGCAGTTGTATCTTTAGAGAGAACCAAATATTGGTCCGGGCCCAGGGTGGTGTTTGCAGGAATAGTATAAACGTGGTCATCATTTTCATCCTTGAATAACCACCTGCTAATATCGGTTGTGGTGTATGTTGGATTATACAGTTCTATCCAATCTTCAGGATCAAAATCATTAGATGAATTATAATTGATTTCGTTAATCACAACCGTTTCCGGGGGCAACATTTCAAGGCCAACTCTATACTCATAGAGTTCTGTCTGGGCTTTTCGAGGGCTCAATACCAGAGCATCATCGTTGCTCGCTCTGATATAATACTTTACATGACTTCCACCGGCTTCAAATGGAACGGTTGCGCCGAAAAGATTGTCATTTGCCTCCCCGTCCCCTTGAGTTCCATCATCCACCATAGGAACTGAAATGAATAGGCCGCTATTGTCATTTGTGGTAACCAAGAGTTCTACAAGGTCTGCGCCCTCCGTTTCGGCAGTAATAACAACAGTTTCTCCATCAACCGGTTTTGTGTTCGACTGTACGACCTTGGAAATAACTGGTGCCGTTTTCGAAATCTCAGCATGATTCAGCAGATATTTAAGCCTTTCTCTTACCGTTGACGTAATGCCGCACCAGTGAGCGTCATCGGGTGTAACTAAATAGTTGCTCACATTGTATCGAAAGTAGTCCCCACTGGCGAAAGAGGGAAATGGGTTTGGATCGGCTATAGCATAAGGCTCAATAATGTCTTGTATACCGCCTACCTGATCTTCAAAATACTCTACGCTGTAAATGTCTTCTATGATAGTACGCATATGTGCTGTGTAGCGCTTCTTATACAATGGAACACTCATGAGTTGACGAAAGAGCGGCCGTTCCTCCCGACTGTCTTCAAATAGAAAGGGGTCCCAGTTATATATCCATTCAACGTTGCCACCCAATTCGCGAACGGTGTTGATCTGCGCACCTCCGAAAGTCTGGTCTTTGTCCCAAGGGATTATTTCAAATTGTCCACTACTCGTATTTTTATAAAGATAATAATTGTGCATATATAAACCGGTGTAAGCATCAAGGTCTGGCATCACTGTGGAGGCCGCAAAAAACCAAAGTACTCGGTCAACATTTAAGATCGTTTCAATGCTGTCAATCTCGAAATTCAATGTATAAATCAAGTTGAGAAGATCCGCCCAGCCGGTTTCTGTTTTAAGTTCATACCCCATTCTATAGGCATAAGCCGTTGAATCATGCCCGTACCAGCGAAGGTCCGGCCAAGCGTCATATGCATAATCCTCTCCATATTGGAACTGTGGCTCACACTTGAAAAAAGCGCCTGTATTGTTCCCAAAATGTTTGGTAAGAAATGTTTTATTAATCGATTCTACAGAAATGTATAGACCTAGGAGCTCCCCGTTTGCAGTAACATTCATATAGCCAGTGGAGGGGGTTGGAAGGTAGTATGATTCAGAAAGGTACCCCATGGTCTCTCTCACGAACGTTGGGTCAAAGATAGAATTAGACAGCTTAACTTTGCTGTAGCCCAGCAAATCTTGATTATCATATATTAAATCAAACTCAAGGTTGAGCGGAAACTTTGGGTTTTCCGTCTCTCTTGCCCACCAGAATGTTGAATTCCCTTTGTAGCGGACTCCAACGCTATCTAATGTCTCACCATTAAATATTATGGTGGCCAGTTCATAACTCTTATCATCTTCTTTCCACCGGGCTTGTAGAACAGAGTCATAGTCCGGATTATAAAAATCAATTTCCAGGGCGTGGACGCTGTAAGGGTCAAACAGCTCTTGGCCCATAAGAAGACCACTCAGAAAATGAATCGTCAGCAAAACGTTAGTTTTCACGTGGTGTTGTCTGCTTCCCTGTGCTACCAATTGACAAGCCCCGATTGGTGGCTTGGGTTGGCTCAGAGATAAACTATTTTAAAAACAGCATCTTGCGGGTTTGGGTGAACCCCCCTGCCTTCATCCGACAAAGATAAACACCTCCACTAACTGGTGTTCCGGAAATGTCTGTTCCATTCCACTTAACGTTATGAACGCCGGCATTTTGGGGTTGGTTCACAATTGTCTTTATTTGTTTACCAAGTATATTATATACAACAAGGGTAACCATTGTTTCCTCCGGCAAGATATAAGCCAGTGTGGTTTGGGGGTTGAACGGGTTGGGGTAATTCTGTTCCAACGCTATGGTTGAGGGTAAGTTTATCAGCTCGCTAACTGACGCGCTTCCGTTTGTTGTCCCCGGTGTTGGCTTTGTAAGTGTTGCCCACGTTTCACTGCCGTCAGGATTTCTACCCATGGAAACATCTGTTGCTTGAGCATCAAACGTGAGTGTGTCAACAACTGTGGATCCGTCAGAAGCATAAAGGCCAATCTGTTCTCCATCACCGCTCAACTTAATCTCTACATGTAAAATACCCTGTTCCGACTCTTTGTCCGCCCACAGAACAAGAAAGCCGCCCGGGTCGATAGTTGTTGAGTCCGGTGCGGTTATTGGAATCTGCCACTCTGTTGTTTTAGACAGGTCGTCTGTGATATACATCCCTCCAATATCAACACTGGCTAAACCACCATTGTAGATTTCGATAAAATCATCGTATTCTCCGTTCTCATCCGCACAGCAGGCATCATTGCTGGCCAAATATTCATTAATGTAAATATTCTGACCGAACAGTTGGGCGGCGGACAAGATAATTAAGGTTTGTAGAGTTTTTTTCATTTTCCCCTCTCCATAATATTAACTAAAACAATTTAATAGAGCTCGTTTGGCTTTATTCAAATTCACAATGTTTCTCATTTTGGCTCTATTAACGGGTAATGGGCAAATAGTGCCGGTCAAACCCGATGGACCCAAAGATACCGATACCGCCTTTTATGCCAAAGCTTCGTCCAGAGCCTCCTTGACCCAAGAACAGGCTGGAAAACTCCTCGTCCTCTCCATCCCCCCCATATTTTAGGAAATAATTATGATAATTGCTGTCCATGCTCATTAGGTTGATGAGCAAGTAGTCTTCTGTTTCATAATCGTTTGTTTCCCCAGTGCTAACAGCACCTTCACAAATGTCCCGGCGGTAGGTCCAGACTGTGTCACCCGGGCTAACTACTAACTCTTGCCAGAAACCACAACTGTCATAAATCTTCCCTTCTTCTGTGTCATAATCATCATAAAAAAAATAGCTTTGGTAGTTTCTTACATTAACCAGCTGATAGTTGTCCGGCTGTGCCGCCCAAAAAATATCCATGGTCTGGCTTGTATTAAAACTGTCCGGTAGTTGTTCTTTGTTAAGCTGGGGTAGAGGCGGAACGATGGTTTCTCCAGTAGCAGTGAGTCCGCCGGGTGTGGTTACGGAAAGGGTCCATTTTTCTCCCGGCTGCAGATTCAGGTCTTCTCCATTATAAACATATGCCTCATACAAATCCTCCCTTCCATCGTCCTCCACACTTTTATTGAACTGGAAGGTGTAATCCTTTGTGCTGTTACTCACAGTCACGTGGGCGTCCCGTATCACAAATCGTGACGCATAATAAGGGACCACATTACCGAAAATAGTATCCCTCATAAGTGTGTCGGCGGCCTCGTCCACCCGGAGAGTCCGGTGTACCCGAACAAAACTGGTTACCAAGGTATCCCCAGAAAGAATGCCCATGATGTTAAGCTCAGGTTCATAGTCCGCCTCTACGTCTTCCCATTCCAGCTCGGGAGAAAAGTCAGCAACGCAGGCCCAAAACAAAAGAAACAGACAGCTGATTTTATGTGAGTGCATCAAAATTCTATCCTATAACCGAAGGTGAGGAAAAAGGGGAACATGGGTACCGCTGCCCGCTCCAGCCCAAGTCTTTCATCTGTCAATCTGTTGGTTTTGTCTCTGTATTGGTAGGTAAGTGGGTTCACGTGGTTTGTCACATTTATCAGTTGAATGAATCTTTCATAAGGACGGTTGAAAAATTGTTTTTTCTGTTTAAGGCCTATGTCCAACCGAAAATAGCTGGAGAGGCGGTCTGAGTTTTTTCTGCCCACCAAATTGTTTTCGTAATAACTCCAGCTGGGCATATATGCGTCATGCCAGGAGTTCCACTTTTCGTAGCGCCCCAATGGCGGTGTAAAAGGCTGGCCACTTGATGCCTGTAAGGCGGTGCTGAAATATGTTTCCCTGATTATGGGTATGGCCACGTCTCCCACAATATTCAAAGTGTGTTTTCGATCATACTTTGGGTAATACCAACCATGTTTATCAATGTGGCGTTTCGTTTCAGCACAGGTGTAGCCAACCCAGCCACGAATCCGCCCTGCCGTCTTTTTGAACAGCAGCTCAAGACCATAGGCGTAAGCCCGTGTTTCGTCAAACTCATTGAAAGGTGTAAAGCGGACTTGATCCGTTTCCTCTGTAAACAGTTCTCCCTGCTTCAGGGTGATGAGGTTCTCAAAATGCTTGTAATAGGTTTCAGCCCGGAATAGCCAATTTTTTCCCGATAGGTATTCCACACCCAATATAGCGTGGTCTGCATACGTGGCAGGCCTGTCAGCGGGTAAGCCGAGCCAGAAGTCAATAATACGCAGTGTTTCGTCTTCCGGGTTGGCAATGGTAAGAAACTGGTGGTAGCGCCCCAAGGCTAGTTTTAATGAAAGGTCCTGACGTAAAAGATATTTCAAGCCAAACCTGGGGTCAAAATAAAGCTCATCATGGAGAGAATAATCCATAAGGCGGCCACCAACCTGAAAGGCAAGCTTGGAGGAAACATCCCATTTGTCCTGAATAAAAAGAGCGGTTTCCATCGTCTGGTCTTTCATGTTGAGGGGGTTGAGAAAAAGAGTGGTGTCAAGATTTGAATACTCAAACTCCATGCCGAGGTTATAGTTAACCCGCTTCAGTTGTGCCCCACCCATAAGCTGGTGATTAGTTATCCCATGCCATGACAGTTCTGTCTCCAATGTTCTATCGTCAATTATATCAAAAAAGTCGAAGGAAAACTGGTCTCCATAGGTCCCCGTCTCACCCCCCATGCGCCAATCTCCTTCCTCCCGAGCAGTCATATCAAAATGGAACCTGTACCGGCTGTTTGCGACAAAAGTCCGGGCAACCAGTTTTGGGTTTACCAACCACCGCCAAGTAAGGCTGTTGGTGTGATTTCCCCAGGGCCACTCGATCTTGAATTTGGATTTACTGTTCTCATAATAGTCTGAATACACATCATATTCCTCTTCGCTGCTGGAGACGTTTATCTCTAGAACATCGTCTCCGTAAAACCGGCTGTAGGTGAGGCGGTGATCGGGGTTCAAATCCACATTTACCTTTATCTGATAGTCATAGAAATAGTAGGGAAACTTGGCTTCTTTTCCGGCCCCCCCCGCCCGTAAAATGGCATTTATGATCTGGTCAAAATAAGTTCGTCTTCCCGCAACCATCCATGACCCTTTCATCTTCATAAATTTTGGTGTCGGCCCTTCCATCAATATTTTGCTGGAAACGAGAGAAACATTTGCGTTCCCCTGAAACTTCTCGGTGTTTCCCTCTCGGTTAATAACATTAAGGATGGCGCCCATACGGCCACCGTACCGGGCGGGAAAACCTCCGGCGTGGAAGTCCGC
>DCXX01000104.1 GCA_002329125.1 Fidelibacterota bacterium UBA2125 | reverse complement strand
GGTCTCATGCGTGACATACCCGAAGATTTTGACAAAGCGGTTGTTAGAGTTCTTGATCAAGTGGACGAAGTGGTAAACGATATTGAAACACTCTTGAACAAGAACCGCATTTGGCACAACCGGACAAAAGATGTTGGTGTAATCTCTAAAGAAGATGCCATCTCCTATGGCCTGAGCGGTCCTATGGCGAGAGCTTCCGGCATAGATTGGGACATCCGTGTCAAGGAACCCTATTCCAGCTATAACGACTTCGATTTTGATGTTATCATTGCGTTGAACGGCGATGTGTTTGATCGCTATCTGGTGCGGACGGAGGAGATCCGTCAAAGCGAAAAGATCTGTCGCCAAGTGATCAACGATATGCCTTCCGGTAACATCAACATTGATCCTGACCACAAGTTAAATCTTCCGCCGAAGGAGGAGGTCTACAATTCTATCGAAGGGCTTATTCACCATTTTGAGATAACCATGCCGAACCGGGGAATGGAGCCGCCTGTAGGGGAATCGTATGTTCCCACGGAATCACCCAATGGCGAACTGGGATATTACATCGTAAGTAATGGGGGACGAACTCCATACCGCGTTAGAACAAGGCCACCGTCATTCATTAACTATTCGATTTTTTCCCAGATTATGGATGGGCTGATGCTTTCGGACGCTGTGGCAATCCTGGGAAGCATGAATATTATTGCGGGGGAATTAGATAGGTGAGCGACAATAATTCTCACAAAGATTCGTTTGAATATGTCAATCCTGACCTGGTTGATAATATTCTATCCCAATATCCCGATAAGCGGTCAGCCACACTCCCGTTGCTTCATCTGGCGCAGACACAAGAAGGCTATATTTCAAACGCTGTTGTAGATACTGTTGCCCAGATCACAGAGACACATCCGGCTGAGGTCATGGATTGTGCCTCGTTTTACACCATGTTTTATTTGCGAGTTCAAGGCCGGTATATATTGCAGGTGTGTCAGACACTCTCTTGCAGTCTGAATGGAGCAGATGCATTGGTGGATCATATCACGGACCGGTATGGTATTGGTCCAGGTGAGACAACTCCTGATGGAAAATTCACCCTTATGAAAGTCGAATGTCTTGGTTCCTGTGGAACAGCACCTGTGGTGCAGATAAACAATGATTATCATGAAGGCCTATCTAAAGAAATACTTGATGAATTGCTGGAATCTCTTCAATGAGTGACTTTCAACCGATACTCACTGAACATATACATCAGAAAGAGTGTCACACTCTTTCCTTTTATATAAGTGTTGGAGGGTACAGTGCCCTTGAAAAAGTTCTTGCTATGAGTGCTGATGATGTAATTGAATTGGTAAAGGCTTCTAATCTTCGTGGAAGGGGTGGTGCTGGATTCCCTGCTGGTGTGAAATGGAGCTTCATTCCCCAAGATGGTGAAAAACCAAAATATTTGATAAATAATGCTGATGAAAGTGAGCCGGGGACATTCAAGGATAGATTGCTCATCAACAAAACTCCCCATCAGATTCTGGAGGGGATGATCATTGCATCCTATGCCATAGGTTGCAATACAGCTTTCATTTACATACGCGGCGAATTTTTTAAAGAATATCAGTTACTGGAAAAAGTGGTGGCTGAAGCTTATGAAGGGAACTTCCTGGGCAAGGGGATTCTTGGCTCAGATTATGATTTAGACGTAGTTATACATCGAGGTGCAGGAGCTTACATTTGTGGCGAAGAGACAGGATTAATAGAGTCTCTTGAAGGAAAACGGGGTTGGCCAAGGATAAAGCCCCCTTTCCCGGCTATTGAAGGTTATCTGAAATGTCCCACCGTTGTTAACAATGTAGAGACGCTTTCCAACCTTCCCCATATAATCAATCGGGGTCCGGAATGGTTTAAATCTATTGGACCTGAGAAAGGGCCGGGACCAAAGCTTTTTTGTGTGTCTGGGAATGTTAACAGTCCAGGTGTATTTGAAGAACCTATGGGCATTCCACTCAAAGATTTGATTTTTGACCTTGCTGGTGGTATCAAGGATGGGAATGAACTTAAAGCTGTCTTTCCCGGAGGATCCTCGTCAGCAATCCTTACCGCTGAAGAAGCGTTGAGTGTAAATATGGATTTCGATTCTCTTGCTGAAATAAAAACAATGCTCGGTTCAGCTGGTGTAATTGTAATGGATGAAAAAGTTGATATGGTTCAAGCCTGTCTGAATATTGCTCGATTTTATGCTCACGAATCGTGCGGACAATGCACGCCTTGCCGAGAAGGAACAGCTTGGCTCGTAAAAATACTGACACGTATTACCAGTGGTGATGGTAATTCCAATGATATTGACATGATATTAGAGATCACGGACAACATTGGAGGACTTATTGATTTCTCTAAGGGAAGTTTTGGTAAAACTATCTGTCCTTTTGGTGAAGCTGTAGCGTGGCCTGTAAGAAGTTTTGTTGAAAAATTTGAAAATAATTTTCGTCAATATATTTCGCAAGAGGAGTCTGTTACCTAATGCCGCTACTGAAAATTGATAATGCTGAATTGGAGGTAGAAAGTGGAATAACGGTTCTCCAGGCTGCTACTGCCAACAGGATTGAAATTCCTCACTACTGCTATCACCCAGCACTTGAGACCGTGGGCAGCTGTCGGATGTGCATCGTTCAGATTGAAGGGATGCCAAAACTACAGGTTTCTTGTAACACGTTTGTTGGTGAGGCACCGCCCGACAAAAAGATTGATGAAAAATATGATATGGTTGTTCACACTCAAACTGAGCTTGTAAAGCAGGGAAGAAAGAATGTTCTGGAATTCCTTCTCTTGAACCATCCTCTGGACTGTCCAGTTTGTGATCAAGCAGGAGAATGTTTTTTGCAGGATTATGCTTTCAAGTTTGGTAATGCCCACAGCCGGTTCGAAGAAGAAAAACGGGTGCGACCCAGTGAATATCTTGGCTCACAAATTGTTATCAATCAGAACCGCTGTATTATGTGTACCCGCTGTGTCAGGTTCACGCGTCAGATTTCAGGTACAGGTGAACTGTTTGTCCAAAAAAGAGGATATGACTTTAAAATATCCGCCTTAGAAGACCAACCGCTTGATAATCTCCTAGCTGGAAATGTTACGGATATTTGTCCTGTAGGGGCTCTGTTAAGCACGGATTATATCCACAAGAATCGTATATGGAATCTTCATGAGCAGCCTTCTGTATGTCAGGATTGCAGCGTTGGGTGCAACATTAATGTGTTCTACCAAAAGGATCGAATTTTTCGGGTATCACCGAGGGAAAATCATGATGCGAACGGATATTTTATCTGTGACATAGGGCGATACGGTTTCCATCGTTTTGAAGAGATAGAACGGATGACTTCACCTATGCGAAGAGACGAAGAGGAATTAACCGAAATACAGTGGGATGAAGCAATTAAGGTAGTAGCGAAGAATCTGAGTGATGCCAAAGAAAAAATTGTTTTCGTCGCATCTCCTTTTCACACCAATGAAACTAATTTCATGCTTGGTCGCTTCCAGAAAGGATTTTTTGGTGCCTTGCCTTTAATTGAAGAAGAGGGAATCACTTATCCTTCAGGCTTCTCTATCAACAGCGACCGCTCCCCCAATCATCGAGGGATGAATGATGTATGTCCGTCAATTTTGGAAGACATGGCCTCGGAGATTGATCAACAGAATATTAAAGTAATGTATATACTGGACGATGGTGTAGATAGGGAATTGGATCAGGAATGGAAAGAGATACTAATGAAAATGGATTTTGTCGTAGTGCAAAGTTACGCCCTGACGGAAGTGGCAGAATCTGCTCATATTATACTACCTGGACTTGCACCTTTTGAACGAGAAGGAACTGTTACCAATGATCAAGGCCGTGTTCAGTGGTTAAGACCCTCGTTACCGTTAAAGGGAAAAGCGAGACCAGACTGGAGAATCATCATGGAAGTGGTTAACACCATGGGGAAACAGGAACTTTCCTATTCCGATGTTGGGGAAATTTTGGCTGAAATGGGGAAGTGTTTTCCGGCTTATGAAGGCGTATCTCTGTTCCGTCTCGGAGATTATGGACTCTCTATTAATGGCAAGGTGAAGTCTTCGTAATGGATATTGTCACCCTCATCATCATCTGTGTCAAAGCTCTTGTGGTGTTTGCCGCAATAATGTTGACGGTTATGGCCATGACTCTGGCGGAGAGACGAATTTCAGCCTTTATGCAGAATAGGTTAGGGCCCAATCGGGTCGGTCCTAAGGGTCTGCTCCAACCGTTGGCTGACGGCATCAAATTCTTAATGAAAGAGGATGTCATCCCTTCCGGTGTGGACAAGCCTATCTTCCTTCTGGCGCCGGTGATGCTTATCGTTCCAGCCCTGATGACTTTTGCCATCATCCCATTTGGGTCAGAACTTCACCTTTTTGGGCGGGCGATCCAGCTTCAGGTGGCAGATATCAATATTGGCGTCCTCTATATCCTAGCCCTCACAAGTGTCGGCGTTTATGGCATTGTTCTGGCGGGATGGTCTTCCAACAGCAAATATCCGCTTCTCGGCGGGTTAAGGTCATCGGCACAGCTAATCAGCTATGAGCTTGCTATGGGGTTAGCCATTGTCAGCATCATCCTATTGGCGGGTTCGCTCAGGCTCAATGACATTATCATTCAGCAGCAGGGACATTTTCTGTCGTGGAACGTTTTCAAACAGCCACTAGCATTTCTCATCTTTGTGGTTGCTGTCTATGCGGAGACTAATCGACTACCGTTCGATTTGACGGAAGCTGAGCAGGAGCTTGTGGGGGGTTATCATACGGAATACAGTAGCATCAAGTTTGCTATGTTCTATATGGCTGAGTATGCCAATATGATCACTGCTTCAGCCTTGACGGTGACACTTTTTCTGGGGGGATGGGATATTCCTCTGATGAATGAAGCGGCTTTAGGAAATTTGGGTGTTCTGCTTTCTGTAGTTTCTTTTGTCATCAAAACAGCACTATTTCTTTTTATCTTTATCTGGGTTCGCTGGACATTCCCAAGATTTCGCTACGATCAACTAATGAGATTGGGCTGGAAGGTGATGCTTCCACTGGCTCTCGTTAATATCTTTCTAACTGCCGGATATCTGACCTTGACAGTGTAAACTGATGGCCACTATTGTCACATCATATGAACCGACCTTTTGGGACAAGCTGTATTTCCCAGCTCTGTTGCGCGGCCTGATGGTTACTTTGCGGCATTTTTTCCAGAAGAAAGTTACAATCCAGTATCCTGACGCCAAGTACATCCCGCCTGAGGGATACCGCGGCCTTCACCGTCTCAACAAATATCCCGATGGCAGAATTCGCTGTGTTGCCTGCGAAATGTGTGCCGCCGCCTGTCCTTCCGGATGTATCCACATCGTGCCGGGAGCACCCCCGTGGGAAGATGGCAAGGAGCGTTATCCGGTTAGTTTTGATATCGATCTCCTGAGGTGCATTTTTTGCGGATTCTGTGAGATGGCCTGTCCTGAACAGGCTATCGAACTGACGGAGATATATGACTTCTCGAACAGTAGCCGTGAGGGCCTGTGGATAAACAAAGACGGTCTGCTGGAAGTGTACGAAATGACAAAAGATGAAAATTACTATATGAAAAAAAGCCATGAAGCGGATCTGACTAGCGGATGACAGGAAGTTTTTTCTTCTACTTTTTTGCAGCTGTTACTCTTACTTCGGCGCTGCTGGTGGTACTGAATCGAAACGCTGTCTATAGTGCTGTCCTGCTGGTTTTTTGTTTTTTTTCTCTGGCGGTGATATTCTTGCTGCTGGAGGCTTACTTTCTGGCCATTCTTGAAATTCTTATCTATGCAGGTGCTATTATGGTTCTCTTCCTGTTTGTGATCATGCTCCTGAGTCTCGGGCGTGAGAAAGCTCAAGAACATTTCAGGTATTTACAACGAGGGCTGTCACTTTTTCTTGTTATAGTGTTTTTCCTTAGTGTCTTGATCATTTTTCTGAGCGATTCAGGAATTTTGCATCAACCTCACGGGACATTTACTGCCGGTGGGGTGAACGCGCTGGGAGAAGCGCTCTTCACCAAATACCTGTTACCCTTCGAAGTGGCTTCGCTGTTACTCCTTGTGGCTCTCATTGGCACAGTGTATCTGGCCAAGCGAAAGGTATAATGATTGTACCTCTGGAACA
>DCXX01000031.1:755-25672 GCA_002329125.1 Fidelibacterota bacterium UBA2125 | reverse complement strand
ACAATACAGCCCTCTTTATACAGCAGGTGGGAATAATGGTCTGTTTGATGGTGTTCGCGGTGCACTTAATGCTTGGGGCTCATGGCAGGGATTTCATGAAGTTGACTTCGATGTTGTGATTGATCTAGGGGAATTGAGGGATATAAATATAATAAAAACCACATTCCTTCAGAGTAATAAATCATGGATTTGGCTCCCCAAATCGGTCGTCTTCTCTGTGTCAACTGATGGTTCGAACTTCACTTCTCTGGAACGTCAAGCACATGATGTACCACTAGAAAGAGATGACTCGTTCACAAAAGATTTTATACAATCAATAGAGCACAATAATATCCGCTATATCAAAATCTATGCTGAAAATGTCAAAACATGCCCTGACTGGCATCCTGGTGCCGGTGGAAAAGCTTGGATATTCATTGATGAAGTTGTCATTGAATAAAGTTGTGATTAAACTCCTCGTTACTCCCCCAGTCATAAAATGAGTTTTATCAGACGAGAATGGACATCTGCCGACGCCGACGATTGGCATAAAGAAGACTGGCTGGCCATAATATTCTCTACAATATCCTATATCACCCTTGTGATAGGAACCGCACTATCCTTTCTTACCATTACAATAGGTTTTGTTGTCTTGGCTATCGGTATCGTTTCAGCAGGAATTATGATGTGGATCATCGATCCAAAGCTGAAAAAGATTTCCAATGAATACGAAAAGAAACAGAAGGACTATCTCCGACAGCTGGAAGATATCCAGAGATGGGAGGTTGAAAAATGAACCAGGGATTGGCCGTGGTATTAGGTATGTCCATCGCTTATCTAGCCTCATTCATAGGAATGATCTTCGCCTACTTGCATTACAAAAAAAATAAGCGCAATGACACCTAATTATATGGCGGTGACAGTCCTCACAATCGGAGCACCTATTCTGGGTGTTATTATTCCAGCAATTATACTGTCCCTCTCTTTTTTCCTTACATATCTACTTATAAAATACTTTTCCAGAAACCAGCAGGAAGATTCAGAAGAATGATCACTTTCCAGTTCCTCGATTGGCTTTGGATCGTGCTCTTTGTGGCGTTGATGATCTTCTTTGGTATTTATTTTTATCGGATGGGGAAACGATCACAGTCTGATTTTTTCCTGGCGGGTAGGGGATTGCCGTGGTGGCTACCTGCCTCTTCCGTATATGCAACTCATACAGCTACTGATACCCCAATTTGGGTGGCAGGTGTTGTTTACAAATACGGTTTTGCAGGGCTTTGGTATGCTTTTTTTTCCGCATGGTGTGCCATTAGCGCTTTTGTTTCAACTAGAATATTCAGGCGATCTCTCGCCTATAGTCAGGCTGAGTGGCAAAGTCTCCGATTTGGTGGACTTGGTGCTGAGTTACTACGCGGATGGCTTGCAGGATGGCAGGTGTTCATGAATATGTTCATCCTTGGATGGGTGGGCATCGCCATGGGAAAACTCTGTCAAATGATTTTTGGTTGGGAACTTTGGATGGGCCTCTTCATTTTTACCACGCTCGGGGCAATATATGTTTTATCATCGGGATATTGGGGTGTGGTCATGGCCGATTTTCAGCAGGGTGTTATTGCTCTTCTAATTATTGTGATCGTATCGATTTGGGGAGTGGTAGCTGCTGGTGGCCCTGATGAAATTATTGCAAAACTTGGATCCTACAATAGTAGCGTTGAATGGGAAGTCCCAAATGAATGGAAAGATCAACAGGCAATGATCCGTGTTTCCGATGTTGAGACTGGAAAACCTATTGCTATAAACAGTGAATCCTTTGCCATCGCAAGTAGCATTTCAAAAGACGCACAGTCTAAGTTGGAATCACGAGCCACAACTCTAATCAAATCCAAAGAAACACACGCCGGTGAGATCCTCTTCCCAACGAATGTTAATAAACTGCAAGCAGGAGAAAAATATACCATTGTTTGGGCTTCAGACGATTCTTACAACCGTGTGAACATAGATGCCAGTGTAGATAGCGGAATATCTTGGTCTCGGGTAGCCTCTCATCATTTTAATGGCCAGTCCTGGAGGTTGAACTTTTTCAGCTTCACAGGCATGTTCGAAGGACAATTTCCAGTAGCTTGGTTTGTCACCATGATGATCATTGCCCTTATCGGCGGTTTTGGAATGGGGACCTCTATCGATTGGTACCCTGAAGCACAACGTATACAATCAGCAAAAACAGTAAGGGATGCTTCCTACAGCATTTGGGCAGGTTCTGCCCTTGTATTGATCCGAAATTCCATCTGGGCAGCAGCTATTATTGGATTCTTTGTCTTATATCCTGGTATCGCAAAGAGCGGTGAATATGAGATGGCATGGTACAGAATTGGATTTGAATTTTTGCCTGTTGGACTCGTCGGTTTTCTTTTTGCAGGTATTCTTGCCATTCACCTTTCCACTGTTTCGACACACCTTAATCTAGGTGCACTGTATGCCACCCGGGATTTTTATCACCATTATGTAAATCCAAAAGCCAGCGAGGCAATGCTGGTAAAAGTAGGCAGAATTGCCACCTTTGTACTTCTTCTTGGTTCTTTCGTTTTTGGTGTCATTATAGGCGAAGAGATTACAGCCTGGCTCATTTTTGCCCTATGGATCATGGCTGCAGGTGTCTGGCTTCCGAATATCCTCCAGGTAATCTGGTGGAGATTTAATTCCTGGGGTTACCTTTCAGCATGGATAGCCAATCTTGGCCTCAGCTGGCTCATTGTTTGGATCCTACCCCGGTTCGGTGTAATCCCAGCCTTGCCCGATTATCTACAGTTCTGGATATTAATTGTGCTAAATGCAATGATATATCTGCCTGTTACTTTCTTTAGTAAACCCGAGGATATGGACCATCTCGTGGCCTACTATGTAATGTCCAGACCTATTGGTTTTTGGGGCCCTGTTAGAAAAGAAGCTGAAAAACAAGGATTGATCGCTACTACCTGATATCTGAAGAGTGAAACCAAACCTAATCCTCTACCCAGTTATAGCGATGGTGGCTCTCACATTTTTCGTCACCGTCCACCTCTATTTTGTACAGAAAAAAGCTATAAAAAAATGGGATGTCAAGTATGGCTTCTTCAAAACCTATGAAGGCGACAGGCCAGACTATCTGCAAGCAGCACGAGATCACTACAAGAACATGTTCCAGTTGCCAATTCTATTCTATTCCTGGGCCGGTATTATTTTCATGATGGGAAATGTTGACATGCTGGATCTATCCCTCGCTTGGCTATTTATAGCTTCAAGGTATCTACATAGCGGTATCCGGATTATCGATCATACAAAACTTTCGCACAGATCCTCAGTGTTCATTGTAGGCTGGTTCATTCTACTTTTTTCCTGGGGAAAACTACTTTTCGATTTCTTATTCTATTATTCTTGAACAGGTTCCTCCTTTTTTTTCTTTCAGTCTTTTTAGTCCTAAAAACAAATGATCGCTGAACAACAAAAAGCAGACATCCCGAAACGGACGCAGTCGTTCTGGAAACTTGCCGGTCCCGGCGCTGTCCTAGTGGGGCTTTCCATAGGCGCCGGAGAAATTATTATCTGGCCAAGGATTGTGGCGGAATTTGGAGCCAGTATGGTTTGGGCAGCAGTGCTAGGTATCTTCCTTCAATTGTGGGTGAATATGGAAATTGGTCGGTGGACAATCGCTACGGGTGAGACCGCGTTTATGGGATTCTCCCGAATCTGGATTGGGTTTGGTCCACTTTTCATGCTTCTTACAGCTCTTGGAAGCATTGCCCCAGGCTGGGCACGGGCCTCAGGTCTTGCATTGAAAGCATTGATTGTCGGTCCCGCCGGCTTCGGATCAGACACTTTATGGACGGTTATTACATTTGGATTTATTGCAATTATATTGTTTGGTCCCAATATCATTTACCAATCGGTAGAGAGGAGTGTTGAGGCTTTGATTGTTATTGTGACTCTCGGACTTATTGCTGTCGTTATCGCAATCGGGTCGACTGATATCTGGAAAGAACTGGGTAAAGGAATGCTCAACATCGGCTACCGCAATCCAAATATTTCGATAAAGGTTCTTTTCAGTGCCCTGGTTTTTGCCGGCGCTGGCGGAATTTACAATCTCTTCTATGGGTTCTATTTAAGAGATAAAAATATCGGGATGGGAGCCAAGATATCTAAGATGACTAATCCTATAAGAGGCAAGGCTGAAGCAATTCCCTCCGTTGGATTTCGTTTTGAAGATACGCCTGAAAATAGGCAAAGATTTTCCGACTGGTGGGATTATGTCAAGAAAGATCAGACAATGTTCTTTTGGGCACTTAATACTTTTACATTAATTCTCTTCATGTTTGGCGCCCTGGCAGTGTTACATCCACAGGGAATTATTCCTGCACCCGGCACCCTCATTTGGGATGAAGCTGTGGTCTTGGGTGAAGTGTGGGGAAATGCCGGCCAAGTAATTTTCCTCATTGTCGGATTTGCGACTCTGTTTGGAACTCAACTTGTGATACTTGACGGGGTCAGTCGTACCTTCGCTGATATTATTTATACCAATGTGGCAAAGGCTCGCTCCCGACCCGTGGGATGGTGGTACATGATCTTCTGCGGAGGTTGGATGATTCTTGGTTGTCTACTCACTTATATTATGGAACGTATCGGTGTCTCTGAGCTAGGTTTTATTTTCAACGCCGCTTACCTCGGGGGTTTTGCTATGGCAATTTATGTCCCATTACTTCTCTATCTGAATAAGCGACACCTTCCTAAGTCAGTGAGGCCGGGAATTATCGCAACTACCATGATGATCATTGCCTCTTTGGTCTATATTGGTTTTGCTATTAGTTCGATTATCTGGGAAGTAGTGAGCCGAATCTAGGCTATCATCATTTTACCGGCTATTTCTTTCACCATTTTTGCTGCAACCGCCGCGGTCATCCCGTTAAGGTCGCGTTGTGGATTCAATTCAACCACATCGGCCCCGACAATGGGTGCATTGATGCTGTGAATGATGCCGATTACATCTCTAACTGACAGCCCGCCCGGTTCATGGTGGGAAATACCTGGAACAAAAGCGGGATCAAAAACATCTAGGTCCAGAGAGATATAGACTTTATCATTATTGCCCAAGTCAAGATCCGTAGGCATCTCAGGTAATTCATACAACTCTATACCAAACTTTTTCGCCTGCTGACGCTGGTGATCGTTTGTTGTACGTATGCCGATTTGAATCAACCGATCTGTCAGACTATCTTCCATAATTCTTGCAAATGGACAGGCGTGAGAAAAACGGTCATCCTCAAACTCATAGTAAAGATCTGGGTGAGCATCAAAATGAACGATTGTAGTGGGCTTCATTGATTTAGCAACAGCTTTCACTAATGGATAAGTAATGGAATGATCACCTCCGAGAAAGATAGGGATAGCACCATCAGACAATTGCTTTTCAGCTTCTCCTTCAATCTGAAGATAGCCGGCGTCGCTATTTTCTATTTTCAAGTCGATCACTTTTTTGAATCCATTCACACTGTCCAGATCAACACCAGTTTCACTGAAAAGGTTAGAAGCACCTGAGAACAATACTTCTCGAATGGCGGAAGGACCCTTTGCCGGGCCGTTCAAAAAAGAAGATTTGGCGTCAAAGGAAACACCAATCATGTTAATCCGGTCAGGCATCAGTAATTGAGAATAACTGTTTCCTAAAAAAAGATCCAGTTAGGGGGCCAGAGCTCATAGGTTTTTCTACCTCAGTCAATTTATTGTTCAGAGTGTTATGCAACTCATAACTTTGTTATTACAACTTGCGTTCGAACAGGTTTCGACCGATAATCAACTTTATTAAAAAAATCAAAGTATTACGAAATATATTTGACTTTCATCCCTTGAGGCAATACAATATAAACATAGACGAAAACTCGAAGATAGAAAAATGTAAATTGCAGAGACACAGAATTTAGTCGCACCCTTTACAATGAATAAAACCAACAATAATATATTATAATGAATTCCAATGTGAACGGCTGTACCACCTGTTCAGGCGGATGCGCAAATGATAGTGATGCTGGTTTCAAAATCACTGATCAGTTTCAACGGTTCAATCAGAAAAACGATATCTATAACCGTTCATTCTGGGACTCATCAATTAACTCCAAAAAGACAGAACTTTTTTACGAATCATACCGGAAACCGTTGAAAGCGTGGCGTCACGTAGACGGCTATGCTCAGAAAGATTTTGCTATTCGGAATGCAGGTTGGCATGTAGCTGACTATTTTGCCGAACGGTTGGAGAACGAGGACCGGCGGGAAGGATTTTTGGATTACCTCACAGCCCATCGAGAGGGCGCTTCAGAACAACGAAATGTTGAATCTCCTGAGGCCATGGCAGAGGAAGTGAAAAAAACCGCCAAACTTTTTGGCGCTGATCTTGTAGGTATCACCTATCATGATGAGCGTTGGGTCTATACACACAAGTATAGTCGCGAACGTGAAGACGAAAAAATAATGGATCTACCGAATAATTTCACTTCTGTCATAGTTGTATGTCACGAGATGGACCACGATTTGCTTGAAACCGTCCCATCAGCTCTAAGTGGAACTGCAACGGGCATCGGCTACTCTCAAGATGCTATCACACTTCTAGCTCTCGCCCAGTATATCCAGAATCTTGGTTATAATGCCGTGTCCAGCATGAACGATACGGCTCTCAACATTCCTCTAGCAATTAAAGCCGGGTTAGGAGAATACGGCCGTCATGGTCTCCTAATTACACCAGAACTAGGTCCTCGTCTTCGTATCGGAAAAGTTTTTACTGATCTTCCTCTTGCACATGACCACCCGAAGCGATTCGGCGTAAAAGAATTTTGCGAAGTGTGCCGACGTTGTAATGATGGGTGTCCACCGAGAGCTATTCCAGCTGATGATCCCTCAGAACGGATCTACAACCGTTCAAATATTAGTGGTATCAGAAAATGGACAGTGGATGCAGAAAAGTGTTTCGACTTCTGGGTGAATCAAGTTACTGATTGCTCAATTTGCTTACGAGTATGTCCCTATAACCGAAATTATCCAGACTGGTTCAATCAACTTCGATTCCGTTTAATGGGATCATTTATCCGTCGTTTCATGCTGTGGTTGGACAACATCTTGGGTGGAGGAAAACGTAAACCACCAAAATGGTGGTGGAGAAAAAGATTAGATCAACAGTGAGTCCACTGGTTCAGCCATTCCATAGATAACTTTTTTTACCGCTTCATAAACCCTGACAAGACTTTTCGCACTCACCCATTCATCAGTAGCATGAGCCCCATGACCGATAGGCCCAAACAGAACGGCCGGAATACCGGCTGCGGCGGCAAGGGCTGAATCGGCCCAATATGACATACCGGTCAACTGAGAATCTGGTGAAGCGTTTCTAAAGCGCTTAACGATTTCAGCACTCTCAGGAGTCTCCAAAGGTGGGCGGCTAAATAGTTTTTTAGCTTTAACAGTGTGATCTTCAGTATGCGCTCCTGCTGAAGAGATGATCCTGTTAAATTCATTTTCAAGATCAGCTTCGGACTCACCCGGTAGAATTCTTCTCTCCCAATCGAGTCTTGATCCTGCCGCAATGACAGGAAGTTGCGTACCTCCTTCCAACGTACCTACATGGAGTGAACTTTGACCGAGATAAGGATGGGATATCCTGGCAGTAAGTTCTTCCTGAACATTGGCAATTTCCTGAATTACTGGCCCAAGGGGAAAAATGGCGTCTACCCCCTCTTCTGGACGAGAGCCGTGGGCTGCTTTTCCAGAAATAGCTATTTCGTACCATGCGAATCCCTTGTGGCAAATACCGATCTGTTCCTCCGTTGGTTCGAGGGCGATTACCGCCAAGGGAAGAGCGTCCAATGAAAAGACCCATTCCTTCATAAGGTGTTCCATCCCGATACTGAGATTTTCCTCATCACAAACAAAGGTGAGGTAAATATCGCCCGGAGGCGTTTCTTTAACACAAATTTCAGCCAGTGCCAGCATGACAGCTGCACTCCCTTTCATATCATACGCCCCCCTACCGTAAAGCTTGTCACCCTCCCGGCATAATTTAAACGGATCATTCATCCCCTCTACACCCACAACATCCACATGTGCGTTCAATATGAGACTGGGTGCTCCCCTACTCCCTGAAATTGTACACACCACGTTGGTCCGTCCAGGAGCAACTTCTTGAGTCATTGGAATAAACCCCAATGAGGAAAGAACACCGGATATATTATCACAAACGGAAGCCTCACCAGAGCCCCCCTCCCATTTGGGGTTTACTGAATTATAAGCCACTAAATCGGCCAACAGCACCTCAAGACGATTTTCTAACATTGAACTAGCCATCACACCTCATAGTCTATCACACGAACTTCTTTAGTCAATGATTGGAGTAAAGCCACAACTTTCAAGTGTTCAGGATGGTCCTGATATTTTTTCAGTGCATCAATGGATTTAAACTCAGATACAAGAGCCAAATCAGAAGCACGTTCTGACGGATTTACATTGATGCCTACTTCAAATGCTTTGATTTCTTTGATAAGATTGGGAAGCTTACTGACTTCAGCTTCAATCTCAGAAGCAGTGCTTTCCTTTGTTTTACCATCGATCTTCTTTAACTGCCACATAACAATATGCTTGATCATTATCTCTCCTGTCATTTATTGGTGTTTTCCGAATGAAGTTAGGCCATCACCGAGTGAAACTCAATTGACAACTTTTTCATTTTATTGCTGTTTGAATAATCATTCACGAATAACCAATTTATATATTTCGAATTTCCTTCCTGTTTACTCGTTAGTGATAAAGTAGATTTTGGCCCATCATGGGTCAATCTCAAAAAAAGATGTGGTTTTTTGCCGTGGATCGAGGCGGCACATTTACGGACATCATTGGTGTAGATCCTGAGGGAAAAATCCACAGTCTTAAGCTCCTTTCGCTCTCACAGGAGTATGTCGATCCCGCCATAGAAGGAATCCGGCGAATGATGAATATTCCTGTTGAAAGTCCTATCCCCGAAGATAAGGTGAGTCGGATACGGATGGGCACTACCGTGGCCACTAACGCTCTACTTGAACGAAAAGGTGCACCAATAGTACTGTTCATCACAAAAGGCTTTAAGGGCCTTCTCGAAATCGGCAATCAAGCCAGATCTGACCTCTTTGCCCTAGCGGTAAAAAAGCCGGAACAACTTTACAGAAATGTCAGAGAAGTAGATGAACGTTTGGATCACGAAGGGAGTGTCGTGAGGCCTCTGGATGAATCTGCTCTGAGAGAAGATCTAGAAGATATCATGAATAGCGGAGTTTCATCTCTTGCAATCGTACTTATGCATTCCTGGAAAAATGGGGTTCATGAATCACGTGTAGCCGAAATCGCCCTTGAAATGGGTTTTGACCAGATCTCAGTTTCGCATAAAATCATGCCGTTAATCAAAATTGTTGGACGGGGACAGACGACAGCTGTGGATGCTTACCTCAGCCCTGTCCTTTTTGAATACATACAATCAGTGGAAAAGAAGACGGGCAACATTCCTCTTGAGTTTATGCAAAGTTCAGGCGGAATGACCGATGCTCACAACTTCAGAGGAAAGGACGCCATCATGTCAGGCCCTGCCGGAGGTGTTATCGGTGCTGCGGCTATAGCGAAGTTAAATGGAATCGATGAAACTATCGGCTTTGATATGGGAGGTACCTCCACTGATGTTTCTCGCTATGGTGGTGAATTCGAAAAAGTGGTAGAAGTAGAGACAGCAGGTATTCACTTTCAGACACCTAGCCTGAGAATCAATACTGTGGCTGCTGGAGGCGGCTCCATTCTTTGGTTCGATGGTCAAAAGATGCGCGTTGGTCCTGAATCAGCAGGAGCTGACCCAGGGCCGGTTTGTTACGGTAAAAGCGGCCAGCTTGCACTCACAGATGCCAATCTCCTTCTTGGCCGACTGGTGCCGGAATTTTTCCCCAAAGCTTTCGGTAAAACTTACGATCAACCACTAAATGAAGTAGAAACACGAAAAAAATTCAAAAAAATTACCGAACAAATTAACGTCTCACTCGATAGAAACCTTTCACCAGAAGATGTGGCCCGGGGTTTTATCCGAATTGCCAATGAGACCATGGCTTCGGCAATTAAGGAAATTTCGGTGGCCCGAGGATTTGACGTACGGACCCATGCCCTTATTTGCTTTGGCGGTGCCGCCGCACAACACGCTTGTGGTATTGCTCGAATCCTAGGCATAAAAAAGATGGTTATCCACCCCATGGCAGGGCTTCTTTCCGCCTACGGCATTGCCATGGCCAATCAATTTCGCTACGCCATTCGCTCCATAGTAAAAACCTACAACAAAAATGTACTCCAACAATTCGAGACTCAGCTTAATGAGATGGCTTCACCTTTGATAAAGGAAATCTCCCAATGCGGCATATCTGAAGCCAATATTGAGGCTACAAAATTTCTCGATCTCAGGCCACTTGGAACAGATAACTATCTCACAATTCCACTGGGCACATTTGAAGAAACAGTGGAAATGTTCTCCAAACTCCATAAACAACTGTTCGGCTTTGACCCCACCGCTGAATTGGAACTTGTCAATCTGAGGGTTGAGGTGAACGGTCGGGGATATCACTTCGAAGAAAGTCACTCTCAATCCTATGCCAGAAGTAAACCTGAACTAAGGGACACCACAAAAGTCACTTTTGAAGATGGTGAATATGAAACACCGATTTACCATGTAGATGATTTCCAGTCAGGTTCATTTATTGAGGGACCTGCAATCATTACAGAGGCTTTTTCCACCACCGTAGTTGAACCAGGATTTTCAGCAGAACTTAACAGATACGGTCACATTGTTCTGAATCAGGATACCATGGCAGAAGTATCTATAGGACCACAAAGAGATCCCATCATGCTGGAAGTATTCAATCACCTTTTCATGAGTATTGCCGAGCAGATGGGTCACACTCTGATCAATACAGCTCATTCGGTTAATATCAAGGAGCGTCTCGATTTTTCTTGTGCCATCTTTGATCCTGAGGGCAATCTGGTTGCCAATGCTCCTCACATGCCTGTCCATTTGGGCGCCATGAGTGAATCGGTGAAAGAAATCATTGCGGCAAACAAAGAATCTATGAGTCCAGGGGATGCATTTCTGATGAACAACCCTCATCGTGGCGGTTCCCATCTCCCAGATTTGACGGTCATTGCGCCTGTTTTCGCCGAGGGGAAGGATCCCATTTTCTACACTGCTAGCCGAGGACACCATGCTGATATCGGCGGCATAACTCCCGGCTCCCTACCGCCGTTTGCAACGTCAATTTATGAGGAAGGTGTTGTGATCGATAATTTTCGTCTTATAGAAAATGATGATCTCCGACTGGATGAGCTGAAAAATCTGCTGTCAGATAATGACTATCCAGCACGGAACCTTGATGAACGCATTGCCGATATTAAAGCACAGATCGCAGCCGTGAACAAGGGAATCATCGAAACTGACAGACTTATCAAAAAATATGGACTTGAAACAGTTCACGCCTATATGGGACACATCCGAGAAAATGCTACTGAGTCAATGAGGGCTGCATTATGGGCGTATTTGGGTGAAAAGGAAAAAGTGGATCTCGAATTCAAGGATCAGCTCGATGGCGGAGATTCCATTGCCGTACGAATTTCAATTGAAAAAGGTGGCAATCCGCCGCATACTTGCAGGGCCAAAGTCGATTTTTCAGGAACCAGTCTTCAGATGGAAGGCAATCAGAACGCGCCCATGGCAGTCACAAAAGCGGCGGTCCTGTACGTTTTCCGGCTCATGATCGATAAGGATATTCCTCTCAATTCAGGTTGTCTTGAACCGATTGAGATCATTGTTCCTGAAGGATGTCTACTCAAACCTGCAGATACCGCAGCTGTGGTGGGTGGTAATACGGAAACGTCTCAACGTATAACTGATGTACTCATGGGCGCCCTGGAACTTGCCGGCGCATCTCAGGGAACCATGAACAATTTTGTTTTCGGTAAGGAGGATGGTTCTGGAAAACAATATTACGAAACTATAGCTGGTGGTTCAGGAGCATGCAAAGGCCACAATGGCGCTTCAGGTGTTCAGATACATATGACCAACACAAGAGCCACCGATCCTGAAGTATTGGAACACCGCTTCCCCGAGATCCGTCTAGAGCATTTCGGGTTACGGAAAAACTCAGGAGGTGACGGCCAATACAAAGGTGGAAATGGAACCGTTCGAAAAGTGAAGTTTCTGGAACAGAGAAAAGTCTCAATCCTTTCCGAGAGGCGCAACTACCCACCCTATGGGATGGCTGGCGGATTACCGGGTAAATGTGGAAAAAATCAGTTAAAAAAGACGTCCGGTAAGTTGGAACCTCTGGCTGGTAAGGTAGAACGGGTGGTGAAATCAGGCGAAAGCATTATAATAGAAACACCTGGCGGTGGCGGCTATGGGTCTCCCCAAAAAAAGACAAAATAGGCTAATAATCTAAAGGTCAGAAAAAACTGAATGAATCAATCAGTAAGCAGCGGAAAAAATGGGTGGTTCATGGGAGCACCCGCTGGCAACTCATCTACTAAACCTGGAAAATCCGGAGACGTTTCCCACGATCGAGGAGCGTGTATAACATCATCTCCGATTAACCGGACCGCAAAAACTCTTCGGCGCTGATCACCCTGAATACCAGCTGCAGCGTGAAGCGAAAGCATATGGAAAGCGACAGCATCGCCGGGCTCAAGCGCCCAGCCTAGAATATTGTATTTATTCCTGTCCGCTTCAATGTCCGGAACCTCCTCCATGGAACCTTCAGGAAACCATTTCGCTCGTTGATCTAAAAATGTCCTTGGCATGAACCATCCACCAAGGTGAGATCCAGCTACAAATTCAAGAGTCCATTCTCTTGGAACGGGATCCACAGGAATCCAGAAACTTACATTTTGTTTGCCGTCGATGTTGTAGTATGGCTGATCCTGATGCCACGGGGTTCGCTGTTCCGTACCCGGTTCCTTCACCAGCATGTGATCGTGAAACAATCTGACTTCCTGGGACTGGATTAGTTGTGCCGCAACAGATGCAAGTGAACTCTTCTCAATGATACGTCGGTAATCCGGATTATCTTGCCAGGTACAAAAGTCTTCCATAAACCAACCGGGGTCATCAGAACTGCTGGCCACTTTAGATCGCCAGCTTGGGGCAGAGATATTAGCTTCAATTCCTTTCACCAAGCACTCGACCTCCTCGGCAGAAAAAAGTCCACGGAGCACCACAGCGCCGTCTCTACTGTAGTTTCGAATATCCTTATCTGTTACTTTGAAACTCATACAGCAGCAGTCCTGCCATAGAAAAGCTTCTGGACTTTAGGACTGTTGCAAACACCAGGTTCATCTTTGAAACAGAGGGTTGCTACATACCTGGTAGTGTCTCCCACCACTGGTGAGACACGGTGCAATTGATAATAACCGGCAAAGAGAAGTAAGGTCCCTGGTTCAACTGGCAAAGTTTGAACCTTATCTTCATTCCCCGATAATACATCATTAAGTGACTCATAGTCGTTCCAACTTTCTCCACGAAGATCAGTAACGTACTGGAATTCTCCTCCTTCCAGAGGTTTTTCAAGCATGACTGTAATAGTCACAAGTGACTCATCAAAATGCCAGCCATGATTCTGACCTTTTTTCATCACATTGACAGTAAGTGCTGCCATTGGATCAGCCATCCGGTACATTTTTTCTTCTCCTAGAACAGCCGCAACAAAGTGAAGAAGTTGATCCCATTCATAGAGAGTTCGTAGAGCATCACCCTTTTCTATATGATCATAAGCTAAAGAGTCCAGAGAGGTTTTTTCTTTAAGACGCCGGGGATGGTCTTCAGGAAAAGAAATGTCATCTTCCTCAAGAAACACATTGTGAATTTCATTACAGGGGTAAGCCTTTGGAGCTATTCGATCTATCTCTGCGACTATTTGAGCAGTCGCTTCCGTCGTTAGGAAACCAGGAAGCATACAGGCTCCATTCTTAACAAGATCCTGCTGACATTGTGAAACAAGATTCAGATACGATGACGAAGCAGGAGAATGAAGAGGATATCTTCTATTATTAATAAGATCTTTTTCTTCGAAGTTGGCCATAGTTAATCCTTATAAAATTTTGTCTTTTCAACTTAATTAAGAGTTCCTTTTCTAAAAAGATAATTCATCCGGTACAACTAAATTTCACGGCTGGAGGATGAATTCCTCTTAATTCCTCAAGACAAAATCTATTGATCGCATCAACCCAAATAGAGAATAAACACGAAGGTTTAATCAGGGGATTGGGCGTTTTTGACTCTTCCATGATAGTCATTGGTGTCGTTGTCGGTTCAGGAATCTTCATGACCAGCGGCCTCATGGCTGAGTCTCTTCCTTCACCCTCTTTGCTTCTCCTAGCGTGGATAGTGGGGGGGCTTCATGCACTGGCGGGTGGGCTCACTTATGCCGAACTTGGCGCTGCCATTCCAAAAGCGGGAGGTCAATACATTTACCTACGCGAGGCATTCGGGAGGCTACCGGCATTCCTCTTCGGATGGGTCTCTTTCTCTGTCTACCTTACTGGGGCTGTGGCGGCAGTCGCAGTTGCCTTTTCTACTTACGCCTCAACCTTTTTCCCTTCCATTTCTCCGAACAATATTATTATCACATCACCCATTACAGTCTCCGCCGGTCAGGTGATTGCCGTTGTGATGATTTTTCTATTTTCAGCTGTGAATTATCTAGGGCTCGGTGTCGGGAAAACCGTCCAGAATGTCATCACTGTTATAAAGATCGCCTCAATTATCATTTTCGTTATTGCTGGCCTGGCTGTGGGTACGGAGACACCTGATTTCAGATTGTCATTTCAGTTTGACGGTTTCAGCTCTATGATCACTGCATTCGGAGGCGGACTGGTGGCTGTTTTCTGGACATTTGGCGGATGGGAATATGTCACAGCTGTAGGGGGCGAAATCCGAAATCCTCAGAGAAACTTGCCCCGGGCACTTTTGATCGGAACAGGAATGGCCACAGTACTCTACCTTCTGTTGAACATCGTCTATTTACGAGCGCTACCGATGGATGAGATGGCCGGTATCGTGACCATTGGCGAGACCGCTGCTAAGTCCCTCTTTGGTTCACTAGGAGGGCGCTTTATGGTTGTCGCGATTATTATATCTGTCATGGGAGCACTGAACGGAGCAGTACTCACAGGTCCGCGAGTCTATTATGCCATGGCGAAGGATGGTCTTTTTTTCAAGCACGCGGCTAAGATCCATCCCCGTTATCATACGCCCGCAAAGGCGATTATTTATCAGGCTGTCTGGGCGTCTATCCTTACTCTTTCAGGCACATTCGAACAGCTCATTACATTTGTCGTTGTAGTTAACCTTATCCTTTGGATCGCTGGAGCAGCCGCTGTCTTTGCTCTTCGAAAGAACCGCCCCGAACTTCCGAAGCCATACAAAACATGGGGATACCCATGGATTCCTGCACTGTTTATCATTTTTTCCATATTCTTCGTTCTCGCTGCATTACTGGACGCACCTCTGGAAGCCCTGGCCGGTATCGGCCTCACGCTACTTGGGCTACCGATTTATTTCTATTGGAACAGGTCAAATAATGACAGCTAGTCTATCTATCATTCCTTAACTTTACTTTTAAGAAAATGAAATCATAATGTGAGGTGAAACAATGATGAAAACGAGACTTTCCTCAACTGCCTATTCTCTCATATTCTTTTGTTTTTTTGCTACAGCAAAAGGACAGGTAAAACCGGTCGATCCAGGCCAGACTATTCACCACAAGACGCCGAAGGTTTTTGTACTGAAAGGAGCTACCATCGTTCCTGAACCGGGAAAAGTGATTGAATCCGGTGAAATTGTCATTCGGGACGGTCTTATCGAATCCATTGGCAAGAGTGCGAAAATTCCAGCTGATGCTTTTGAAGTGAACCTTTCAGGCAAAACCATTTATTCAGGTTTTATCGAAAGTTATCTTGAAAGATCGGATAAAAAACCCCCAGTAATGGGTCGCCGGTCCCAGCAAAATCAAGAGGAAAAAACCACCACCACGGCCACCTCTCATTGGAATCCGAAAGTAAAACCTGATTTTTCAGTCCTAGAGCAATATGAATTACCGGAAAAAGAAGGTAAAACCTTAAGAAGCCTGGGCTTTACTTCAGCTCACCTGGTACCTGGTTCAGGAATCTTTCGGGGACAGTCCGCACTGATCCATCTTGGGAACTGGTCGCCCGGCTCTGTTATAAAGGAAAATGGCCCGGTGCAGGCCATCGGTTTTGAATATGGTACCTGGAGCGATCCTACTTATCCCAACTCTCTTCTGGGAGCGGTGGCGCTCACTCGTCAGACATTCTACGATGCAAAGTGGTACAAAGAGGCGTGGGAAACTTACGGGCGGTTTCCTGAGACCAATGATCAGCCAGAAGAAGACCGGGGACTTGCGGCCTTAAGTGCTCATCTGGAAAATAAAGGAGCAATCCTGTTTATGACAGACGAGGAACTGGGATCACTGAGGGCTGGGAAAATAGGTAAAGAATTTGATCTAAATGTCTGGCTGAAAGGGAACGGTTATGAATACAGGAGACTGAATGATATCAAGGCTCTGGATAGTTTTGTGATCCTACCCATTAATTTCCCCAAGGCGCCGGACGTGAGCACCTGGGAAACAGCACTTCAAATCACCAGTGAAGAACTCCGGCACTGGGATATGGCACCTGACAACGCCAACAAACTTGCCAAAGCGAAAATCCCTTTTGTCCTCACCACCAGCGAGCTTGAAGACAAAAAAACATTCAGAAACAATCTTTTAAAAATGATTGAAAGAGGTTTTTCAAAAGATGAAGCTTTGGCTTCTGTTACAACAATACCCGCTAAACGCCTCGGTCTTTCTGAAGTGTTGGGAACGCTGAAAAAAGGAAAGATTGCAAACCTTGTGGTGATTGATGGTGACTATTTCGACAAAAATTCTCGTGTAGAATCAGTTTGGATTGAAGGGATAAAATATCCGGTCATCACAGAACCGAAAGCCGACGCACGGGGAACCTGGACCATGCAGTGGCGATACGACGGCGAAGTGCGCATCGATTCACTAAAGATCACCGGCGAACGAACAAAACCACAAGGCAAACTAACCAACCATAAACTGACTGTACCGCTCAAATCAGTGACGCTCTCTTCCAACAACATGTTCAATTTTGCAATGCAGGGTGACACTCTAGGTATGGATGGCATAATTCAGTTTTCCGGATCTATCAAGGAAGACTATGCAGAAGGTCAGGGACGGACACCTACCGGTGGTACTCTTAGTTGGTTCGCCAGACTGGTGGCACCTTATGAAAAAGAAAAGGAAGAGAAAACAGAGACTCAGGAGAAGGCCAGCAAACTGGCGGTCCGTTATCCCGAAGGCGCTTTCGGCTTTGAGAAGATGCCGTCTCAGCCCGAATTGATTCTTGTAAAAAACGCCACCATCTGGACCATGGGATCACAAGGCATTATGGAAAACAGTGACCTGTTGATAAAAGATAGTAAGATCTGGAAAGTGGGGAAGAACCTCAGTATCTCCCCTAAAGCAAAAAATTCGGTAATAATTGATGCACAGGGAAAACATGTGACTCCCGGCATCATCGATTGTCACAGCCACACCGCTGGATTTTCGATCAATGAAGGAGCACAGTCTGTCACAGCCGAGGTGCGGATTCAGGATGTCATCAACAGTGATGATATTAATATTTATAGACAACTTGCAGGTGGTCTAACAACAGCTAACGTACTCCACGGCTCCGCCAATCCCATCGGTGGGCAGAATGCCGTAATCAAACTCAGGTGGGGATCGGCCCCGGATCAGCTTCTGTTTAAAGGTGCACCGCAAGGGATCAAGTTTGCTCTTGGAGAAAATGTAAAGCGGGAACGGAGCTGGGGTCGGTATCCTGAGACTAGGATGGGCGTGGAGCAGGTCATCCGCGATGCATTCACCGCTGCGGCTGAATACAAGACAAAACAAGCATCTCGAGGTGGTGGAAAAGGAGGTAAACTGATCCCGGTTCGCCGTGATCTTGAACTGGACGCTCTCGTGGAAATCCTTGATGACAAACGGTTGGTTCATAGTCACTCATACAGGCAGGATGAAATCCTCATGCTGGCGAGAGTATCTCAGGATTTCAATTTCAGGATCGGCACCTTTCAGCATGTACTTGAGGGTTACAAGGTTGCGGAAGCCATTGCGGAAGTGGGAGCCGGCGCTTCCACATTTTCTGACTGGTGGGCTTACAAATACGAAGTGATAGATGCCATCCCTTATAACGGTCCCCTCATGGAAAAGGTAGGAGTAGTAGTTTCATACAACTCTGACAGCAGTGAACTGGCGCGGCGCCTGAACACAGAAGCAGCAAAAGCCGCAAAGTACGGCCCTATGTCCAAAGAGGATGCCTTCCGGTTTGTGACAATTAATCCTGCAATTCAACTCGGTATTGATAACAGGATCGGTTCGCTGGAGACCGGCAAAGACGCTGATTTCGTTATATGGAACGGTGATCCCATGTCTATGTATTCCGCTTGCGAACAAACCTGGATTGAGGGCAAAAAGTATTTCGACCTGACCCGAGACAGAGAAATGAGAGCTAAAAGGAAAGAAGAGCGAAATGCTCTTATTCAGAAAGTACTCTCCTCAGGAGAGAATAAAATGGAAAAAAGTTCCGGTAAAGGCCGACGAATGAGAAGGCCTGGAGAAGCGGAATCTTACAGCTGCGTGGAAGGAGAACTGAAATGAAAAGAACAATAAATACTCTATTGCTTGCGGTTATCACTGTTTCCATTGCTTCGGACCAGGTGCCGGCACCTCCGCAGACACACCCCATTTTACTGACGAACGCAACCATTCATCCTGTGTCAGCGGATGAAATACAACGTGGCGCTATTCTTTTCGAGAAAGGAATTATCACTGCCATAGGCCGAAGGGTGACCAATCTACCGGACAACACAGAAACCATTGATCTTCTGGGAAAACATATTTATCCCGGAATGATCGCCGCTGCCAGTGTGATCGGTTTAACGGAGATCGGGGCCGTGGCTGTAACAAGGGATTTTTCAGAACGGGGCGAAGTAAACCCTAATGTGCGCGCTGAAGTTGCTTACCACCCAGATTCCGAAATCATTCCCGTCACCCGCTCAAACGGTGTCTTGTTAGCTCAATCGTGCCCCACTGGTGGACTGATCTCGGGAACATCCGCTGTCATGATGCTGGACGGCTGGACATGGGAAACTTCCACACTAAAAGCACCGGCAGGTCTTCATATTAACTGGCCAAATATGGGTGCGGTCCGTTCCAGATATTTTCGAATTACCGAAGAAGAGGCGTCGAAACGGCGAGAAGAAACATTAAAAAAACTGGACACCATTTTCGAAGAAGCACGGCGTTACCTCGTGGCAAAAGAGGCGGCAGATCAGTCAGGGAAGATTGAACTTGAAACAGATCTGCGCTGGGAAGCTATGCTCCCTGTACTACGTAGAGAAGTACCTGTTTTTATGCACGCCAGTGAAGTGCGTCAAATCGAGAGTGCTGTAGAGTGGGCAAACCGCCAGAATGTTAAGATGGTCATTGTGGGCGGGTATGACGCTTGGCGCGTGGCAGACTTGCTGAAGAAATATGAAATACCAGTAATCTATGAGACGGTCAATTCTCTCCCCCGCAGGCGTTGGGAAGATTTTGATACACCATTTACTGGTCCCGTTAAACTGTATGAAGCTGGTGTGAAGTATTGTATCTCCATGGGAACAGGCGGCGCATCCAGCCACCGAAACACTCCCTACGAAGCTTCCAAGGCTGCTTCATACGGACTTCCCAAAGATGAAGCCCTAAAATCGGTAACGCTTTATGCGGCAGAGATTTTGGGAATAGCTGACAAAGCAGGCTCTCTTGAAAAAGGAAAAGATGCCACACTCATGGTTACAGACGGCGATCCACTGGAGATTACCACCCAAGTAGCACAGGTTTATATCCAGGGAAAGAAGATTGATATGAGTGACCGTCACAAAGTCCTCTATGACAAGTATAAGGAAAAGTACCGGCAGCTGGGGAAAATTAAGTAGCGCTCTGTTCCTACCCTATTCTGTTACCGGCCGTGGTGCGGCAATAATACGGCGCCAAGTGACCATAAGGCCCGTTAAGGTCAAAGTCCATATCCCCACTTCCAAATAGCTGGGATCACCGTTCCAACCAAAGAGCCCTTTAGCAATGGCACCAATTGCACCCTTATCATGGAAAATAGAGTAACTTCCGTTCGGTAAAACTGGAGGATTCACATCCCATATCCTGCCTGTGTCTGCTACAATTCCGGCCGATTCCAACTCATGAATGCCGTAAGCCATCATACCTGCCGCTACAAAAATGAGAAAGACAGAGCTGACATTGAAAAATGTTTTGAGAGGAACCCGCTGTCCCTGAACAAAAATCATGTATCCAAGACCCAATGCGATACCAGCACCGGTCATTGATGATGCAAATGAGAGCCCTCCTTGATTGACAAATACACCATAAAGGAAAAGAACAGTTTCAATTCCTTCCCTGAAAACGGCAATGAAAGCGAGAGAAAAAATGCCCCAGGTCGCCGTATCCGTTCGCTCAAGGACGGTCTCGGCCTGACTCTCCAATTTTTCTGCTATGTTTATATTCCTAGCCATCCATATAATCATGGTTCCCAAGATAACAGCAGCGGCAATCATCACTAAGCCTTCAAAGATCTTCTCGGCCTCTCCTGTAAACCCGCCGGCCACAGCTTGGATAATAAAAGAAGCTGTAAGGCTTAGTACCAGAGCTGCCATCACACCCCTCCACATTACCGGAAGCATGTCCCTTCTTTCTGATTTCACGAGATATGTGTAAAGGATTCCAATAACGAGTGCCGCCTCAAGTACTTCGCGAAAACTGATTAGTAATTCAGCCACTGTTTAACCTTTCATTGATTAGAGTATGATTTTGACACCTGCCACAATATTCCTCGGCATGGTTGGTCGAACTCCTGCGGGACGAGCTGCGGCCACATAATGATTGTTAAAAATATTATTCATATTGAAGAAAAGACGACTTGTTGATGAAATGGAAATTTCAGCTGAGAAATCGAATAATACCACCACATCAGTCGAAAAATCGGAATCTATCCCACCACTGCCGGCCACTGTTCGCATGGCATCTATAAGCCGAAATCGAATGTATGAACTCCACGCTCTATCTTCCAAGCCAGCTTCCGAGAAAAGTTGATGTTTTGGAACGTATGGCATTTCATCACCGGCCATCACAGTACCCCATGCTTCAAAATTACTTTCAAAACTGTTGAGGAATTCGGTCGAAGTAAATGTATAACTTAGGTGAAGCGGCATGAACTTTAGTCCAATAGGAATGATATGACTTGCGGCAAGTTCCAGGCCATTGATATTCACTTGGCCGGCATTAAACTGATCATAGGAACCGCTGCCTGCATATTGAGTATCATCTCCTAACAAATTCTGATATAGGTTGTTAAAAATAGTTGAAACAATTTCAGTTAAACCAACCCGATATCTAAAACCCAATTCAAGATTCACACTCTCTTCGGGCTTTACATCATCTTCCTCATCAACACCAGGACCCGGTGGTGAAAAACCTTTATGGATGCCACTTATCAGACTTAAAGAAGGGTTGAGTTTATAGACCATTCCAATCCCAGGCACAATAACGTCAAGTTTCTTTGTCTTTACGCTGGGTGTTAATTCTCGGTTCGGGTCATTCCAAGAGCCACCTTCATCAGAAACATCACCTTTCCACTCTTTTCTCTGAACACTAATATCTTCAGCGCGAACACCAACTGTGATTTTAAATGGACCCGCTTCGACTTCATCTTCAATAAAGTATGAAATTGCATCAGCGTAATAAAAACGGTTATTCTTAGAGCCAGTACCCCAAATCCCTATTGTGGTCAAAACAAGTTCCTTAGATCGCATAGCATATTTATCTACTTTTTGAAAGCGATCCATTTCATCCGAATGATCACGATACCCAACCATCAGGTTATGATAAGAGTTCAATAGTGAAAAGCGACTATTAGCTACTAATTGAAACCCTGTCGATTTATACATTCGGTTATTTGCTTTGATCTGGAAAACATCGTCACTTGTATCCTCGGCACTTAGCAAAGCATAAGCAGGATGATTATTGTCTGATGAAAGAATGGAACCGATACTTACACCTCCAACTTTGCTTAGCTTATACCAATTTCTATTGAATTCATTTTTGTAATAAGCAAAAGTGAGATCGACATTGGCAAGTGGTTTAACAACGCCAGTTAAAACGGTTTGGGCATGATCAGCATCCATCTCATCAATTCCAGATGCCGCATAGCGCCTAAGAGGGTCAATGGAAAAATCGGAACGTGAGAGTCCTAGGTAGGTCTCATTACTTAATTCATCGGTAATACCGTACTTCAATTCAATGGCAGCCGGGATTGTAAACGACTTCGGTGTGTTGAACCTAAACTTGCTAAGGTAATCCGCTTTACTATAACCTGTATTCTGACCGGCATGATCAAGATTTTTGAATCCAGTGGTTTGATCAATAAAGGTTTCCAGCAAATACCCGAAAGTTTCTCCAGAACTGCCAATATTCACGTGAGCTTTATAAGTATTGAACTGACCTCCAAACAAATTGGCTTTTACACGAAAATCTCGTGGAATAGATGTAGAAATATAGTTCAAAGCACCGCCAGTACTTTGGGGACCATATTTAATCTGTGACGAACCTTTACGGACTTCAAAGGACTCCATGCGACCAGCTGTCGGCGAATAGTAGGCGGCGGGGGACGAATAAGGCGCTGGTGCAATTGGGATCCCATCTTCCATTAGATTGATCTTTGAACTTCTTTCAACACCTGTCCCTCTCATACCAATATTGGGCCTAAGGCCGAAGCCATCTTCCTCCTGAACATATACGCCCGGGATTCGAGTAATGATACGATTAATATCGGTATCATTATATTTCGCCAAATCGCGAGAAGTAACAACACTGGTGGACCCGGGAATTCTCAAGAATTTTGGCCCAAATCCAACAACACTTGAACGTTCCTTTAATATCAGCACAGGATCAAGTTCCAGTATTTTAGATCTTAATTCAAATCTGATCTTTTTTGATTGACCTTCCCGAATGGAAACTGTCTGCGAGGCTTCTTCAAATCCAATAACTGACACCACTATTTCGTAGGAACCGGGGTCTAAAATATCAATTATAAATGAACCACTTATGTCAGTTGCATCACCCAATTTAGTTCCCACAACGCGTACATTGGCATCCCGTAATGGAACACCCGATTCATAATCAACTACTAATCCGCTAAGAGCGACTTCGGCAAATGATAATGAGTGAATTGAAAAGAAACAGAGCAAGAACTTCTTTATCATGACTTCCCTTTAACTGATTGAATAAGTGATTAATACTAATTGAGAATGATTCTCAATAGCATAAATATATTGCATTTCATTTGGCATTGCAACAAAAAAGGGTAAAAAGATCCTATATAAACTCGTTTAGTACAATTGCATGAAAAAATGGCTCTTGCAATTAATCAGTATCATAATTATCTTTAGTAAACTGACTGGTCGGTTTATGGCAACTTCAAACTTGAATAAAATAAAAGATAAGAGAAAAGATCAGATCATGAACGCGGCACTGAACGTGGTGGCTACCAAGGGATACTCCGATTGCCGCATGGATGATATTGTGTCAGAAGCGGCCCTGAGCAAGGGAGCCATCTACTGGTACTACAGTTCCAAGAAAGATGTCTTCCTCTCCCTTGTTAATCACTGGGTTAACCGCTGGGGTGTCACCCTTAACCATATTGTTGAAGAGGATCTTTCTGCCTCTGATCAGCTCAAGGCACTTTTTGATTTTTTCCTGAACGCCTACAATGATAATCCGACTGTTTTCAAGGCTGAACTTGAATTCTGGGCTCTTTCCAGCCGCGATAAAGATTTCCGAAAAAAAACACACAAAGTTTATCAGGAATTCCTTGAGCTAATTGAAGGCATCGTACGGCGAGGTGTTGATTCAGGAGATTTCAAGAACCTTGACGTAAAGGTAGCTGCGCTTTCCATCATGGTCAATATTGAGGGCATTGTCTGGTTCGCATTTTTTGATTCCGATGGCCTCAGTGCCAAACACTACTTTGAAACGATAACAGATTTCATCCTTTCAGGATTGAGAGCAAAATGAGAAGGAGTTTATCATGGATAATCTTGCTGTAAACCGAAAGACTGGTGGCATGTATCTGCTGGAAACAGTGGGTTCCTCCCCTATTTTCACCCGCGAACAGCTGAATGAGGAACTGAAAGAAATCCGGAAGATGGTGGAGAATTTTGTCACTGAAAAAGTTTACCCACTAAATAAACAGATCGAGTCGAAAGATCTGGAGCTCACCAAACAGTTGATCAGAGAAATGGGTGAATTGGGATTGCTTTCAATCGATATCCCAGAAAAGCTCGGCGGAATGGAAATGGATAAAGTAACGGGTATTGTCGTAGCGGAAGCTTTAGCCTACGGCGGCTCAGCTGCATTTACCGTTTCAGTATCCACGCAAACAGGGATCGGCATGCTCCCCATCGTTTGGTTCGGGAATGAAGAGCAGCAAGAAAAGTATCTGCCTAAACTGGCCACTGGCGAACTCATTGGCGCCTACGCACTCACCGAGCCGACTGCGGGTTCAGATGCGACCTCCTCAAAAACCACCGCCATCTTGAGTGAGGACGGAAGTCACTACATTCTGAACGGCGAAAAACAGTTCATCACCAACGGCGGCATGGCTCATGTCTTCACTCTCTTTGCTCAAGTCGAAGGGACTAAGTTCTCCGCTTTCATCGTGGAGCGGACCATGGAAGGATTTGA
>DCXX01000031.1:0-362 GCA_002329125.1 Fidelibacterota bacterium UBA2125 | reverse complement strand
AATGTACCCGTTGAGAACCTGTTGGGCAATGTTGGAGATGGGGCTGCTATTGCATTTAATGTCCTCAACCAAGGTCGTCTCAAGCTTGGCGCACACGATCTAGGAGGATGCAAAATGATCATATCAAATACTTGCGAGTATGCTCTCGAGCGGCGTCAGTTCGGACAGCCTATCGCTTTTTTCGATGCTATAAAAAAGAAATTTGCTGATATGACCATCCGCACTTATGCCCTAGACAGCCTCATTTACCGGGCCATTGCTGAAATTGAGGAAGCCGTCAGCGAGCTTGACAAGAGCGAACCTGACTATCACATGAAGATTGGGCGGGCCATGGAACTTTTCGCCATTGAATCTTCAACCAG
>DCXX01000080.1:7224-8387 GCA_002329125.1 Fidelibacterota bacterium UBA2125 | reverse complement strand
CATCGAATTGAGACCAGAGATTGAAGCTATCAGTGAGGAGATCATTGAAAACAGGAGAGATCTTCATAAATATCCTGAATTGGGGCTCCAGGAGCACGAGACAGCCAAATTCATCACTGAAAAACTGAATGAACTGGGTTTAGAGGTTTCCACTGGCATTGGCCAAACTGGCGTGGTGGCGATCTTGAAGGGTGGTGACGGACCTTGTATCGGCCTAAGGGCGGACATGGACGCTCTACCTATACAGGAGACCGGTGATGTGGCATACAAATCAGTGAATGACGGTGTCATGCATGCCTGCGGTCACGATGGCCATATGGTGATGTTGCTTGGGGCGGCGAAAGTGCTTTCGGAGAAGCGAGATCGTATAAAGGGAACTGTAAAGTTTATCTTCCAGCCAGCTGAAGAGGGTCTTGGTGGAGCACGGTACATGATCGAAGATGGTGTCCTTGAGAATCCCAAAGTTGATGAAGTGTACGGTATTCATCTGTGGAACTATCAGCCTTTTGGGACGGTGGGCGTACAACCAGGACCTGTGTTGGCTGCTGCGGATGAATTTATCATTACAGTAAAGGGAAAAGGGGGTCACGGTGCAGCCCCGCACGGGACTGTGGATGCAGTGGTTGTTGCTTCATACCTGGTTACAGCGCTACAAACCATTGTGAGCAGGAATACCAATCCCCTGGAATCTACAGCACTGACTGTGGGTATGATAGAGGGTGGTTACAACTACAATATCATCGCCGATGAAGTGGTGCTGAAGGGAACGGCTAGAGCCTATACAGAAGAGAACCGGAAAATGATTCACGATCGCCTTCATGAAATTTGTGACGGTCTTGGTGCTACTTACGGTGCTCGCATCGAGGTGAACTATAGCGACGGCTATCCTCCCACGGTGAATACGGAAGCAGAAAGCAAAAAGGTGTTTCTGGCGGCTGAAAAAGTAGTGGGTAAAGGCGTTCAACCGCCTTATCTCACCATGGGTGGCGAGGACATGTCTTACTATCTTCAGAAGGTACCCGGCTGTTTTTTCTTTGTTGGCTCAGCGCCCGCGGACAGGGAACCCATGAGTGTCCCGCACCACTGTTCCCATTTCGACATCGAAGAAAGGTCGTTACTGGTGGGGAGTTCTATCTGGGTGCAGTTGGTGGAGGACGTTCTTA
>DCXX01000080.1:0-6898 GCA_002329125.1 Fidelibacterota bacterium UBA2125 | reverse complement strand
TTAGGTATATTGTTTGGGAAAAGGATCTGCTGTTCCCAGCTCAAGACCACCGAAACTTCTTCAAATCTACGTTCCCGCCTGTAAGGATGACACCCACCTTTTTACCTGCTAGACCGTTCGCCTGATTAAATACCGCCGCTACAGGTACAGCTGAGGAGGGTTCGATAATGATCTTCATTCTCTCCCATACAGTTCGCATGGTTGTAATAATCTCCTCCTCTGTCACTGTGAAAATATCGCTCACGTATTTCATGATGATGGAAAGAGTCAATTCGCTCAGTGAAGTGAGGAGGCCGTCGGCCATGGTGTCAGGATTAGTTTGCGGAACAAATTTTCCTGATTTAAAAGACTGATAGGCGTCATCGGCATTTTTTGGCTCAGCTGCGAAGACTGAAACCGAATTGCCCATGCCAGCCACCGCGATAGCGGTACCGCAAATGAGTCCTCCTCCGCCTACGGGGGCGAGAATGGCATCCAGATCATCTATCTCATCCATGAGCTCCAGAGCCGCCGTTCCCTGCCCGGAAATGACGCGAGGATCATCAAATGGGTGGATCTCAACTGCTCCGGTTTGTTCAATAACCGACTCCAGAGTTGTTTCCCGTGCTTTAAGAGTCGGTTCGCAAAAGGTGATCTCAGCTCCGTACCCCATCACTGCTTTCTTTTTTATCTCCGGTGCATTCTCAGGCATAACCACGTGAGCTTTTATCCCACGAAGTTTGGCCGCCAATGCAACAGCAGCGGCATGGTTTCCTGATGAATGGGTACCTACACCGCGTTCTGCTTTTTCATCAGACAACGAGAACACGGTATTACACGCACCACGAAATTTGAAGGCGCCAACTTTCTGAAAATTCTCACATTTGAAATAGATATTCGTATGGGCCATTTCATCGATAGCGGAACAGGTGAGAACCGGTGTTTTATGAGCGTAAGGTGAAATCCGCTTGGCAGCGGCAAGGATATCATCCAGATTGGGTACTTGTTTCATTCAGAATCCTAAGGTTAGCTTTCATCAATTCATTAGGTCTAACTGCTGAATCTCACTCAACTAAGCAATCAGATACAAACAAAGTTTCGACATATGACTTTTTATACTGTATCAATCTCAACAGCATGATTCAGGTAGGTCATCTCTCAAAAGATTTTCGTTTGACGAGAAGGCAGCGTCGTGAACATGGTCCGCAGTACAAAAATGCCAAAACTATTCGCGCCGTTGATGATGTTAGTTTTGAGTGTAAAGCGGGACGTGTATTCGGGCTCATAGGTCCAAATGGAGCAGGAAAAACAACCACTCTACGAATCATTTCTACCATGTTGAAACCATCCCACGGTTCAGTGACTGTAGTTGGTTACGATACATTGAAGCAGCCCCAGGAGGTCCGTCGGCACATTGGTTTTATGACAGCACAGACAGCACTATATGATCGACTGACACCGACAGAAATGGTTCAATATATCGCTGACCTTTACGGTATGGAGATGAATCATTTCGAGGAGCGGAGAGAAAAGATTTTTTCAATGCTTGATATGCAAAACTTTTCAGACCGAAGGATCGCCCGCCTCAGTTCAGGCATGAAACAGAAAACCTCTATTGCACGAACCATCATTCATGATCCTGATGTGGTTGTTTTTGATGAACCTACAACCGGCCTGGATGTCATGACCGCACGTCGAATAATCGAACTGATCCGTGCCTGCCGTGAGGAGGGTAAGACAGTCATCTTTTCCACCCATCAGATGTCAGAGGTGAAACTTCTTTGCGATGATCTTGCTATTATTCATGAAGGCAGACTTTATTTTAACGGAAGCCGGGATCAGTTTGAGAACCAGATGACAGAATCCACATACGAAGACGAGTTTGTCCGTCTGGTAGAGGAGGCGTAGCATGGGTTGGTTCATCATTCTCATTAAGGAGCTGACAGACATGATTCGGGATCGACGTACAATTTTCATGATGGTGGTCATGCCGCTGGTAGTGATTCCGCTCCTTGCAACAACAGCTATAAAGCTGACTCAGTCACAAATAGAAAAAGCGAAGGACAAGGAGTTGAGGGTAGCTGTCATTAATGAGACAGCTTCGCCCGAGTTGTTTAAAAGATTAACTAAAGAGGAAAATTTCTTTCTTGTCACCATGACAAATGCAGACAGTGCCCGTTCAATGACAGCCGAACAGACACTGGATGGTGTTGTCATCATTCCGCAGGATTTCTCTGAGTTTGTAGAAGGAGACAAGCAGGCTACGATTCGGCTTATCTTCAAGTCATCGGAGTCACTCAATGCTGCACGCCGTAGGATTGAAGCTATCATTGATCAGTACGACAGAGAGATTGTTAATGAAAGAATCGGTCGGTTGCAACTCGATGAGACCCTTTTTGATGCAATTGCCATAGAAAGGGAAGATGTAGCATCCACGGAGGAGAAGTTTGCAGAAAACGCCGGGGGATTCCTCCCTTACATTTTCATCATTTTTGGTTTTATGGGATCTATATATCCCGCATTGGATTTGGGCGCTGGTGAAAAGGAGAGGGGTACTCTTGAAACTATTCTGTCTTCACCGGCCAGCAGATTTGATATTGTCATGGGGAAGTTTCTTGTTGTTGTTCTTTTTAGCATTGCTACAGCTTTTCTCGCAATGCTGGGTGTTTTGATTATGGTTTATCAATTTCTTCCGACTATTGAAACAAATATTACTCAGACAGTAATGGATATGCTCGGGCCCAGAAGGATTTTTATTATTATGAGTATGGTTCTGCCGGTATCAGCTTTCTTTGCCGCTGTGGCTCTAGCTATTTCCATCTTTGCCAGATCATTTAAAGAAGCTCAAAGTATGATGGCACCGCTCAACATCATCATAATTTTACCCGCTATGATCGGTATGCTTCCTGGTTTCAAGTTGAGCGCTGTAACGGCTGCAATACCCATTCTTAACCTTTCACTTGCCACAAAAGCCATTTTAGGCGGAGGTGCAGATCCCATACTTATTGCTGAAGTTTATCTTTCCCTCTTTTTACTGGCGGCTGTCTCTATTTATGGCTGTGTAAAATGGTTCAATCGGGAGGAGACGCTGTTTCGGTCATAATATGATTGCCATCAATAAAAGTTGACGCAGCCGCATCGAAGTTCAATCACAGCTTTTTTAGCGCTGCTTTGTTGTGGCCTGGTACTGTTCTTTCTGGCAGGAGGTGAGAAAGAGGATGAAAGCCAGGCTATAAACCGATTTATCGATGAACAGGTTTGCATGGAATGTCACCAGAAGGAATATCAGGAATGGCAAGGTTCTCATCACGATATGGCAATGCAGAAAGCTGATGAAAGAACTGTGCTTGGTGATTTCAATGAAAGCTCATTCACATATTTCGGCCTCACATCGCGGTTTTTCAAAAAAGAGAACAAGTTTTTTATTAACACCGAAGGTCCGGACGGAAAGTTGGCCGACTTCGAAATTAAATACACATTCGGTGTTGAGCCGTTACAACAGTATCTCGTCGACTTTAAAGGTGGCCGATTACAATGTTTAACCATCGCTTGGGATACGGAGAGAAAACGTTGGTTTCACCTATATCCCAGTGAAAAACATTCAGCCGACGATCCATTGCACTGGACCGGTATTTATCAGAATTGGAACAATATGTGCGCATACTGCCACTCAACAGATCTACGTAAGAATTTTGATTTCAGGACTAATTCCTACCAGACTGAGTGGGCCCAGATCGACGTAGGATGTCAGGCGTGCCACGGTCCCGGCAAGGCTCATGTTGCCTGGGCTCAGACTGAGGACAAAGAAGCTACACAGCCGTCTGGCGGAAAGCACCTTATAGTGGACATGAAAAACAGTTCTTCCCGACAGCTCGATGCTTGTGCACCCTGCCACTCCCGACGCAGTCAACTTAGTGACAGGATTTCTGCGGGGGCCCCGTTGCTAAACAACTTTTTACCCGCTGTTCTAAGCCAGGGCCTGTATCATGCGGACGGGCAGATTCTTGATGAAGTCTATGTTTACGGGTCTTTCCTGCAAAGTAGGATGTATCAGACCGGGGTAGCATGTAGCGATTGTCACAATCCACACACGTTAAAATTGGTTCAGGAAGGAAATGGTGTATGCGTGCAGTGCCATCAGCAGTTCCCCCGTGAAAAGTTCGAGACCCTGGAACTGAAGAATTACGATTCGCCGGAACATCACTTTCACCAGCCAGACTCGGAGGGGGCGCAGTGCGTGAATTGCCATATGCCGGCTCAAACTTATATGGTTGTGGACTCACGTCGGGATCATAGCTTTCGGGTGCCCCGGCCCGACCTCTCGGTTAAGCTGGGAACACCCGATGCTTGCACCATGTGTCACGAAGATAAAACCGTACAATGGGCTGCCAGTGTGGTGGCCGATTGGAATGGTCCAACAGTTTCGGAAGGTGAACATTATGCGGAAGTTTTCGCCGTGGGACGTTCGGGCCAACCCGCTGCACTGGATAAACTGATGAACCTTGCCAGTGATAGTCTGCAACCGGCTGTGGTGCGCGCAAGCGCCCTGGAACTGATGCGGCAGTACAGTTCCGAGCGTATCGAGAAAAGTTTGTTAAAAGCAACACGGAACCGGAACCCATTAGTGCGGGCTACAGCTGCGGGTGGATTGAACCGTATGCCTCCGCAAGACGGAGTAAAATATATGCTACCTTTATTGAGCGATTCCGTGCTTGCGGTCCGCCTGGCGGCAACCCGTTTACTCAGCCAGGTACCATTATATGAGCTGGCATCGGCGGAAAAGGTCAGGTTAAAAGCTGCAATCGATGAATTCAAATCGGTGCAATATGCGATGGCTGACCAACCCGGGGCGCATTTGAATCTTGCCGTGTTTTATGAGAGCCAGGATAAGCTTGATTCAGCAGAAGTGCACTACCGCAACGCCGTCAAAATGGACCCCTATTTTTTGCCAGCGCGGATCAATATAGTGAATCTTTATAACCGCACGCGTAGAAACAATCTTGCAGAACGCGAACTTCGTCAGGCCATCGAGCTTGTTCCGCATGAAGGGGAGCTTTACTATTCCCTCGGTTTGTTGTTGGCTGAAGAGCAGCGTCTTGACGAGGCGGTTGAACCGTTGTCAACCGCAGTCGAATTGTCGCCGGGAGACGCCCGTAAACGGTACAACTACGGACTGACCCTACATCACCTGGGCAAGCGGCAGAAGGCGGAGGTCATGTACTTGAAAGCTCATGAGACCGCTCCCGGCGATCCTGACATTGTAAATGCCTTAGCGGTGTTCTTTATTCAGGAACAGAGATGGTATCGTGCGTTGACATATGCTGAAAAGCTGGTGCAACTGCTGCCCCAGGCTCCCGGGCCGCAGGAGATGGTAAAACAACTGCATCAGCAATTAAAAAGGTCTGAAGAGAAGAATTCATCATCATGAGGCATTCTAGGATCAACGAAAAAGCAGAAGGCAGGAAACCTAATTATGTCCTCTATAACTTACTGTCGTTATTGATTCTGATGAGCTTGGTGAGAGCTCAGGAGCTAGTCGAAAGTCAGACGGAGACTTTAGCTCAATTAGGAACGCCGGAAGAGGTTCAAGAGCAAGCAAGGATGGCATGGTGGCGGGAAGCCCGCTTCGGCATGTTTATTCACTGGGGACTCTACGCCATCCCAGCTGGAGAATGGAAAGGCGAGACCAATCACGCCGAATGGATCCGGACAACCGCTCAAATTCCTATTGATGAATATGATAAGTTCGTTCATGAGTTTAATCCCATAAAATTCGATGCAGACGAATGGGTTCGCATGGCTAAGGATGCCGGCATGAAATACATTGTTATCACGTCTAAGCATCATGATGGGTTTAGTCTGTTCAATTCCCGCTACACAGATTTTGACATTATGTCTACACCCTTTAAACGGGACATCATGGACGAACTGGCCAATGCCTGTCGCAAGTATGGGTTAAAAATATGCTGGTACCATTCCATTATGGACTGGCATCATCCGGACTATCTTCCCCGCCGTGGTTGGGAAAGTCGTACAACGGATGGCGCCGATTTTGACCGGTATATCTCTCACATGAAAAAACAGCTTAAGGAGTTGATCCAAAATTATGGTGATATTGGGGTACTCTGGTTTGATGGTGAATGGGAGGAGACATGGAACCACGAATACGGTCAGGATCTCTACGATTATGTGCGAAATCTTCAACCTTCCATTATTATCAACAACAGAGTTGATGCTGGCCGTGCTGGTATGCAAGGGTTAACGAAAGAGGGAAATTATGCCGGTGATTTCGGTACCCCGGAACAGGAAATTCCACCCACAGGTCTGCCTGGCATTGATTGGGAAACCTGCATGACAATGAACGATCACTGGGGCTACAACAAGCACAACAATAACTGGAAGTCCAGCAAGGATCTGATCCAAAAATTGGCTGATATTGCTTCGAAGGGGGGCAACTTTTTGCTCAATGTTGGACCTACCGCTGAAGGTCTTTTTCCTCAAGCCAGTATTGACCGTCTTGCGGCCATGGGCCAATGGATGAAAACCAATGGCGAATCGATTTACGGGACCCAGGCCAGCCCTTTCAAACATTTGTCCTGGGGACGTTGTACCCAGAAAACAGTTAAGGGAGGTACGCGTTTGTACCTTCACGTGTTTTCCTGGCCGGAGAATGGCCGCTTGGTGATCCCCGGCATATATAATCAACCTGGTCAGGCCTTCCTACTATCCGATCCAACCATAAAATTGGATGCTTTCCGCGAAGAGGATGCAATTGTAATCAATGTGCCTCAAGAAGTACCCGATCCAATAAATAGTGTTGTTGCCATAGATATTGCCGGCAAACCAGATGTGAATGATCCGCCTGTCATTTCTGCCGAATATGATATTTTCATAGATGAAATGGATGTCTCTATTGTCT
>DCXX01000005.1:3558-4464 GCA_002329125.1 Fidelibacterota bacterium UBA2125 | reverse complement strand
TAGTCCCTTCCAGAAATTCTTCCATAAGGTAAACAGCATTGTTTAGATAATAATTGTCCATGTCGCCACAGTAGACATGAATCTTACCTTTCAACTTCGGACCAATCTTTGCCCAGTCCCGTTCAAGAACATAACGGAGGTCATAGTTTTCTTTCCAGTAGTCAGCCACTTCTTTATCAATCTTACCTGACTTTTTGTCCCAGATCGGTTTGGGATAGCCGTCTGAGTCCATGGGGCTGTAGACCGCTTGCCAGATATCCCACTGATCACCGGAACGGCCGTTGTTGCCGATAGCCAATTCCACATAATTCATGTCTCTAACAGTAGCATTAACTTCACCCAGGTAGTTTCGGTGGGCTGGTGTTTCAATGCGCTTGAATGGACCACCCTTAAAATAGGCATTCTCATTTTCGTAAATGTTCACAAGGCAATATGCCCGGAAATCGATAGGATCGGGACAAGCGGCAAAGCAGCCGTTATATTCATCAGGGTAGAACACTTGTGCTGCCAGTGCTTCCCACCCACCGGTAGAACCACCATATAGAAACCTCGCCCATCCTTCTCCGATACCGCGAAACTGCTCTTCAATGTATGGAATCAGTTCGTAAGTGATAGCATCACCATAAGGACCGATATTGGCGGAATTGACGGCATAGGAATCATCGTAGTACGGGTTTTGGTGCTGGATTTTGATAACGAGTACCCGAGGAAAGCCTGGACTCGTCCACTCCTTATAGAACTGGTAATCATACTCTTGAACGGTCTTGTTATAACCTTCCCAATCAAAACGTGCGCTGTACTTAGGTTCTAAGTCAGGATCGGGTGGTTCTGTCCTGAAGCCGCCGAAATCATGAGGATAGTGACCGTGAAAAATCATTAAAGGATACTTCGCTTCAGGATGTTCAT
>DCXX01000005.1:0-3164 GCA_002329125.1 Fidelibacterota bacterium UBA2125 | reverse complement strand
AACTTGCTCTGCATCCTTATATGTTTAATATATTTGGTGTCTTCCGGTGGCTCGATGGATGGAATGACCTGATCCAGTGTAATCTTTACAGATTTTTTCTTGTCAGGGTCCAAAAATATCTTCTTAGGTGTTGAATAGAGGTTTCCGGGAGAACGGTTCCATTTTTGACCCTCACCGTTATCCATAGGAAGTTTCACTGTGTGCCCTGTTTTCAGGTTAAACGTTTCATAAGTATGCAAAAGTCCCTGTACCCAATACTCTCCGGCCGGAATATTATCAAGGGATTCGATGGGATATCCAAATACAGTGCCATCAACAACAACACCCCCCTTTGGCTTTTTCCCCAGTGCATCCACGCCATAGATCAATCCCGTATGGTTTTGGTAGGTAATCTGGAAACGAGGTTCAGATTCATCGCTTTTAGCCAACATGAGCAAAACCCGACCTTCCAAAATATTACCATTTTTCTCAGTAGGATAGTTTATGACAAACTTCAGTTTGCCCGCGGACAGGGGCACTACCGCCACTAAAAAACTGAGCAAAATAGACATTATTCTAGACATGATATTTCTCCTGGCATTTCTTTTATTGATAACAAATCAATGTTCATCCACTCTTATGGGCCTGCCCGGCCGAACATCTTCAACAAACCGACCACCATCTACGATAGGTATACCGCTCACGAGCACATACCTAAACCCTTCAGACGGCACCGCACCATTCGTGTAGGTGGCACGATCAATGACTGTCTCCGGATCAAAAATAGTAATGTCTGCATCAGCACCAGGACGAATACGTCCTTTTTTTCCCATAGCCGGAACTCTGGCTTCTAATCGGCGGGCTGGTTCAATGGTCATTCTTCGGAGAGCATCCATAAGATCCAGGACCCCTTCGTCCCGTACATAGCGGCCAAGCACTCTGGCATACGATCCGGACCCGCGGGGATGGCCTCTGCCATTTTCGATATGACCATCGCTCGCGATCATAGTAAGAGGACTTTCAATGGCTGTACGGGTCATCGCCTCCGTTCTTTGATGAATAATAACTATTCCTCCCATAGCACGGTATTGAGCAAAAGACTGACGATTCAAACGCTCTCCTGTATTAACCCACTGAAAAATTTGGTAGCGCTCCGGCTCCCAGGTCTCCCAATCATCAAAGAGTGCTGATTCGATGTAGGTTTGGCTGGCACTATAGGGATAAGCTTCTGTTGTTACATCCTGCCCCGCGGCACGGGCTTCTTCAATAATAGCCAAAAACTCCGTCATCTGTTCAGCACCACTAGAATTGGCATGAACAACATGAAGAGCCGTTCCAGTATTTGCTGCACCTGTAATTGCTTCCCGGAGACCATCTAATCCTTCACGAACGTGAATGTGCGCCGAAGCATTATATTGTGATGCCACATGTAACATTGCTTCAAACTCTTCTACCGTGGCTGCCGGTGTATAAGCAATACCAAAACCCACAGCTACTGCACCTTGATTTAATCCCTCCTCAAACCGTTGGGACATTTCAGCTATCTGCGATTCACTGGCCACAACAGTTTTCGCCGGGCCACTTGGCAAGAAATCTCCTTCATCCCCTGTCACAATCATCCGGACGGGAATGTGTCCAATGCTGACTCCATAGTGTATGAATTGACTTTGGTCCCGTTCGGTGTACCATTCGGCAATGTCCCCCGTTCCAACCTCCAACTCAAAAGCGGAGGTAACACCGTCCAGTGCTTTAAAACGGAATGCTTCCTCGTTTTGACCGTGATCATGAAGATCTATAAATCCGGGTGAAACCACTAAACCGTCAGCATTGATAATACGTTTCCCAATGATTTTGTCTTGAGTAACTGCCACAATTTTACCACCCTGTATACCGATATTTCGGACATCATCCAGCCCGGAATCAGGATCCATGACCTGTCCACCTTTGATCACAATATCAAACGATCCACTAGTACAGGAACAAAATAGTAAAACTGTTACAAATGCAAAAAATTGATAAATAGGTTTCATTTATGCCTCCGCCGCGCCCCGGAGAAACTCCCGGGCATGTTCCAGCGTCAGATCTGTAATTTTTTCTCCTGAAATCATTCGTGCAATCTCAGCAACTTTCTCTTCCTGGCTAAGTTCTGCCACTTCAGTCACAGTTCTACCTCCACGTTCAGCTTTGCGTACTTGGAAGTGCCTGTCCGCAAAAGAGGCTATCTGCTGAAGATGTGTAATGGAAATGACTTGATGGTTTTGGGCAAGAGCTTTCAGTTTCTTTCCTACCAGATTAGCGGTGTCCCCGCCGATTCCCACATCAATCTCATCGAACACCAAAAGGGGAATGGCATCTACTTTTGCCAGCACAGTTTTTAGCCCCAGCATGATGCGGGACATCTCTCCGCCAGAAGCAATTTTCGCCAACGGCTTCAAAGGTTCGCCGGGATTAGGCGAAATGAGAAATTCAATGTCCTCAAGCCCAAACTCTCCCGCGAGGCAGGGGTCATCGTCACTCGTTACTGCCATCCCGGCATTATCAGAAACAGGCGTTAGTACCGCATCAAATTTGGTCCCTTTCATACCAAGTTCCGCCAATTCAGCCTTTATTCTCTTTTTTAGATCTTTGGCACCATTGGATCGTTTAGCAGAAATTTTACTGCCCAAATCATAAACTTTTGTTTTGAGTGAAGCGATCTCTTTTTCCAGCACCTTAATTTTTTCACCCCTATTTTCCAGATTGTCCAATTCACCGGCGATTTTTTCTTTATATGCCATAATGCCATCATATCCTTCGCCATACTTTTTGGAAAAATCGCGGTACAACTGGAGTCTCTCGTTCACCCAGTCAAGCCGCTCGGGATCAGCTTCAATAGTGTCACCGTAACGGGACAGTTCCATGGAAATATCATCTAGAGAATAGATTGCCTCTTTCCACTGGACAGCTTTTTCTTTCAGACTGCTGTCCAGTTCCGCCAGGGATTCAAAGACTTTTAACATACCCCGAAGACGGTCCAGGGCGGAATCATCATCTTCGGAAAGGGAATAACTAAGTTCTCGAGCAGTATCTTTCAGGTGCTGGGCATTACGGAGAATGGTCACCTTTTCTTCAAGTAAGCTCTGCTCCCCCGTTTCAAGCTTGGCCGCATTAATTTCTTGAAGCTGGAACCGGTAAAGTTCTTGCCT
>DCXX01000129.1 GCA_002329125.1 Fidelibacterota bacterium UBA2125 | reverse complement strand
GGATATTTTCCAGAGGTGTCTCTGTTGATAATTTTCATCAAAAGCAAAAACATCATCTTTAGCCTTTTCCCGCTTCTTTTCTTCGTCACTTTTAGCATCGTTAGCCAGGAAATAGATGAATTTGCTATCGGGCGACCATTGAATGTTTGAAATGCCTGTCTCGTGCTCCGTTAGTGGCTCAGCTTCACCACCGTGATTGCTGATGATAAAGATTTGATTATTAGCATCATCTGATTCACCCCTTTCTGTAATGAAGGCGATGAGAGAACCATTAGGTGACCATCTGGGGGAACTTTCACCGTTTTCACCATTTGTCATCTTAATTGGGTTTGAGCCATCACTGTTGATTCGCCAGATGTGGCGGATCCGCTCATTTTTTTCCCAGTCGGGCTCTGAAAGTGTGTAAAGCAGTTGACCCCCATCAGGGGACAGTCGTGGATCGCCCAAAGAAGGAACATTAATTAGATCAACGATTGTCATAGCTCGTTTGGTCTCTGAACTGGCCAAAGAGACCATTGATATAAGTATAAAACATGTGATTTGATTAATTTGTTTTAACATTTTTTACCTCAATTTTTCTTTCACTTGTACTACGCTGAGAATGTAGTGACAGAGTCAGCAAACCAAAAGTGTTGATGGTCACGCAATACGCTTCTTTTCCCTGAAAATGCCCATTACACCCAGAACGACCAGGAGCGTCCCGCCTAAGGTATATCCTGTAATCGGTTCATCCAGAATAAACCATCCCAGAGCAATAGCAATTACCGGGTTGACATAGGCGTATGTCATAACGATCCTCGTGGGGAGTAACCTCAATGCTTTCACATAAGATGTAAATGCGATCACCGAACCAAAGATTACTAAATAACCCCAGGCTATCCATGCTTCATTTGTGGGGGTAGGCAAAGGTTCATGAGTAAGGATGGCACACAATGTAAGTCCCAAAGCCCCGCTCATCTGTTGCCAGGCAGAACTAACCTCAGGTGTCATTCCTGTCTTATTTCTACTTTGAATAATTGAACCCAATCCCCAGCTGATACAAGCGATTATCAGTATTCCCGCAGCCCACAGATCGCCAAGATTTCCACTTGCAAGTGCTGGGCCGTTTAGAACTGCCACGCCTCCAATTCCCATAAACAAGAATCCCAGTAAAGTGATAGAGGGTTTACGATGATCTAGGAGTGATTCCATAATAGCCACCAAGAGAGGCGTAGCGCCAATTATAACAGCGGTGTATGCTGAATGGACTCTTGTTTCAGCAATTGCTACAAAACCGTTCCCGCCCAACCACAAAAGCAGACCTGATGCTACCACCACGGCTAATTCCTTTCCTTTCGGGATTATTCTACCCTTCCGGAAAAGAGCTACCAGCGCGAAAAGAATGAGACTCCCAGCAAACACACGCATGGCAGACATAATGAGAGGCGGGAATCCTGCCCCTTCCCGTACAGCTACCCGGATGGCGAGGTAGGTACTGCCCCAGGCAATGTAGATTACTCCTAAATGAAAAAGACCACGAAGGCTCACAGCTTAAATGAGTTGCCTTTAATAGAGGGGAAAAAGTGCCAGATTAATTTGTGCAGAGTTCCACAGAAATTACCGCTCCTGAAATGACTGAACTCAGCGTTATAGGATCTCCTTCTACTTTTCCCAAAACATTACATGCTGTTACCAGCCGACATTCGTCTCCTTCCGCTATGGGAGTCGGGCCAAAAGGGATGGCCAAGGCGTTCCCTTCCGTCCAGAAACAGACAGTGCCAGGATCCACCACCTGCTGAGCGTCCTTTTCCAGATCAGCCGATAGTTGCACAGAGAAGTAGATCTCATCTCCCCAAGTGTTGGCAGACGATTCAAAGGGAAGAGTATCTAATAAAGCACGCGAGGTAGGAGTATCTTCAAGAGTGGCGGTGATTTCTCCTTGTGGCCACTGAATCCAAATTTGCATTGTTACGGCTTCGTTACTGGTTGACGTAAAACAGTTTTCAGTTTTTCCGGTTTCGATCTTCGTGGATCACTAAGATAAATTTCATGGTGCTTCATGTGGAGCTGATAGCCGTTCTCATCAATGAACTTGTGCATTTGTGTGATGATGGGACCTTCTTCATCATAAGGTCCGATGTGCAAGATTTGAACTGAGGGACCTTCATGGTAGGACTCAAATCGTATTTTGTCCATAGCTGGTGGATTTTTCTTTTCCCCGAGTTGATATGTGGCCGAGGCCACATGTTCAGCAGAAACGTGATCCGGTTGCATAATCATGGAGGTCCAGGACCAGTTATCTTTATCGTCGGCATCAAAATCGTGACGTCCTTCCATCCACCAAAGTCCCTCCAAAGGCATGACCGTATAATCCGGGCCGAGGCCCTTTTTCTTTACATCAAACTTTACTGTAAAGGAGAGACCGTACAGTGCTTCAATAGCCTGCTGGTAGCTTTCTGAGGTGTTGGGATCGCCCTTCCCGTCCACCATGAGATAATTCATAGGAGGAACTTCCACTATGACGAATTTTTTTGAGGATGGACCGTAAAGGTGTTTTAATTCTTTCTTATAATCAACTTTCTTCATCTGCTATTTCGACGTATCTCCCAATTCATCTTTATATGCATCTTTCAGAGCATCGAGATAGTCTTGGAACAGCCCGGCCATGGTTTTGTGCTCCATATGCACAGTTTTATTGAAATCGTCATCTGTCAAATAGTGATAAAGGATCGCTGCCATTACTTTAGCATCCAGCAAGAAACCGGTGTGACCCACCTCTTTCATGGAATCGAGCCAACGCTCATAGGAGTGTCCTGGTGCTGACGAGCTATAAACACTTACGCTGATGCCCGGAATTTTTCTTGTAACGAAACCGGTCTCTTCGTAGCCGGCTGGTCGCTGCGGTTCGGGATTAATCTCGGGAGCATTCAGTTTTTTCGCATAGGCAAAAGATAACTCTTCCAAAGAACCAACCGTAATTCCATCTCTGTATTCACCATATCTGTCGATAGTCACTTTTGTACCTGTAGCCAGAGCGGCGGCACGGGCGGCATTGGCAATCATGGCATCCATATGAGCGAGGTAAACTTCATCGGGGTAGCGAATGTAGTAATCCACTACAGCTCGGTCAGGAACAACATTAGGTGCAATACCGCCTTCAGGGATAACACCTTGGATAACCGCTTCCGGCCGGAATGAGGGACGTAGGTGGTCCACTGTGGTGTAAAACTGTACAGCAGCTGTAAGGGCATTACGACCATTCCAGGAACTGCGCTGATGGGCTGGGCGTCCTTCAAAAACATATTTTACTTCATTGATGTTAAGACAACAGACACCAAAGCCCGGTTTGTTCCGCGTCGTTTCACCCGTGCCGTGACTGCGAACGATGAGATCAGTACCGTCAAAAACACCTGCCTCAAACATAATCACTTTGGCCGG
>DCXX01000088.1 GCA_002329125.1 Fidelibacterota bacterium UBA2125 | reverse complement strand
CAGCTTACCTTATGGGAAAGCTAAACAAGGTGGGAGCTCTTCTGGATTTGCTTAACGATAATCCGAAAGTGCATAAAATAAGGATTCATCTTCAGAACGTCCGGGCGGCACTAAGACTCATGCATGATCTGAACCCCTCTACTGAGATCGAGAAACTTCAAAGTGATTCTGAATTGTTAACGGATCTCATTGGCCGGTGGCATGATGTAGCTGTGTTTGTGGAAGCATTGAATCATTATGCAACTTCCTCTGATAGAAAAAGGGGTGATGATCAACTGATAAACGTTTTTGACCAATTCAGCATGGAAAAAGAATCGACTCGGGTCGAAATAGGTAATGCGTTGAAAACATATCTTGCTAAAGATATGAAAACTCCCCTGCAAACCTGGACTGATTCTCCAATTTTTGATACAAATTGACTTTTGTTGACTTGCTGCGTAGCTTTCTCCTCGCGCGAGAGGGACTGGGAATTTTGGAGATATGTAAAAGAAGCCAGCAGCCCACCCAGATAAATACAGCAATATAAATAGAAAAAAGGGGCGGTTAGAACCGCCCCTTTTTATTTCAGCAGATTTACTTTAATGTTTTATTCAAACACCACACCCGAGCCACCGTAGAGAGGGCTGTAATGAGCACCACTGTTTAGCCACTTCCCACCAATCTTTACAAACACTTCGGAAGCTCTTGTCCTGTAATTTGTAACAATCGGTTTACCATCTCTCATGATATTTCCGACAAGATAATATGCCGCATGAGCAACATCCTTTTTGGAGCCCATTATCTGAACGTTAATGTGTCTAGGTTGAAAAACCAGGGTATTTGGTGAATCTGTGATCATACTTACAGTCTCTTCGGGAGTCTGAAATTGCCACAATCCCCCTTCGGAAGTTGCCAGCCAGCTTCCGGCTGGATTAGAGTCTCTGGGGCTAGTCTGTTTTTTTGCAGTGTCTGTCCAACGTTTTTCAATTGCAGCAACAATATCTTCCAGATCTCCTGCTTCAGCTCCAGCGGGAAAAGCCAGAAAGAGGACTGTTAGTATGATTAGTTTATTTTTCATCATTATCTCCTTATGTATTGGCAAAAGAACAGATATTAGTTGTCAAGTAGTTCGTTGATCTCCTTAACCTTATTTGTAGCGGAAACAGAGAAGGGATATTTATCGAGGGCCTTTTCGTAATATTTCAATGCTGTTTCATATTCCTTTTCATTAAAGTAAAACTCGCCCATGGAATCGGGTGGATTGTACCCTTCAGGGTATGCCTCGAGGTATTTGTCAAAATAAGATTTAGCGATGGCCTTCTCATCTTCTGCGTAGTGCAGATAACCTAATACATTTAGGATGTGTGAATATGCACGACCGGTTTCTTTATTTTCCTCCAAAAGAACTTCCATTTCATTAATACGCTTCCTTGCTGTTGGCATTGTTCGCGCATAAAAGAAATGAATAAACTTGCCATCAGGCTCTATTTCATGCATTTTGGACCAGATCTCATGCCTTTTTGCCCTTCTTTCCTCTCCCGCAGGCAAATTAATGTCCAAAAGAGAAACCATGAGGTTCGAGTTTTCATTTTTCCCTTTTACAAGCTCCCTGGCCTTTGATTTATGCATTTCATCGGCTTCTCCGTCAGGGGTTAACCAGGCCAGAACAACGTGAGAGGCAAAGAGGGTTGAGTCAACCTCAAGTGACCCTGCGAAATAAGAGTATGCTTGTTCCAGTTCAGCATTATTAAAGTGCCGGACCCCTTTCCTGACCATGGCATTGGCAACTTCATTTTCCCCTGACCATTGAATGTATTTTCCATCTGTTGAATCGCTAGTTTTGTTACATGAAATTGTCAGAATAGTTAAAAAAAGAAATGCGGGGATTATTTTTTTCATCATGATGATTTCCTTTCTGTTTGATTATTTATCTGTTTAATCAGTTAGTGGCTGTTTGACTGGTGCCGGCTCCCCCCATAATTGGGGACCAGTGAGAAGCTCTTACCCTCCATTCGCCGTTTTCTTTAACAAATGCTTGGGTAACACGGGTCATATAATGGCCCACCGGCTTAGATCCTTTAGGTGTCATGGAGCCTTCAGAGTAGTACATGGCTACAGCAGCTTTTTTCGGAACCAGAATAACCACTTCAACATGTTTAATGCTCATGTTAAAACTTTCATATTCATCAGACCGGCCATCGGGTCCGACCTCATGCATCAGGCCTCCGCTGGACCAGAACTCCAGGGCACCTTCCTTTGAATATTCAGACATGTTCGTTTTGTTCTTATTTAAATAATCGTTACTTGTCATTATCTGTTTGATAACGTCTTCTTTGTCTCCAGCGAGCAGAACACCACTGAAGAATACAGTTATTAAAAGTAACAGTTTTGTTGTTTTCATGATTGCCTCCTTTTGGCTGTGAAAGTTTAAGATGCGGCAACTATTTTTTCCACAATAACAAGCGAGTGGTGTGGGAGTCTTTTGGTGTTGGATGTCATTAACTGCTGCGACTCATTATAGAACGGGCAGATCGTGAGATCTGTAGTAATTTTCGATTGGACTTTGGCCTGTATATGATCGAACTTGGAGGAGCAATGAAAACACCAATTCCGATTTTACTTCTTCTATTTTCGGTCTTGTCGGCGCAGCACAAGGTACAGCACAAGATGATGACCGAAGAGGAACGATCCGTCCACCACCGTTTTGACGACGCCGAAAAATGGGCCGATGTTTTTGAAGATTCAACGCGGGACGAATGGCAGCTACCGGACGAAGTGATAAAATCCCTGGCTATCGGCAAGGAAGATGTTATTGCCGATATCGGCTCGGCCACCGGTTATTTCCCGGTTCGATTTGCACGCACCGCCAGCAGTGGTCGTGTCTACGGTATTGACATTGAACCGAACCAGGTGGACTACCTGAACGCCAGGGCAAAGAGGGACAAGCTACCTAATCTGGAAAGTGTCCTGGGAGAGGCAAACGATCCGAAGATCCCGGAAAAAGTGGACCTGGTCTTCATCTGCAACACATATCACCATATCCTTAATCGCGGTGACTATTTTGAAAATCTGAAGCAATACCTCAAGCGGAATGGTAGACTGGTCATAGTCGATTTCAGAAAGGGCGAACTGCCTGTGGGACCCCCGGAAGAAATGAAGCTGTCGAAAGAAACTGTGATCGGAGAGCTAACTGCTGCCGGCTACCGGCAATTATCGAATTCGGCAAAGCTACCCTATCAGTATGTACTGGTGTTTCAGGCGGGACATAAGTAAGGTGTCATTTCAGCTGCGATAGATGAAAGCAATGTTTTTTTGATGGTCTCACTCTTGACCTTCTCTCAACCTTGATGTAAACTGAAGCAGCCTGATTCAGATTGACGAACACAGGCGTTAGCAATGACAGATATCTGGTCACAATTCATTTCACCACACATCACAAACTTTGTGTGTGGCACAAAACCTATTCGGATCCAGCGCACCAAAGTGATCCCTCAGGCAGCAGGTGTGGTCCTTGAAATCGGGTTTGGTTCCGGGTTGAATCTTCCTTTCTACAAAAGTGATAATGTTAACCGGGTCATCGGTATCGATCCGTCTGAAGGGATGCAAAGACTGGCGCTGGAAAGAATCGAAAAGACAGATTTTGAGGTGGAGTGCATCAGTGGTGAGGCTGAGGACATCCCTCTTGAAACCGATGCTGTAGATACGGTTGTCTGCACCTATACCCTTTGCACTGTACCGGAACCGGGAGAAGCTCTAAGAGAGATTTACAGGGTTCTGAAGAGAGGGGGTAAACTTGTTTTTTGTGAACACGGTGAGGCTCCGGACAAGCGGGTTCGGTGCTTTCAGCGCTACGTGGAACCTGTGTGGAAAATTGTGGCAGGTGGCTGTCATTTAACACGAAATATTCAGGCCTTAATTGAAATGAACGGTTATAAAATTGGGTCGTTTCATACCATGTATCTGCCGTCAACACCTCGTTTTGTAGGTTATAACAGCTGGGGCTGGGCTACCGCTGAAGCATGAAAATAGCCGTTGCATAATGGGATCATCCACTCGTCCAGAAGAAATTCACAGTAAATACCTTTCTCCTGCATCTGTTATTGACAGTGATAACGATCAAATCGTGGCTTACACCGAGGACCTATTGAAGAATGTGGATGACGATCCGGTTGCAAAAGCTGTCAGTCTCTACTATGCTGTCCGGGATGGGATCTGGTACGATCCTTACCGTCCGTTTTTTCTTCCGGAACACTACAGAGCCAGCAATGTGCTGAAAAGTGGAAAGGCCTTTTGTATCGGGAAAGCGTCGCTTCTCTGTGCTGTTGGCCGCGTTGCCGGAATTCCCACGCGAGTAGGTTTTGCCGATGTCCGGAATCACTTGGCGACGAAACAGTTTATAGAATTCTTGGGCAATGACAACTTTGTGTATCACGCCTTCGTTGAGTTTCATCTCCTGGATAAGTGGGTTCGAGCGACACCTGCGTTCAACGTGGAGCTGTGCCAAAAGCATAATGTGGCTCCTTTAGAATTCAACGGCCGGGAAGATTCTCTGTTTCATTCCTATGACAGGAATAACCGCAAGTTCATGGAGTATTTGGAATACCACGGTACTTTCGTTGATATACCGGTGGATAACATCGTTTCAGCTTGGGAAAATGCTTACGGGAAGAAGCGTGTGGGGAAGTGGATAAGGAAATGGGAAGAGTCACGTGAATTGGGGGATCGGGACTTTTTCACGGAAGAAGTGACAAAGTAATTCCCCAGTTTCTGCCCGCTAGTTCATATTCGCCACCACCTAGCAGTGATTAGTTAATGTGTTAAAAAAAAGAGGCGAGATTTACATGATACAGGTGCTACCGAGGAAAGGAAAGGGGTGCGAGTAACGCCTCCGAAATGATGTCAGTTATATACTTCTGTCATCCCTGCAGGTTCCCGTCTCCCGGCTAATTGAGGGTTGTCTCACCCTTCCGCCGATGTGTAAACTTCACCGCAAGAAGAGTACCTTATTAGTTGAACGAATTACTTAATTTTTTCAGGAACCGGCCTGCTATTACGGTTGCCGCGCTGCTTATATTTTTCGTTATCGGATTGGTGTTTCTGTCTCGCCCAGATGAGCCCGAGATTCCTTCCGGTAAAGCTGACTTTTCCCCGTCCCCCGGTACTACTCTTTCCGGTGAATATCTGGACGCAGCCCCCCTCAACAGTTCCGCTCGTTGTGGTGAAAGCAGTTGCCACCCGGATATTTACGCTCAGTGGGAACTGTCTGCTCACAGGAACTCCTCCTTTAATAATCCCTTCTATAAAACCGCCGTGGAGTATCTTCTCGCCTCAGCTGATACGGCCGCCGTTCGATGGTGCGGGAGCTGTCATGATCCCGTCATGCTTTACTCTGGTCGTATGCGTTCCGGGATCGATATGGACCAGTCCGAAGCGTCCGCAGGTGTCACTTGTGAAGTGTGCCACGCCATAGTTGACGTCCGGGATATTACCGGTAACGGCAACTATGTTCTGGATACACCCAAAGAGGCCCCCTTTGCCCGGTCACGTGGCATCGGAAAGCTGATCAACGGTATGATCATCCGCGTCAATCCCGGTCCGCACCGAGAGGCCTTTATGAAGCCCATCCACAAAGATGAAAAATTCTGTACCACCTGCCATAAGGTAAGCCTGGACGTTCCTATCAACCATTACCGCTGGTTACGGGGCCAGGATGAGTACGGTGCCTGGCAGGCAAGCGGCGTCAGCCATAACGCCGTGGCATCATTCTACAGACCGCCTGTTCCGCTGGAGTGTACCACCTGCCATATGTTTGACGTCGCTTCAAATGATAAGGGCAACGACGATGGTAAGGTGAATAGCCACTGGTTCCCCGGTGCTAACACCGCTTTGCCGACGCTTCCTACAATGGCTAGCAGAGAGTGGGTAGACCGTACCTCCGAATACCTGAAAAGAAACCGCGTCTCCGTCGATATCTTTGGCATTCACGTGGATGATAAACTGGTATCTGCTTTAGGTGATAAGCTCCGCGTCCGACCGGGGCAGCAGATCCGTTTCGAAGTGGTGGTTCGCACTCTCAATATTGGTCATTTCTTCCCTGGCGGAACAATAGACTCCAACGAAGCTTGGCTACAGGTGGTAGGTCGAAACAGCAGGGGAGAGGCGATCTTCTCAAGCGGCGCTATGGAACCTGACAAGACTGTGGACCCCGCCGCCCATTTTTTTCGAGGTGTCCTGCTTGACGGCAATGGCCAGTTCATCCTCAAGCGAAACCCTCATGAGTGGCGTACCACGCTTTATAACAACACCATTCCACCTGGCGCCGCCGATGTGATCCACTACACCTGGACCGTTCCATGGGACTTTAATGAAGATCTAACTCTCACTGTCCTTCTCAACTACCGCAAATTCAATCGTGGCCTCACGCTCCACTCTCTGGAGACGCCAGTGGATCTCCCCATTGTTGAAATGGCCACCGATGAAATCATCCTTACCGCTTTCGGTGATACTGATTTCGATCCCACTGGAGGTATGCGCTACAACGACTATGGCATCGGCATGCTGCGTCAGAACAACCTTGGCCTGGCACTTGAGGCATTTGAAAAAGTGATACAGTTACTCCCGGACTACGGTGACGGCTACATTAATTCTGCCCGGGTCCTTATTGAAGAGGGAGAGTTTGTACAAGCCCGGGAACGTCTCAACCGTGCCCTCATACTGGAGCCCGGCTACCCCAAGGCCAACTATTTTCTCGGTGTTGTTGCCAAAATGGAAGGAGATTTTGAGAAAGCGATAGATCTTTTTTCATTTGTCCGAGAAACGAACCCCCGGGACAGACAACTTTTGAAAAATCTCGGCCAGGCTCACTACTTTTCTGAGAACTGGGAACAGGCCCGATCTGCTTACGAAGCGGCGCTGGAGATTGATCCTGAGGATGACGATACTCATTACAATCTAATGCTTATCAATCGGAACCTTGGAAACATGGACCGCTCGCTCGCGCACAGTAAAAAATATCTGAAGTATAAGCCTGATGAAGTGGCCCGGTCCATCAGTCAGTCCGCACGGCTTAACTTTCCACACGCCAACAACGAAGCCCAACCCGTTCACTCTCATCCGTTAACTTCGCCTCTCCGCACTGCCGTCAAGGACTAAACACTCCTTAATATAAACGGACGTGTCATTCGTCTGTGATTGATTTATATTCCCACTCTTCGCGGGTTAAGACAATTTATCAGTTAACAGGAGACGAGTGTATGAAGGCTACGTCGAAAGTATGGTCTGTCCTATTATTGTTTATCACAAACAGTTCATTGTTGGTGGCACAGCCCT
>DCXX01000119.1:3146-7299 GCA_002329125.1 Fidelibacterota bacterium UBA2125 | reverse complement strand
ACTATATCCTGGCCGGTAAGATAAAGCTGTTTCACAGGAGTTTGAGGCCGCAACCATTTCTGGCGGAACCTGCTGGGTGTATGATTTACTCCGTAGATCTCCCCCTTGTCGTATCCCAGAAAATCCCGAGTAGTCAATGGGGTAGACAACTCCAGGTGATCTACATATCCTTCTACCTGTGGAACATTTGCGTAGACGTATTTCATCAACCGGTTGGTGATTTCATTTTTTAGGGCATCATAGTCGGCGCCACGCTTCTGCCAGGAAGTTTTTTCCCACTTAGAAAACATTTCATACGGCGCCAGTGTAATAGCTTCCATGGTGGCTGTATTACCATGTTTCTCCACCCATTGAGGATCTTTGGCCGATGCAAAAGACATGTAAACCAATGGAAGGGATTTTGAATAATCACTCAGATAATTCTCCACATTGGCGTCATGGTCATAACCGGGATACACCCAGAGGTTGGTATTCTCCAACCCCATATTCTCCGCTGTTTCATTCATTCCAATATAGAGACAGACATGAGCACAGGAAGGTTCCACATTACCCAGTTTCTCATTGTAAGAAGTAACCCCTTTTGCCAACTTTCCGAAAGTAATTGATACACCGGCACTACTCACAACCATGGGCGCCCTAATTTCATCTCCATTTTCGAGTTTCACTCCCACCGCCCTGTTCTTATGGACCAAAATCTCATCCACCGTTGCACTCACAATAATCTTTCCTCCCGACTTCTGGATTACAGGAGCAATTGTTTCTGCAATCATTCGTGATCCGCCTACAGGATAATAGGCACCGTACAGATAGTGATTCGCCACCGCCGCACTGATGGCAAATGAACTCTGTTTCGGAGTCAGGCCGTAATCACCATACTGCCCGGTAAGGACACCAATCAATTCAGTATTGGAGGTGAGAGAGCTGAGAATATCCCAGGTTGTTTTATCAGACATCTCCAGAAAGGAGCGAGACATACGGCCGTAAGTCAGGTCGGATAGAAGTTTTGGCATTGCTCTATTCATAAAGAATTTGGTGGAAGCGCTGGTACACTGTTTCACCAGATCCAGATATTTTACAATGGCATCTTTTTCCTTGGGGAAATATTCTACCATCTGATCAATGAACTGCTCCTTCCCCGCCACAAAGTTGTAGGATTTATCAGGGAATATCATTCGGTCATAATTATCGGACATAGATGCCCACTCCAACCGCTCATCTGTGATTTCATCAAATAATTTTCGTAAGAAGGCATTTTTCCTTCCCACGGCACCAATATAATGAATGCCAACATCCCACTCATATTGTCCCCGTTGAAATGTGTGCGTCCACCCTCCCACCTTAAAATGTCGTTCCAAAACAAGCACCTTCTTGCCCGCTTTCGAGAGAAAAGCAGCCGTGGAAAGACCACTCATGCCCGAACCGATAATAATGGCATCGAAATTTTCTTCAGCCAACTTTTGTGAATATTTTTCCCCGATTTTAGTCATAGAGTTATAGCGGTAAGCATTTGAACTAACGTCTGGATTGAAGTTTTGACAATAGACGAAGGATTTCCAGATAAAGCCATATGAGAGTCACCAGAAGACCAAATGTTGCATACCATTCCATATATTTAGGTGCGCCCATCTCCGAACCTTCCTCAATAAAATCAAAATCGAGAACAAGGTTGAGTGCTGCAATAACCACAACACCAAAACTGAAAATAATTCCGAAGGTGGAGTTACTATGTATAAAGCCAATACCTGAACCAAAGAAACTCATTACAAAACTGATGAGGTAAAGCATGGCAATACCGCCCGTAGCGGCAAAAACACCTAATTTAAAATTCTCTGTCGCTTTTATGAGCCCGGACTTGTAAGCAAGAAGAAGTGCTCCCAGCGTTCCAAATGTTAGAAATACAGCCTGATTCACAATACCCGGGTACATGGCCTCAAAAAACCGGGAGATCCCTCCCAAAGCCAACCCTTCCAGTACCGCATAGAGAGGAACGGTATACATTGCCCATTCTTTTTTAAATATGGTTACAATGGCGGTGATAAGACCCCCTATAACGCCGAGCCCCATGAGCCCTCCAGCCCTGGGGTCACCGGCGGGCATACCCCATGTCCATGAAGCAGAGATCATGACAATTAAAAGTGACACAGCTGTTTTATTGACTGTCCCCTGGATGGTCATGGCCTCAGAATAGGCAGCCCGACCAAGCCGGGTAAAGGTGGAAGCAGTAAGAGCGGGGTTACCGGACCTGAGTGACAAATGTTGGTTCATCTAAGTGATTCCTCAATAAGATTATTATATATAGGAGGCAAATCTAATCAGATTCATCAAGAATTACTCAAACTGGGAGATGTACAATTAGATCAGGCACCGGAGCTATTCGATCCACAGTTCCCGTTCCAGGTCTTTCCAGAATTCTACCCTCATTCGGCTGTGAATAAAGACCCCTTTGTAATATGGGTCGTTTTCTTTGTATTCCTTGTAGGGTCCCTCATAATCTTTCCGGCGGGTCTTGTATTTTTCATAGTCGGTAAAACTGTCGTATTCCCAGATTATCATACGCCGCCCGGAATCATCACCGGCAGCATGTTTATCAAAATAGCGGACACTTTTCCATTCCGGGAACAATGCCTGATGTTCATTAACCCATTTGAACCAGCGATGCATTTCTTCATCGTGTTCCTTATGCTTGCCTTCAGCAATAAACCAGCTCTCAGCTTCAAATATAGCCATTCGATTGCCTCCTGTTTCTAGTATCCTTTTCGAATATTCCCGAATTCACTTCCGCATTTATTCAATATCGCCTGTATACGTTCAAGTTCAGGATCGGAACTGCGTAATTCCTGTTTGCCACTGTAGGTTGGTAAAGCAGTACCGACGGCTACAGCGCCTCCTCCTATCACCACGGTTTTCAGAAACTGTCTCCTCTTCAGCCAGCCATCAGACATTTGTTGTTCTTGTTCTTTATTCGGCATTTTTCTCTCCTTCCTCATTATTATTTATTTTTAACAACAGCTCCATTTACCATCACAAAATCTACGGTTCGAAATTCTTTAATATCCTCGTCCGGATTTCCGTCAACGGCAATAATATCTGCATAATAGCCCTCCTTTATTTGACCGAGCTCATCATTCATTCGAAGTAATTTGGCACCCATCACTGTGGCCGAATGGATCACATCCATAGGTGACATTCCATAATCGACCATAAGTTCCAGTTCGCGCCACCCTTCTTCATGAGGCATGGAACCTATATCCGTACCAAAAGCAATTTTAACTCCCTTATTCATAGCACGCTGAAATGATTTCTTATGCTCGGCTACAATACGGTTTCGGAATCGAATATCCGCTTCACTTGCTCCTTCATCTGGGAAATAGACAGTCATAGTCGGGCACCAAAATGTGCCGTTATTTACCATAAGCGCCACAGTTTTGTCATCCAGAAACAACCCGTGCTCAAGGCTGTGCACACCCCCCTGTACAGCATGATATGCACCGGTACCACCATAGGCGTGGGCGGCTACATCCATATCCCATCTGCGCGCTTCATTCACCATAATCTGAACTTCCTCCGTGCTGAGCTGGGACAGGGATTCCAAAGTTTCTCGATTGATATGCCTCAATGTTCCTGTGGCATATATTTTTATAAAGTCCACTCCGGATTTACGCTGATCACGAATCGCGGCTACCATATCTTCAGAATTATCAGCTATGATAGCTAACTGTTCAACTTTTTTATCTATGGATGGTCGCAAGCCGGTAAGATTCATGTGTCCGCCGGTAATACTGATCGCCCAGCCAGATACAAATATCCTTGGTCCAACAAACATACCTTCATTGATGGCATCACGGACTGCGATATCCGCCATATCTGCACCTTCATTATCAACATCTCTTATTGTTGTAAAACCTGCATTAAGTATTCGCTTTGCTGCTTTAAAGGCCTCCATCGTCCGATAAGTATTAGTTTTATAAAGGACGGGTGGATTACTACTGTAATCAGGGGTCAGACAGATGTGGGTGTGACCATCAATGAGTCCTGGCAGTACTGTCTTATCGCTCAAATCAATAACGGTAGCTGAATTAGATTTCAACGATTTCCCGACTTTGACGATTCGATTTCCCTCAACCAGAATATCTATATTCTTTTTGCTCGATTT
>DCXX01000119.1:2072-2755 GCA_002329125.1 Fidelibacterota bacterium UBA2125 | reverse complement strand
GAAAGTTGTTACCAGCAAACAAAGAATGTACCTGATTGTTTTTCGTTGTTTCATAGTTACACTTCTAATTATTGGATTCATTAATGTAATTCCCAATTATGCCCCTGTAGAATTATAATGAAAATTTCCCTTATATCTATATTTTGATCTACTCGCTATTGTTGCGATGAGACTACTTTGTTCCGGAGAATTCCAACACCTTCCAATTCAATTTCTACTATATCATTAGGTTTCATCGCTTTTGTTGTTCCAGGCGTACCAGTAAAAATGAGGTCTCCCGGGAAGAGGGTAACATAGTGGCTGATGTAACTAACAATTGCTTCTACATCGTAAACAAGGTCCTTCGTACGCTCTGATTGCCGTAATTCACCGTTTAAGCGTGTTTGGAGCAGTAGATCATTATAATTTAATCCTGTAACAATCGCAGGCCCTACTGGACCAAATGTATCCGAAGCTTTTGCTCTCAACCATTGCAAATCAGCTTGTTGCCACTTACGCTCGCTCACGTCGTTTCCAGCTGTGACGCCAAAAATATAATTAGGTGCTTTGGACACAGAAATATTTTTCGCTTTCTTTCCAATCACAATTACCAGTTCACCTTCGTAATGCAAATCTGTAGCATCTGAAGGCATAACAATGTTTTCTTCTTGCCCAATAATGGAGGAAGGGTACTTGGCAAACAG
>DCXX01000119.1:0-1649 GCA_002329125.1 Fidelibacterota bacterium UBA2125 | reverse complement strand
AGGTGAACTTCAGAGAGTTTCAAGATTTTTCCACTAGGAGTCGGTGCTGAGAAAATATCCCCGACCAACTCTCGTACAGTATCTCCTTCCAGGATTCCGTAGGATTCTTGACCCTCATGTGTATATCGAACATACTTAGTAGGTTCGGATCCAGGTAAGTGAGAAAATATGGCTAAAAGTAATGTAATGAATAAACGTTTATATTTCATTGTTCCCTCTCATTTAGTGATATAAAAAGTATACAACATAACTATCAGCTATTTACCAATTTCATAGATCACCAGCCTGTATCCGGTACAGGTAATCACCGGCAAGACCAGCCTAACTCATCCTCATCCTGAACGCAGTTTTAAATCAAAAAAATGTTGCACCATGCGTGTGTTTCTTTCACCAAGATTTCAGTTATACAAATAAAGCACAATGCCAACAATAATAAGTGATCCTATAATGATAGGACGCTTATTTTGATCATTCTGGCTCTCATCTTCATCACCGCCAAGGGCTTCAGAAATTGTCGGTTTTCCAGTAGCCGTGTTGTCCATGTAAAACTGGGAGGACCAGAAGACTTTATCTGCATAATTAAGGACAGTCCCATCACCCATTCTGATAGACAGAATCCTCGATTTAGAGATTGTCTGTGGCTTATTTGAGCCCACCGGTATGAAAACTATATAATCATCCTGCACCTCTATCAGTTTCCCTTTAAATCGCGAATTGTCAACATATGTAAGTATATCCTGTGCATTCATCAAACTCACCAAAATCAATAGCGGAAATAGCTTTTTCATTTAATCACCATCTGACACCAAAAAAATATGTGAGGTGTAATGAAGGTATAAGGCACAGGTCAGGGGCGACATATCCTCCGTTGACCTCATTGTATCATTATCTTTCTTTGTCTTGCTTCATTCCGCAAGATACAATGAGTTTGAGTGAGTGTCAAGGAACGAGGCGGTTGTTTCTCTATAAAGAGAATAAGCCCCTCAGTTAAGAGAGACTTAATTCTAGGTACGTTCGGCGAGATTTTAATTCACGTCAATTTGTTAAAAAACTGAACAGGGTCTTATTACCTAGCCTGGAAATGTCTATTTAACCATGGTCATCACTTCATTAGTTACACCATTGGTATGTTCACTCAGAACATCCCCAACATTAGCTTTGAAGCTTCCCTTACCATTGATCTTTTCATAATCTGATTGGAATCCTTCTGGTAATCCTTGAAGACCTCCTTCGAAGCTAGTCCAGCTCTCAAAGGGATAAACAAGTATAACGTCTCCTTGAGCTGTTCTGAATGCACTTTTGTATACACGTCTAGCAATTTTTGCATTTGTTTTTCTTAGCACATCAGCGATTGATGTTACAGCACCTTCAACTTTCGCTAAACTGGATAGGCCTCCTGGTTTGACCAATAGTCGTTTAATCAAAATATTCTCCCCTACCGTTTCATTCTCGGGGTTGTAGGTCATTGCTTCATCCCGAACCATAAAAATATGGCTGTGCGAGCGGGCATATTTCCCCACGTTATTTTCCCAGTCTCTTACATGTGATTCAGAAAGAGGTTGGTCCATATCCGAAAATTTGGATGGTCCTACCGCCCAATTGTATTGGCCAGAATAAGGTCCTGTGTTGACATACCATAGATATGCTTT
>DCXX01000061.1 GCA_002329125.1 Fidelibacterota bacterium UBA2125 | reverse complement strand
AGTCCTGAAAAGAGAATGGCTATCTTAATAATCTGATTTATCTGTCTGTTCATTGATGTCCCCTTCATCAAACGAAATGTTAGATCTAACCCCGGTGGGGGAAAGTTAACCAACTAACTGTTCCGGCTTGATGGGAAGTTTTCGAACTCTTTTTCCTGTGGCAGCGAAAACAGCATTAGTAACAGCCGGTGCGATAGGCGGCAGGCCGGGTTCACCGACACCACCAGGCGCTTCTGTGCTCTTTACAATGTACACTTCCACTTCAGGCATTTCGTCAATTCTCAAAACATCAAAATCGTCAAAATTGCTCTGGACTACCTCACCATTTTTGATTGTGATTTCACTTTTTAGCGTTGCTGACAGGCCGTAGGTAATGGCGCTTTCCATCTGAGCTTTAACGATAGAGGGATTGACTATCTGCCCACAGTCAACGGCGCAGATGACCTTGTGGACATTTACTGTGCCGTCATCGGCTACAGACAGTTCCGCAACCTGAGCAACATAGGACCCGAAAGAAGCATGGTTGGCAACGCCCTGAAAGTGTCCATCCGGCAGTTTATTCCCCCAGCCGGCTTTTTCCGCAGCCAGGCGTAAGACTCTCGCGTCACGTGGTGAGTTTTTCAGACGATTGAGTCGAAACTTTACCGGATCAACATTGGCTGTATGGGCCAATTCATCCATGAAACATTCATTGGCATAACCGTTCTGTGAATCATAGACGGAACGCCACCATCCCAAAGGGACCCCGACTTGTATTGACTTATATTCAATCCGCATATGGGGTATTTCATAGGGTATATTCTTGGCTCCTTCCAGAGCCACGTAACTGGCCAGCTTATCTTTGAACGGAAAAGGGTACTGAATAATCTGAGTAAATAAGATAGACGGTGCCACAACTTTATGTTTCCAGGCGTCAAGTTCGCCATCTTTATCAAGACTACCGGACATAATATGCCGGCTGGGCGGTCGGTAATAATCGTGGCGGGTATCATCTTCTCTCTTCCAGATGAGCTTCACTGGTTTTTTTATGCGGTTCCCCACTTCAAGGGCCTCGCCAATGAAGTCATTAAATGACTTCCTGCCGAAGCCGCCTCCCAGGAAAGAGACATGCATCTGAACCTTTTCTTCCGGTAAGCCCGTAATTTCGGCAGCCTGTTTTATCGCTTGGACGGGAGCCTGGGTGGGAGCCCAAATGCGACACAGATCGGGCTGTATGTCCACTACACAGTTGACCGGCTCCATGGTAGCGTGTGCCTGAAAAGGGACTTCGTACACAGCATTTATAACCTTGCCGGGATTTCTCAGAGCTCTTTCGGGGTTTCCTTCTTTTCTACCGGTAGCCCCCTTCTTACCGGCTGCATGAGTGAGCTGTTCTGTGATTGCTTCAGAGTCTAGGTGAGCGGATTTCCCCCGATCCCAGTTAATGTCGAGAAGATCCCTCGCCTGTAGCACAGCCCATGTAGTGGAACCCACAACCGCTACGCCGTTTGACACTTCGAAAATATTCAGGATGCCGTTTATCATCTCAGCCCGGCTGAGATCCATATTTTTTACCGTCCCACCGAAACTGGGCGACCGCACCACCATGGCATAGACCATACCATCCAGGTCCACATCCATGGCAAATTGAGCGGACCCGTCTACTTTAAGGGGCGTGTCCTTGCGGGGAATATCCGTTCCGATGAGTTTGAATTGGGAAGGATTCTTCAAGGCAACTTTTTTCGGCAGGCGCTCTGTCGATGCCGCCACGGTCAGTTGGCCAAAGGTGAGCTGCCTTGAGGTAGCGGGATGACTTATGGTACTGTTTTCAACAGTGCAGTCACTTTTGCTGACGTTCCACTCCCGGGCGGCGGCGGTGAGAAGCATTTCCCTGGCGCTGGCGCCGGCCTTGCGAAGTTTTGTCCAACTACTCCGAACAGAGGTACTTCCCCCCGTGAAGCCACCTGTGGTTTCTCTTGTTGCGACGCCTTGCTCGACCTTTACTTTCGACCAGTCTGCATCCATCTCTTCGGCGATAATCATGGGCAGGGATGTCCACACTCCTTGACCCATCTCTGATTTTCCAGCAATTATTGTGATCTGGTTGTCAGGCTGTATTGTGATCCAGGCGTTGGGAACAAAGGGTTTGCCTAGCCCAGCCTCAGCCGCCTCAAGCGGATTGCGTGAGGGGAGGTAGAAACCTATGACAAGTCCCGTTCCAGCTGCGGAGGCGGTCTTAATGAAATCTCTGCGGCTGACTGACGAATATTCAACCACGGTTCAGCTCCTTTGCCGCCCGATGTATCGCCCTTCGGACACGCAGATATGTGCCGCAACGGCATATATTGTTTTTCATTGCGTTATCTATTGCCTGTTTTCTGGGGTTCGGTCTTTGAGATAGAAAAGCCGCCGCAGTCATGATCTGCCCCGACTGACAGTAGCCGCATTGGGGCACATCTTCAGCTATCCACGCTTTCTGTACAGGATGGGAGTCCCCATTTTTCCCCAAACCTTCTATCGTTCGAATCTCTTCATCTTCAACAGTTTCAACAGCCGTAACGCAGGAACGAGTTGCTTCTCCATTAACGTGAACGGTACAGGCACCACATAACCCACGGCCGCATCCGTATTTTGTGCCGGTCAGTTTGAGCTCGTCGCGGAGAACCCACAAAAGAGGAGTGCTCCCATCTATCTCCAGGTTACGGATTTCGCCGTTTATATTTAATGTGACTGTTGTCATTACATTAGTTAAGGATTGGTTACAGTATGTATTTGAAGAAGAAATTACGGGGCGGAAGACACTTCGCAAACAGTCGATTCCATATTTTCCCTCAATTGACACTCCCGAAAATCGGATATTTCCATAAAGGAACTATTGAGATGATAAATTATTGAAGTTGTTCGAATTTCCTTTTTGGATGTTAAATCGGGTAAGTTTGGCACATGCAAAACGGTCTGGGAAAGCACTACAGTGTTCAGATAGGGTGGTTTAAAACTTATTTTGATCACACCATGGAAAGACAGGGAGTGGAGGATGTCCATCAGCTCCGTGTTTTTATAAAAAGAATCAGGACTGTCCTGTCCCTCACGCAAATATTCAGTGGTAAGGTGTTCAACAAAAAACCCCATTATGAGCTGTTTTCACCCCTTTTCCGTAAAGCCGGGTTTCTCCGGGAAATCCATGTGAATCAAGCTCTCCTGTATGAGGCGGGACCCGGTTTGCTCCCGCTTTACCAGGACTATCTTTCTGAGAGTAAAGATTCAGCCACGGCCGATCTGCTTACTGAGGGTGCCAACTTTGATTTTTCAGCCTTTGAGGTCTTGAACAAACCCCTACTGGAACGGATGGACACCCTGTCCGATGGACAGGTGGCGAAACA
>DCXX01000137.1 GCA_002329125.1 Fidelibacterota bacterium UBA2125 | reverse complement strand
AGTTCGAGTCTCGTCGGTCCCGCTTTTGGTCGATCCAGTGAAATCGGGAAGTCTCACTTGCATAGAGTAGCATAGTGGAGACGAGTCGACCCCAATCAATAAAGAGAGGTCTTGATTGGCTAAAGAAAAACCGCTTACCATTGATGGTACTATAAAAGAGGCATTACCCAATTCCATGTTCCGCGTGGAGATAGAAATTGGGGATAAACAGCATGAAGTTCTTGCCTACGTCTCCGGAAAAATGCGCAAATACTTCATCAAGATTCTTCCAGGTGATATCGTCACTCTTGAAATATCACCCTATGATCTCACCAGGGGAAGGATCGTATACCGGCACAAGTAGACCAATTTTCAGTTTCTATATACACTTTACTTTCAACATTATCTTAATGAATTTTCATAAGGAGAAAAGAATATGAAAAACTTTACTGTTCTGGTGCCTTTACTGGGAATGATTGTGCTCTCATCCTGTAGTAAACCTGCTTCTCTTGATAGATCCGTTCTCGATGATCCCGCACGCTCTTCTGAAGAAAAAGAACAAGATGCACACCGAAAAGCCATCGATGTCTACACGTTCTTGGGAATTCAACCCGGTATAACAGTGGCCGATCTTTGGCCCGGCGGAGGATACAATACACATCTCCTTTCCCGACTTATGGGCGACGACGGTAAGGTATATTGCATGATGGGATTCTACGGCTCAGGACGATACGATACTCTTGACAAAATTGAAGAACGTATTAAAAAAGCTAACCTTTCAAATGTACAGATATTTTCAAAGCCGTCGGATCTCCCGGTTGGTAGTATCGATGTAATGGTTTCCATCCGAAATTACCACGATGCAAAAACGCCCCGCGATCAACTTCTTGCGGAATTGCACGCAGCTTTGAAGCCGAACGGAATTCTCGGTATCGTGGATGTCGCCACAGATCGTCCAGGATGGGATGATGAGACCCATCGTTTAAACGAACAGGTCGTTATCGACGAATGTACTTCCCACGGTTTTGAGCTTGTAGAAAGCTCTGATATGCTTCGGAATCCTGATGACGATCATTCTATTAGAGGTTTCGATGAAGGACGACACACAATGGACCGCTACCTCCTAAAGTTCAGGAAAGTGGCAAAATAGTTTAGGAGTTGAAAGTTGACTTTTAGTCAACTCCCGATCCTTACTCTAACTCCCCCATAAATATGGAATCCAGACGCTGGTTCAAAGTATCTACCTCCCCAAGCGTTCAAACGGACGTTTGAATTATACTTTTTATCAAACAGATTATTTATACCGGCGAACGGTTCAAACAGCCATTCCGAAAATCTTTTCTGATAACCAACCCTGACATTCATAACTGAGTACGGTTGTTCCTTAACCTTATTAGCATCATCTGCATATAACTCGCCACTGAATCGGGCCTGAAGTTTGAAATAGAAGCCTGAAGAATGGACATAAGACAGGTCCCCATAACCAAACTGCTTTGGAATACCGGGAAGCATCTTGCCATCGTGCACTGCATCCACAGTTTTGAAATCAAGATAAGTAAAATCAGAAAACGTATAAACAGTAGAACCAGTTAGCCCCTTACCTATGAAACTCGTCAGTCCAATTTCTATTCCCGCCCTTTTCGAACTACCCGCATTTCGGTAAAATGTTCGGCCAGGAAAATCATTCAGTTCATACTGTACAAGTTCATCGTTAAGATCAATTTTGAACAGAGCCATTTCGTACTTCAGACGCTTTTTGAAAAGTCCCTTTAAACCTATTTCATAATTGGTGGCAAGCTGAGGCCTCAGATCGGCATTAAATCCACCGCCTCCCTCCGGATTGTTTGACAATTCATTCAGGGTAGGTGTTTCAAAACTGGTAGCGATGTTGCTGTAAGCATTGATACCAGTTGACAAAGTGTGAACCACACCTAAAAGTGGACTCATTGCTGTGAACGTTCTGCCGCTGGAGGCATCACCATCTTCCAGATATGCATCTTGGGCGTCGACATCAATTCCGTCGAATCGTCCCCCTACTGTCACTTTAGTCACTTTATTAATTGACAGCTCTTCTTCAACAAATACACCGATACTCCGGAACTTCTCAAGCTGATCCAGAACTTTATCTCCCCGCACACCTTCCAGATTATCGAAACGTTGCCGATCATCCTGCTGATCTTCCAGATCCATCCCGGCCGATAATCTGTATGGAATACCCAAGATGAGACCGGAGCTGAAATAGATGATACTGCTTCCTGAAAACAATCGGTTGAACCGAACCTGCCCACCATTTTCAAAGGGGAGCCTGTTCTCAAAGCTGCGAGTCGTAAAATAGACCCTTGCTTGAAGTGTCTGGTGCGGCGCGAACTTTTTCTCTGCCACTAAAGCAATTCGAAACTGGGAGACCGACTCACCTGAATTGTATTGAACATTTCTATCGCGAGCTGACGACCGGTTCTCTGCAACTTGATCTTTTGTCAGAGCACCAGGGTCGTTGGCCAGGGGACTCTCCGCATAGTTGGTCAGAAAAGTAAAGTTCAAATTTGGATCTACCTCCCAGCGCAATTTTCCATTGACGACCGAGTTTTTCATGGCACTGTGTTCCCGGAAACCGTCCGCCTGATTGCGGGAAAAATTCATGACGTAGCTGATTGGACCTCGCTGCTGCCCCGCCTTCAGCTGTATCTGCTGAAAACCAAAGTCGCCAGTGGAGAGTCTCCCATCCATATAGGATGAAATAGGTAGCTCCGATGATGAAAAACTGATGACGCCACCTGAAGCATTTCCGTAAAGGGCAGAAACCGGACCGCGAAGAACTTCAGCCCTGTTTATGAAACTGAGATCAATATTATCAACTTGCGCCTGACCGTCCGGCGTCGATTCCGGAATGCCGTCTACTAAAATCTTGATACCCCGAATTCCAAATGCCGCTCTTGCCCCAAAGCCACGGATGGAAACTCGCAAATCCTGAGCAAAATTTTCCGAGTTCATAGTGTAGAGCCCAGGTATGGCAGCTAGTGCTTCATTAAGCACCAACTGCTGCTGGCCGCCCTGAATTCTGTAACGGTTCAAAACGCTAACGGCTACGGGAACATTCAAATCCGCACCATCCAGACGTGAGGCTGTTACTGTTACAGGCCGGAGCTCAAAACGGAGCGTGTCAGCTGTTGTCTCTTCGGTTAAGGATTGAAATCCCAATGAAAAAGAGATGAGAAAAAGTATAAACGAAAAATATCTTGAGAATTTCTTTAACACTTAAGATTTGTTTGCTTTGACTAAATCCATTTGAAGGTGCCAAATGTATCCTATATATTTGGCAAGTTCAATCCGTTGAATAACCTAATCGCAAGAATCTGTTTCCAGGTTGACAAAGTGCCCCCTAATGATTAACCTTCGGCAATCAACACTTACTATATTATGGGAGGAAGAAAATGACTAAAGTTCTGACACGTCGAGACTGGCTGAGACAGAGCGGAGTAATTCTAGGCGGTACTGCATTAGTGGGGCCTCGCGTCATGGCAGCACCTAACCCAACCGCAAGAAAAAACCGCGCTCCTATCAGAATGATGTTCAATGAGAATCCGTACGGACCATCAAGGACAGCCAGAGTGGCTATGACCCGGGCATTTGAAGAAGGAAATCTCTATGCTCATTTTGGAGCATCACTTGAATTAAAAGAAATGCTTGCAAAGAAAGAAGGTGTCTCTCCTGATCATATTATTATCGGTTCGGGATCAAGGGAAATCCTAAATGTTACTGCCTTGCGCTACTTGGGTGACGGTGGAGAAATTGTGGCTAATTACCCAGGATATGAAACACTGAACACTTATGCGGAAAATCTTGGAGCAAAAGTTCACCGAATCCGTGTCTTGGATGACATGTCACCCGATTTCACCGGTATAGAAAAAGCGGTTAACAGAAACACGAAAGTGATAAACATCTGTAATCCCAACAATCCTACTGGCGTGGCCACAGGTGCTTCTGTATTGGAACCGTTTTGTAGAAAAATGGAATCCAAGTCTCTGGTGTTTGTGGATGAAGCTTATAATGACTATGTGATGGATAAAGACTACCGTTCCATGGTTTATCTTGTGAAAGAAGGTTTGAATGTCATGGTCACCAGAACCTTTTCAAAAATCCATGCTCTAGCCGGAATTCGAGTCGGTTACGGTGTTGCCAAGCCTGAAATCATCAGTAAGCTAGAGCCCCTTAACACTGGTACAATCAATATCTTGGGACTCCGTGCAGCCATGGCCAGCCTTGAAGATGAGTCATTTCAGGAATTGAGCCGCGAGAAAAATCTTGAGGCAAAGCAAACTGTTTACGAAGTCCTTGAACAGACCGGACGAAAGTATGCCAAATCTGAAGGGAACTTCATCTTCTTTCACACCGGAAAGCCCATTTTGGAATTCCAGGCTATAATGGAAGAAAAGGGGGTCAGGGTAGGACGTCCTTTTCCGCCGTTCGAAGATTGGTGCCGTCTGAGTATGGCGAAACCAAACGAAATGCGGAAGTTCGCCAACTACTTCAAGGATGTGATGGCGTAAAACTGTTTCAAACGCCTCAAAAAGACCCCCTCAGTTACATTGCTTGACCGTGAGGTTATCAAACCAAACAAAATGGCTGATCCTTAGTATGCTGGCCATAACACTTTCCAATACTTTATTGATGGCAATTCAAGAGAGTGGGAAAAAAATGAGGTCTGTAAAAGATGGGGTCTATTCGATTGAGCAAGCTAAACGCGGTTCAAAAGTCTACAGAAAGTCTTGCTTAAAGTGCCACCACCCAAAACAGTTCGCGGGGCCTGCATATATGGATAGTTGGGCAGGTGCAAGAATTTATGATTTATTGGAGGTTATGCGCAGAACTATGCCGACAGAGAATCCAGGCAGTTTAAAGCGTGATCAATATGTGGCCATCGCCGCATTCCTACTAAAAATGAACTCATTTCCGCCAGGTGAAAAAATGATGAGTAGCAAATCTGATGATCTTAAACAGATCCGAATTGAAGGCCCTTTCAAATGGGCAAAACCAACTAAAAAAACCGATAGTGAAGGATAATTCGAAATGACACAAAAAAAAGACAATAATAAAATAATATTGATGTTTTGTTTCTTCAGTTTCATTCTATCGATTGTTACTCCAGTCTCAGCTCAGCATGGTGCCCCTAATGGCGACTGGCCCTACTGGGGCGGAGATGCGGGTAGCACCCGTTATTCAGCCCTTGACCAGATTAATAAGGATAACGTCAAAGATCTGGAAATTGCCTGGCGTTGGTATTCTGCTAATTACGGCCCCATACCCGAGTTCTACTTTCGGGCGACGCCCCTGGAAGTAGGAGGTGTTCTTTACACCGTGGCCGGCGAGCGGCGTGCTGCCGTGGCTATCGATGCGGGGACAGGTGAAACTCTCTGGATGTGGCGTATGAAAAACAACCCCCGCTGGGATAAATCACCAAGGCGATTCTCTGGCCGGGGCCTAGCATATTCAGAAGTTGATGGCGAGGGAAGAATCATTGTGGTAACGCCTGGCTATTATATGGTAATGCTGAATGCGGCCACTGGACAACCCGTGGATGGATTTGGAAAAAACGGTATTATCGACCTTCAGGAAGGCCTGGGATTCAAGGTCGATCCGGTAAATGGTATTGATCCCAAATATGGTCTCATCACCCACGGTTCACCTCCTATTGTCGTAAATGATATCATCGTGGTGGGCAATGCCCATGGTCGCGGTTATTACCCGAAACAGAAAGAAAACATTCCGGGCCACATACGCGGTTACGATATTCGTACGGGTAAGCAGCTGTGGATATTTCACGTTATCCCAAAACCGGGCGAATATGGCCATGACACGTGGGAAGGTGACTCCTGGACCTATACAGGCAATATCTCATCTTGGGCACCACTGAGTGCTGACCTTGAGCTGAACATTGTCTATATACCCACCGACTGCCCTACCGGCGACTACTACGGGGGCCATCGCCACGGTGATAATCTCTACGGCACTGCTCTTGTAGCACTTGATGTAAAAACAGGGAAAAGAATCTGGCACCAACAGTTCGTTAAACATGATATATGGAACTACGATACACCAACTGCACCAAACCTTCTGAACATCAGGGTGAAACGGAAAAAGATCAAGGCCATTGTTCAGGCGACAAAACAAGGGTGGGCTTATGTTTTTGACCGGAAGACGGGTATACCTGTTTGGCCCATGGAAGAGAGGAAAGTGCCGGCGTCCGATGTCCCCGGTGAAATGACCTCTCCCACTCAAATAGTCCCCACCTTGCCGCTGCCCTTCGAGCTACAGGAGGTTACTGTTGATGAGTTGATTGATTTCACACCGGAGCTCCGGGCCCAGGCGGTGAAACTCGCCTCCAAGTATCGCATGGGACCCATCTTTACACCCCCCTCGCTGGCGGAGGATCCAAAAGACGGCACACAGGGTACCTTTGTCATGCCGGGGGCCAACGGTGGCGCCAATATCCCCGGCGGGGCAGTGGTCGATCCTGAGACTGGAATCTTCTATGTTGCATCGGAAAAGAGACACAGTGTTATCCGATTGGTGAATGACCCAGAAAAATCCAGCATGAACTATATATCTCTTGGTCCCGGCGGTATCCGGGGCCCCCAAGGCCTTCAGCTGCTGAAACCACCCTACAGCCGGATAGTTGCCATTGATATGAACACGGGCAAACATCTGTGGAACATTCCCAACGGGAATACTCCCCGGTCATTAAGTGAACATCCGGCACTAGAAGGGGTTGACCTCCCTCAAACCGGTAATATGGCACATGCGGGACTCGTCATCACTAAAACTCTCCTTTTCTCCGGTGAAGGTCGTGGCGGTGATCCATGGTTTCGTGCATATGACAAAAAAACAGGTAAGGTAGTGGCTGAGATCGAGCTTCCAGCACAAACCAATCACCCTCCCATGACCTATATGCACAATGGCAAACAATATATTGTCATGCCTGTGGCTGCACCCGGACATCCGGCGGAACTGGTGGCACTGGCCCTTCCCGATGAGGAAGAGCTGGAATGATGACCAATACAAAACGAGTTGCCGTCGGGACGCTTATTCTCCCACTTCTTCTGATCGCCCAGCCCAATCCATACCGTACCGTTGAAGGGGTCTGGGGAAAACTTCCGAAAGGAAGAACCTGGGGCTCTACCAGCGCAGTTTTTCCCGCCACCGATGGAAGTGGAAATATCTGGGTGGCGGAACGGTGTAGTCGGAACAGCTGCGCCGGCAGTAACCTTTCCCCCGTTTTGCTTTTCAATCCAGAAGGAACGTTGTTAAAAAAGTTTGGAGAAAACCTTTTTGTCTGGCCCCACGGCATCCATGTAGATAAAAATAACAACGTTTGGATCACCGACGCCAAAGGCGAAAATGGTATGGGCCATCAGGTACACAAATTCAGTCCCGATGGTAAACTCCTCATGAGTCTAGGGGAAAAAGGTGTGGCCGGCGATGGGGAATATGAATTCAATGGTCCATCCGATGTCCTTGTAGCTCCCAATGGCGATATTTTTGTGGCAGACGGACACGGTACTGGCGGAAATAACCGTATCGTTAAATTCGACAGCATGGGTCATTTTAAAAAAACATGGGGTACCACGGGAGCTGAGGCCGGAGAATTCAGAGATCCACATGCCCTTGCCATGGATTCTCAGGGCCGGCTTTTTGTGGGAGACAGAGGGAACAGTAGAGTACAAATCTTTGATCAGGATGGAAAATATATTTCTACATGGACTCAGTTCGGCCGTCCCAGCGGTCTTTACATTGATGCCAATGATATCCTTTATAGCGCCGATTCAGAATCGAATGCAACTTGGGGCAACAACCCTGGGTGGAAACGGGGTATCCGAGTTGGAAGCGCTAGAGACGGTTGGGTAACAGCACTGATCCCCGATCCGGAGCCAGATCCAGACAACGCAAGCACTACTGGCGCTGAGGGAGTCGCCGCGGATACTCATGGCAATATTTTCGGAGCGGAAGTGGGACCAAAGATGTTAAGGAAATATGTGAGGAAATAGCTTGATTGCATTTCTCACGAACATCACAGTTAAACATTAAAGGAATTCAAGATGAAAAAGTTTATAGTGTTGTGGAGTGTCTTGGTATTGACTTCGTCCAATCTTATTGCACACGATATGTTCCTGAAACTTCGATCTTATATTGTCGAACCAAATACAAAAGTAACACTGGCTTTATACAATGGAACATTTGACAAAAGTGAAAATGTGATCACAAGGGATCGAATGATTGACGTCAGCGTTGTGGGCCCCATTAACCAGCGAAACCGAATAAATAAAAACCAGTGGCGAGATGGTTGGTATGAATCATTGCTAGACTTGGATTTGAAAAGTTCGGGAACTCATTTGATAGGTGTATCAACTGAGGCACGGATCATTGAACTTTCCGCTGAAGATTTCAATGGTTATCTAAAACATGATGGAATTCTCGATGTATTGGAGGCAAGAAAAAAAAGTGGTGAAATCAATCAACCTGCCAAGGAGCTTTATTCCAAACATGTAAAGACTGTAATTCAGGTGGGTGCCAAACGCACCGAGTCATTCAATATTAACCTAGGCTACCCAATTGAAATCATCCTTTCACAAAATCCTTACACATTAAAAAAAGGTGATGAATTGGGATTTCAGGTTTTAAGGGATGGTAAACCTGTTCTCAATCAATTGGTTTATGCCAGTTATGCTGGTTTCCATGAGCATGCTGATGAAGGGAGTCATGTTGAAACTGCTACGATGAGAACCAATTCGAAAGGATTCGGGAAGGTTAAAATAAGTGAAAACGGTGAATGGTACCTTCGTCTCATCCATATGGTTAAAAGTGACAAAGAAGAAATTGACTATGAATCGAATTGGGCTACCTTCACATTTCAAATACGGTAACCAACTGCAAAACTATAAGTACGGGATCACTGTTTATTTCTGCCGTAAACAATATTTCTCTTTCGTCATATCGTTTGAGAAGAATTGTTTCTGTATATGACAATCCATACATTCTGACTGAGTGATTCAATTAAACATCGGTTAAGTTTCCTCTAAATATTGGGAATAAGTGGGGTTAAGATGAAAAAAGTTCCTTTTCTATTTATATTTATAATCATTCTAAGCCTGTATCACCTTCATGCTGAAGACAGGAATTCATTCGATATTTTTCAGTACCGGAATATAGGTCCTACCCGAGGGGGTCGTGTAACTGCTGTAGAAGGTGTAGTTAAACATCCTGGAACCTTTTACATGGGTGCGTCTGGCGGAGGTGTCTGGAAAACGACCGATTTTGGTGTAACCTGGATCAACGTTTCTGACGGTTACTTTGCTTCCCCTTCAATTGGTGCTATTGCCGTTGTTCAGTCTAATCCTGAAGTTGTTTACGTTGGGACAGGCTCAGATGGACTTCGATCAAATGTCATAACGGGTAAAGGCATGTATAAATCAACCGATGATGGTGAAACATGGCAACACGTGGGACTGAATAATAGTGGTCATATAGGTGCAGTTGAGATTCATCCGACAAATCCAAAGGTTGTATTTGTAGCCGCCATAGGGCAGGCCTTTCAGCCGAACAAAGAACGCGGAGTTTTCAGAACGAAAGACGGCGGAAAGACATGGAATAAAGTCCTTTTCATCGCTGACTCGGTGGGTATTTCAGATCTGAAGTTTGCACCGGACAATCCCAGCACAATTTATGCCGCAGCTTGGCGGGCGGAGAGGAAGCCGTGGACAATCATAAGCGGTGGCAAGAACGGCGGCATTTACAAGTCCACAGATGGAGGTGACACTTGGGAACTAAAAAGAAATGGTTTGCCTAAAGGGCTAATAGGGAAGATCGATCTGGCCGTTTCAGCGGCTGATCCAAACAGGCTATCAGCCATCGTTGAGGCACCAGGAGATGCCGGGGGTCTTTACCGCTCTGATGATAGAGGTGAGTCCTATCGCCAAATCAGCGATCGTAAGGAACTGGTGAACAGACCTTTCTATTATGCAAATCTGGAATCTAACCCACTGAATGCGGATATTTTATTCTCTAATGCCAACCGGATAATGCGATCTGATGACGGCGGTGAAACATGGCGAGTTCTTTCAACACCACATGGTGACAATCACGATATTTGGGTACACCCAGCAGATACCTCCCTTTGGGTTCAAGCCAATGATGGTGGTGTTAATGTAACAACTAACTCAGGTAAGACATGGACAACTCAGTTCAATCAACCTACCGCGGAGCTGTATCAAGTGGAAGTGGACGATCAGTATCCTTACTGGTTGTACGCTGGGCAACAGGATAATTCAACTATCGCTTTACCCAGTTTGCCACCATTGAATGCACCTGGTGGTGGAATCAATCTTTGGATGGCCGTAGGAGGGTGTGAAACGGGACCCGCTGTTCCTAAGCCTAGCTCACCATGGATTGTTTACTCCAATTGCAAAGGAAGGTTTGGCACTTTTGACAAGCGGACCGGTCAGGAAAGACAATATTATGTCGGCGCGGCAAATATTTACGGGCATAACCCAAAAGATATGAAGTTCCGTTTCCAACGGGTATCCCCTATCCATGTTTCCCCGCATGATCCGAATACTGTTTATCACACATCACAGTTTGTACACAAAACAACTAACGATGGAGAAACATGGGAAATCATTTCCCCCGATCTCACCGCCTTTGAGCCGGACAAGCAGGTTTTCTCCGGATCACCTATAACGCGGGATATCACTGGTGAGGAAAATTACAGCACAATTTATTCTATTCGTGAATCCACCTTGAAAAAAGGTGTCATATGGGTAGGCGCCAATGATGGACCTGTCCATGTTACCCGGAACAGCGGTAAAAAATGGAAAAACGTTACACCAATAGACCTACTTCCCGGCGGCCGTGTAGACGCTGTAGAGCCATCTTCACACAAGGCATCAAAAGCTTATATCGCGGTTCTTCGTTACCAACTGGGGGACTGGAAACCATATATTTATAAAACAGAGAACTACGGAAAAAGCTGGAACCTTCTTACAAACGGGAAAAACGGCATCCCGGCCGATTACCCAACCAGAGTGGTGAGAGAAGATCCAAACCGTGAAGGGCTCCTCTATGCCGGCACAGAATTTGGTCTGTTTATGTCCTTCGATGACGGAAAAACCTGGAAAGCATTTCAACAAAATCTGCCGGTTACGCCGGTAACTGACATTAAAGTTTACCGTAATAATCTTGCCGTCTCCACAATGGGACGCTCTTTCTGGATTCTTGATGATATTTCCACATTACATTCATGGGAAAAGTCTGTTGAAGAAAGTATCACCACACTTTTCAAACCAAGGGATACACACCGTTTTCGCTATCGTAGTTTTGGTCGTTCTGATGTCCCTGAGTATCCACCATCATCAGTTATCATTGACTATTTTTTGGCGAAAGAACCGCCTGGTGATATAACAATAGATCTACTTAACAGCCAAGGTAATGTTGTGAGATCCTACAGTAGCACTTCGTCAGACACTGGCAACTCACAAGCTCGGACAAATATGGCCACCGGATTTTTTATGAGAGGTGGAAAAATTACTCTTGAAAAAAGTGCGGGAACCCACCGTTTCCGTTGGGATCTACGTCATTCAGGCGCTTGGGATATAAATCCCAGAAGAGCCTTTCGAAACGGCCCCATGGCGGCACCGGGCCGCTATAGTGTCAGAATGACTGTTGATAGTAAAGAACAGAAACAGTCTTTTCAATTAATGGCTGATCCAAGGATAAAGGAAAGTGGCGTCACCTCTCAGGATCTCTCTGAACAGGAGAAGCTTGCACTCCAAGTAAGAGATCTTCTGTCCAGCGCCAGACGGCTCGCTGAAGAAAAATCTTCAGACAAATCATCTAAATCTTACCGCGCGCTCGTTACAAATGATGGACCTTATCCCCAACCCATGCTTGTCGATCAAATTCAATACCTTGCATCAATGATTGATCAAGCTGACCAGATGCCCGGCAAAGATGCTTTTGAGCGGTTTGAAGAGCTAAAGAAAAAACTTGATTACCTAAGCAAGTAAGTAAACTTTTTCACTTAATTGCCGCTCTTCTAATAGTACAAAGAATTGTGCCTTAAGCTCATTCTAGGTATATTTATTGCTTGGGTGAAAATCACAGCTCATCTGGCAGATCATTGCGAATAAAATTTCATTTTAGCTACAACAATCTATTAATCTTTCTTGTTTCGTTTATGCTAAACGGTTGTGGTGAACCTAATGCCATTTTTCTTACTGAAGAAGAATCGACAAACGAGTCGTTTACCTTCCCGCTTCATATGAATGAAGCAAAATGTAATAAGTGCCACGGACTTGAAGTAAAAGTAAGTAAAATCGGAGAACTTCGAAGCCACAATGTTGGAAAGGATTGCCTTTCATGTCACTCAATAGAAGGAGCTGGCAGAGGTATTTATACAGTTGCTGGGAGTGTGTACAAACCTGATGGGGAAACTCCATACCCAAATATCAAAGTAAATTTTTATCCCAGAAATAATCAACTTGAAAACCCTGTTGCTGTTTTGGAAGTTGATGGCAATGGAAATTTTTATACAACTAAAGAGATAATGCCGGGCGGTAAGGGTGATGGGGAAGTTGGCTTACTTTATCCATCGGTAGTTACTGATCATGGTGAATATAGTATGCCCGTTTCGTTCAGCATTTCGATGGGAGGTTGTAATTCCTGTCATGGTGTTGACGTAGCCAGGATTTTCGCAGAGTAAACTAATTTTTTGGTGAAGCTGCGGATCCTTCCCAATCAGGATCCGAGACTCCTATCCACTCTCCTTTCAACGTATCCAACATAACAGCATTTGACCTCCCGAACATACCGGGACGCCGTTTCATAAATACTTTGTAGTTTAATCCAGCAAGATAGCTACTGTCTTGAACTGACCAACCATTGTCACCTGTCCATTCTAGGTCAATTCCTTTTTCAACAGGATAGACCCTTGGAAGAGCCAAGGCTTTATCCAAAGAATAGCCTTGATCTATAACACGGCTTGTAATGGCTACCACTGCAGAGGGTATTCTGGAACCACCCGCAGCGCCCAGTGCCAGAATTGGTTTACCATCTTTCATAACCATAAGAGGTGAAATGTGTGATGCAGCTCGCTGACCAGCTTTCATTTCCCCAAGATAACCGCCTAGGGTTGCGGCATAAATAAAGCCAAGTCCCGGAGTTGCAACCTTTGAGCCCATAATGGGGCCTACTGTCTGAGTCAAAGCCACTACCATTCCGTTACGGTCAACTACAGTTAAATGGGTGGTATGACCTACTGGCTCTGTCCATGCAGGAGGAAGTCCTGTGTTTGAAGACTCAGATGGCAACGCTTTTGATGAAAGTAATCCAGTCTCAAGAGCCCGCTTTTGAGCCCACGCCTTTGATGTAAGGCGATCCGCATCCTCAATGGGCAGATCCCCGGCGCGATCCAAGTACGCTGCTGAAATGGCGTGATAGACTACCCGTGCCCAGTCAGCACCATCAAAAAGTGAGTCGGGGAATGCTTCCATGATATGAAGTGCTTCTATGGTTATAGCACCATAGGAAGGCAACCAAAGAGCAGCCAGATCATATCCTCGGTAGCTACCCTTAACAATGTAAGAATCCTCTGCCTTGTATTCGGCGAGAGATTCCATGGTAAGGACACCACCGTTTCGCTGGACATCCTCTACCATTCTTTCAGCGATCCACCCCTTGTAAAACAGAGTAGCGCCTTCATCGGAAATGGCCTGAAGAACCTTTGCCAAATCTTCTTGCTTAGTGATCTCCCAGGGATCGTGGACGGTTCCATCCTTCTTAAGAAAATGGCGTCTGGTCCCCTCAAATTCATTCAACTGATTAACTACCCACTTCCGCCTAAAAACTTCCCCCGGAAGAATAAGTGTTCCTTCTTTAGCATATTTTATCGCTGGTCCCATTACTGTTGCCCTAGGCAACGAGCCGTAGGATTTAAGTGCTTTATCCAAACCAGCTACCATCCCAGGAATACCAACAGTGGGATAACCGTATTTTGCCTTTGGTACAGTAATGTGATCGTAGGATGAGGGAGCCTGTGTCGTAGCATCAATTCCTTTAATCTCTCCATCAGCAGTATGGATGAGAATTTGTGCTCTTCCACCAATACCGCTCATGCTCGGCTCCACCACAGCCAGAGCATAGGCGGCCGCTACCGCTGCGTCTGCGGCATTGCCTCCCTGCTCCAACATGGCTACGCCCGCCTCAGTTGCCAGAGGATGAGCCGTAGTAACAACACCATTTCTGGATCTGACAACTTTCCGTGGTGTTGTCAGAGAGGAGTCCTCTTTTCCAGAGGATGGCGGAGCACAGCTTTCAAAGAAAAAGAAATGAAGTAAAACTAGTAAAAGACCCCACTTTTTCATTTTTTCTCCTCTTAATAACATAAATTTTTTTCTCTATTGTTAAAGGGAAAATGTAAGCTAACCATCCAGTCGGACAGTAAACAACACATTTGGAATCAACACTTACATATGAAGGGACTCCGCTTTGAGGAAAGCTACTATTGATGTTAGACTCACTCGTTTAATGAAACACCTTCCTCTATATTTCTTATTTGCCGCATCATTTCTCCAACTAGGGTGCAATAAGACTGAGAACTTTCCAACGGAAATTATCCTTTCAGAAAACTGGTTATTCAGACAACTTTTTCAATCTTTTCCCTGATGAACCAGTCCAAGTTCAGTTTTACCCAAAAATCCTGTGGAGAATAGGTTATTATATTTTCAAACTCGGAGTTTATATGACGTCCTTGATTAATAAACCAAAAAAGTTCTCATTGATGGTTAGTCTTCTTCTTTTATTTGGTTGCTCCCAGAAAAATCAACTTAATCTAACAGACTTTGTTGATCCTTTCATCGGAACGGGGGGCACAGGTCACACCTTCCCTGGAGCAACTTTACCTTTCGGTATGGTTCAACTCAGTCCTGACACCCGCCAGAATGGCTGGGACAATTGTTCCGGATACCACAGTTTGAATTCTACGATTCTTGGCTTTAGTCATACCCATCTTTCAGGGACAGGGGCAATCGATTACGGTGATATTTTGGTGACTCCCATGTCAGGAACATTGTTTACCGAACCGGGAGAAGAAACAAACCCTGAAACCGGCTACAGGTCACGCTTTTCTCATTCCAGCGAGGAAGCAAAACCCGGCTATTACCGTGTCACTCTTGAAGACGATATGATCGAAGCTGAAATGACGGTGACAGAGCGGGCCGGTTTTCATAGGTACACATTTACAAAAGAAGCTCTTTCTCATATCCTTATAGATCTTAAACATGGACTTGGTGATCGTACTACTGAATCGTGGGTGGAGATCACAAATGATCGTGAAATTGTAGGCATGCGCAGATCCACAGGCTGGGCCAAGAATCAGGTTATTTACTTTGTAGCACAATTTTCTGAATCCTTTGAATCAGCTGGAATCTTGGAAAATGGTACCCTACTTCAAGATAGCAAAAAAAGTCAAGGCACTGATCTGAAAACTTTTGCTTCTTTTAAATTTTCACCAAGGTCACAATTACTGGTGAAAGTGGCCATTTCAGCCGTTGACGTTGAAGGTGCAAGAAAAAATCTTGAAAAAGAACTCCCAGGCTGGAATTTTGATAAGGTCCGGCAATCAGCTAAAAAGCGATGGGAAAAAATGTTATCTGTTATTTCAGTTAAGGGTGGTACTGAAAGAGAAAAGACTAATTTCTATACCGCCCTCTACCATAGCCTCATTGCTCCAAATGTATTCAATGATGTGGATGGAAGATACCGCGGAGCAGATTTGGACATCCATCAACTTCCGCCCAACAGATCAATGTATACCGTTTTTTCGCTCTGGGATACGTTTCGCACCGCTCATCCCCTGTTTGTTCTCTTATATCCGGATATTGCTACTGAACTGGTCAGAACACTTCTTGTAAAGTATGAAGAAGGTGACCTCCTCCCTGTCTGGGAACTGGCCGGCAACGAAACAGGAACAATGATCGGTTATCATTCAATTCCAGTCATCACCGATGCGTACGCTAAAGGTTTGACCAATTTTGATGTGGAAACCGCTTTTGACGCAATGAAGGCAAGTGCTGAGGCCAATCATTTGGGGCTTGAATTCTATAAGAAGAAAGGGTACATACCCATCGATCGTGAGAATGAGGGTGTGTCCAAAACATTGGAATATGCCTATGACGACTGGTGTATTGCCAAAATGGCGGACTATCTTGACAAACAACGTGACCGTGAAAATTATATGCGAAGGGCAATGAACTATCGTCAGGTTTTTGATAGTGAAACAAAGTTCATGCGTGGAAAAAAGGGAGGCCAGTGGGAGCCGTCCTTCGATCCTTTTGCGGTAACATCTTCATACACAGAAGCCAATGCGTGGCAGTATACCTACTTTGTTCCACATGATGTTTCTGGAATGATAGAAATGATGGGTGGCGAAAAAAAATTCGTTGATCGACTGAATGACTTGTTCTCTGCTTCAACAGATCTTTCTGGAAGACACCAACCGGATATTACCGGACTCATAGGGCAATACGCTCATGGAAACGAGCCGAGCCACAATTTTGCTTATCTTTACAACTATGCCGGCAAACCTTGGAAAACTCAAAACATAACCCGTCAGATTATGGATAACCTTTACAACACTGGGAGAGATGGACTTCCGGGAAACGAGGATTGTGGCCAAATGTCGGCGTGGTACGTTTTCAGTGCCCTTGGATTCTATCCTGTCACACCGGGTGAAGATATGTATGTTTTAGGCACCCCCATTTTCGATGAAGCAACCATCCATATGCAAAATGGCAATTCGTTCACAATTCGAGCACAGGAAGTTTCATCAGAGAACCGATATATTCAAAAAGCTTCCCTGGACAGCACTGCCTTGCATCAATCATACCTGTCACACAGTACAATTACAGCCGGAGGTAACTTGGACCTGAAAATGGGTAACAAACCTAATCAAAGTTGGGCCACTGATCATTCTCAGCGACCCGTGTCAGCAATGAATTTGGATGTTGTTGTGAATCCCGTTTTTGATTATGAGGAGCGGGGATTCCTTGATACAATGACAGTCTCCATTTCAACACCTACCCCTGGGGCCGTCATCCATTATACCATCGATGGTTCAAAACCCTCTGAAGCATCGCCTATTTACAAAACTCCTATTATTCTCAAAAAAACGACACAAGTCCAGGCTCTTGCCGTTAAACATGAATATTTGCCAAGCTACATCGAAAATGTCACCTTTACACAGATACCTTACAAAGTCTCCGTTGCCTACAAACAACAATACAGCCCTCTTTATACAGCGGGTTGGAATAATGGTCTGTTTGATGGTGTTCGTGGGGCA
>DCXX01000037.1:3022-3761 GCA_002329125.1 Fidelibacterota bacterium UBA2125 | reverse complement strand
TTGAAACTTGCTGTTATTTCAGGGCGTTACTCTCCTGCCACAGAATCAAGAATGAAAGAATTGGGAATTGATGAAGACTGTTATCAGGGTAAGCTTAACAAAGTGAAAATTTATGATGAACTGTGCCAAAAGTATGACCTTAAGGATGATGAGGTAGCCTACATTGGCGATGATCTTATAGATGCGGCTGTTATGGAGAAAGTGGGCATAGCAATAGCTGTTCGAGACGCACACCCTTTTATCAAAGAGATCGCTCACCACTGCACGGAGGCTGTCGGCGGAAAGGGGGCATTTCGCGAGGCTGTGGAAATGATCCTGAAGGGTCAGGGCCTCTACGAAGAAACACTCAAAACTATCAGGAACAGAATTGCATCAAAAGATGAGTAAGAACAAACCAAACATCGATATTGGTCGGAATGTGATCCAGATCGAATCTGAGGCGCTTACATCGCTGGCGAAAAGGGTCGGAGAAGATTTCGACAAAGCGGTAGAACTGATCTTTGATAGAAGTGGCCGGGTTGTGGTTACTGGCATGGGTAAGTCGGGTCTTATTTCACAGAAGATTGCATCCACATTTGCCAGCACCGGCACGCCCGCACAGTTCATCCATCCCAGCGAAGCTGTCCACGGTGATATCGGTATGGTGACTTCACAGGATACAGCCCTAGCCGTATCCAATAGTGGTGAAACTTATGAGATTATCCAACTTATACCAATCTTTGCACGACTGAATGTTCCT
>DCXX01000037.1:1599-2579 GCA_002329125.1 Fidelibacterota bacterium UBA2125 | reverse complement strand
GCAACGCTGGCTATGGGAGACGCTCTCGCCATTGCGCTCCTCGAAAAACGTGGTTTTAAACCTGAAGATTTTGCGCATCTCCACCCCGCCGGTTCTCTTGGGAAAAAGCTCCTCCTCACTGTTCAGGAAATCATGCATTCTGGTGATGATCTTCCTTTCGTCACCGATTCTTCTGATGTAAAGTCCACACTCCTGACAATAAGTGAGAAACGCCTCGGCGTTGCCGTTGTATTAAATGAAGAAGGTCGGCTGTGCGGAATTATTACTGACGGTGACATTCGCCGGGCTTTTGAGAAAGACAGTGATCTATTCAACAAAACCGCAGAATCACTGGTCCAGTCTGAGGAACCGAGATGGATATCAGCCGATACACTCGCTATCAATGCATTGGAAATTATGGAAAAGCATTCCATTACTTCTCTGCTTGTCTATGAGTCTGAAAAAAAGGATTCAGCCCCTGATGGTCTGGTTCATATCCATGATATTTTGCGCGCGGGGGTAATGTGAAGACCATTGTTCCTCTGTTTCTAACGGTATCCTTTTTTGGCTGTGGCGGAGTCGACAGTGATGCTTCACTGGGGAGCAAGGATGACTTTTCTGATCAGGAGAGTTGGAACCCTACTATTATCCTTACGCGTGAAGCTAAAAAACGAGCTGTCGTCAAGTCAGGACATCTGGCGAAATATGCCGATAAGAAAGAAGTGATTTTAGAAGGAAACGTAGACGCTGATTTTTTTTCCACCGAGGAAGAGCATATGTCCAATCTGAAATCAGAGCACGCTTTTGTTTATGAGGAGACGGACAATCTCCTTGCCATCGGAAACGTTGTTGTAGTCTCCGATAGTGGTGTAACACTTTTCACAGATTCTCTCTACTGGGATAATAAACTGGAAAAGATCACTTCGAATGATACTATCATGTTGACTACTGAGATGGATGATACGCTCTACGGCGTCGGTTTTGAATCCGATGTAGATCTT
>DCXX01000037.1:0-1202 GCA_002329125.1 Fidelibacterota bacterium UBA2125 | reverse complement strand
ATTCTCAGAACTGAAAATCTTGTAAAGGATTACGGGAAGAGAACGGTTGTAAGAGATGTCTGTCTGGAATTGAATAAGGGCGAGATTGTGGGACTCCTTGGTCCTAACGGCGCCGGAAAGACAACTTCATTTTATATGATTACAGGTATGATCAGGCCAACGGACGGCTCAGTGTACCTGGGAGATGATGAGATTACCGATCTTCCCATGTATCAAAGATCGAGAAGGGGTATCGGTTATCTTTCTCAGGAACCTTCCATCTTTACGAAACTGTCTGTAGAAGACAACATTCGTCTCGTGCTGGAAATGACCGATTTTTCTAAAAGTGAACGAGAAGAGCGGTTGGAAACTTTGCTCAATGATCTGTCCATAACGGAGATCAGGAAGAATAAGGGTTATCAGCTTTCAGGAGGAGAGCGCCGCCGAACTGAAATATGCCGAGCTCTGGTAATGGATCCCGATTTCATTTTACTCGATGAGCCTTTTGCCGGCATCGATCCCATTGCCGTAGAAGACATCCAGAACATTGTTAAAAGCCTCAGTGACCGTACTATCGGAGTTCTTATAACAGATCACAATGTTCGGGAAACTCTTTCTATTACTGACAGGGCATATCTTCTGTATGATGGTCAGATCCTCAAAGCGGGAACTGCTGAATTTCTCGCCAGCGATGAAGAAACACGCAAGCTTTACCTTGGCTCAAGATTTACTCTAAACTGATGCCGAAACTGTCACAAACCCTGGAACAACGTCAAAAACTGTCGCCTCAGCAGATACTTCAGACGGTACTTTTGCAGATGAACAGTGTCGATCTTGAGGAAAGAATTTTAGAGGAGTTGGAGGAGAATCCGGCCCTAGAACTCGGTGAGCCGGTAGAGACTGAGTCAGATTCTGAGTCTGAAGAATCCACTGAGGACGTGGACTGGGACGAAATTTTTTATGCTGAAGATGAAGAACGAACAAAAGGGTCGTACGACAGATCAAAGGAAGAGAGAGAAGTGCCCGTTAGGGAAGTGCTTACACCGGTGGAAAGATTGTTGGAGCAGATTGACTTGATGGATATCTCTGCCACAGATCGCGTTATTGCCGAGGCTATCGTCTGGAACATTGATGAGCAGGGCTATTTAGCCGCCGAAGTTGAACTTATTGCTGACAGGCTTGATGCCGAGATAACCGATGTGGAGCGGGTACTTAAGGTTGTC
>DCXX01000007.1:2571-7358 GCA_002329125.1 Fidelibacterota bacterium UBA2125 | reverse complement strand
CTGGCGGAAAAATTGTCGGACTTTGACGGGTATGTGATTGTAGGTGGATTCGCCTATGAAGACCGATCCCGTGCTGGCGTTATAGCAGCTTTGGATCCCATTATAAACCAGGTCAAAATAGAAGCAGCTGCAGGAAAGCCCGTTCTGGGTATTTGCAATGGAGCCCAAATTCTGGTGGAGAGCGGGCTTGTCCCTGGGTTGGATGGTCACCGTGTCGGCGTGGCACTCACCGATAACAAGCGGGTAAAAGGCGGCCATGTGATAGGAGTTGGCTATTACAATACCTGGGCAAACCTGCAAATGACTGTTCCACCCGAGCGATGCGCCTTTACTCATCACATGAAAACAGGTGACTGGATCAACATCCCTCTGGCACACGGAGAAGGGCGTTTTATTATTCCTGATGAATTGCTCTTCAAGTTAGGGGAAAATAATCAAACCGTTTTTTGCTACTGCGATGATGAGGGAAATATTGTAGATGAATTCCCCACCAACCCCAATGGATCCATGCATAACTTGGCTGCTGTGTGCAACTCAGGCGGGAATGTTATGGCCATAATGCCTCATCCTGAGCGGACAGAAAACGGCGACGCCATTTTTTCATCCATGAAAAAATTTATCGAAGAGGAGAATCCTATAACTGATCATACACTAACGTTTGATCGCCCCCATTATGAAGTGGCGAATTACAAATCCAACGGCGATGCCACCGAATGGGTCATCGACATGATTATTACTGATAATGAAGCAGCATCTGTGCAGAATGCTTTGAATCAGCTGGGATTTGATGTGGAAATTACACGCCAGACTCATTGGGAAATCGGAACAAACGGAAATAGAAAATCTGTTCTTCAGCAGATCGATTCCTCCGGTGAACTTTATAACTCAAATAAGGAATTCATCCGCAATATTTCACAGAAAGAGGACTGTGTTTCTTTACTTGTCCGTCAGAAAGAGGACATAAAGGGGAGATCGAAATTCGAATCGCTGAGAGAGCGCTTCGAAATAGATGGTATTACCCACCTCACACACGGTACCATCTGGAATGTGAAGATTGCAAGCGGTAATTTGGATACTATTCTAGGAGACATTTTGGAGACACACATATTCTTCAATCCGTTATCACATGACTGCTATAAAATACAGTGAAGGGTACGCGGATCGCATCCGCGCCGAAATGAATAATACACTCACCGAAACCAATCTGTCGGTTGGAGCAAAACGAAAGGGTAAAGTGAGAGATCAATACGATTTCAACGATAAAATCGCTCTTATCACCACTGATCGTCAAAGTGCGTTTGATCGTGTTCTCGCCGCCATTCCTTTCAAAGGACAAGTTCTTAACCAGACCAGTGCCTGGTGGTTTGACCAGACACAAGACATCATTCCTAACCATGTGCTCTCAGTACCGGACCCCAATGTGACACTGGCCAAGAAATGCGATGTTCTCCCCATTGAATTCGTTGTCCGAGGATACATCACCGGCAGCACCAGCACAGCCCTATGGACCGTTTATAATAATGGCGACCGGGAATATTGCGGGAACGCACTTCCGGAAGGACTGGTCAAGAACCAAAAGCTGGATTCCAACATGCTTACCCCCACCACCAAAGAAGAACATCATGACAGACCCATTGCCCCAGATGAAATCGTCAGCGAAGGGTGGATGACTCAAGAAGATTGGGACTTTTGCAGTCAAAAAGCAATGGAACTGTTCGCTTTTGGACAAGAGAAAGCAGCCGAACACGGTATGATCCTGGTGGACACCAAATATGAAATGGGTCGCGATTCAGGTGGTAACATCGTATTGATTGATGAAATCCATACGCCGGATAGCAGCCGTTACTGGATCACTGAGACGTATGATGAAAAGATGGCTGCTGGAGAAGAACCGCAAAATGTGGATAAGGAATTCTTACGGCTCTGGTTTGTGGACAACTGTGATCCTTATAACGACGAGACCCTTCCTGAAGCACCGGAAGAACTGGTAGTAGAGTTATCCAGTCGTTACATCTATTTATACGAGATCATCACTGGTGGAACCTTTATCTTCCCTGAAGGCAAGCCGGTTCAAGAACGAATCAACGAAAACCTGAAGGATCATCTATGAAAACTGTCATCATCATGGGTTCTACATCGGATGAACCCCACGCCAAGAAAATCACCGATAAACTGGATGAATTCAACATACCCTGGGAACAACATGCCGCCTCCGCCCACAAAGAACCGCTGAAAGTTCTTGAGGTCTTGGAGGCCCACCAGGGTGAAAAAGATCTGGTGTACATCACCATAGCCGGCCGATCAAATGCCCTGTCTGGTTTCGTGGCGGCCAATTCCGAACATCCCACTCTAGCCTGCCCCCCCTTTTCGGACAAAGCAGATATGCTTGTGAATATTCATTCCACCCTGCAGATGCCCAGTAATACACCAGTGATGACAGTGATTGACCCAGGGAACTGTGCTCTGGCTGTTAAACGAATCTTCGGTGGCTGATCGGCTAAACGCAATTTCTCCATTAGATGGGCGCTACGGCAGTAGCGTAAAAGATCTCTCCGCCTATTTTTCGGAATCGGCACTCATGCGCTATCGCGTCACGGTAGAGGTGGAATATCTCATCGCTCTTGGTCGTGAAAAAGGGATAAAGGAATTACAATCATTCACTAGCACAGAACAAACCAAACTGCGAAATATTTACAGAAATTTTAATGCTGCCGCTGCTCAAAAAATCAAAGAAATCGAATTGACCACCAACCATGACGTTAAAGCGGTAGAATATTTTCTTCAATCCAGGTTAGAAAAAGCTCTCTATCCATGGATTCATTTTGCTCTCACTTCTGAAGATGTAAACAATCTGGCTTATTCACTTATGTGGCGGGACGGATTAAAGCAGGTGTATCTGCCTGCTGTACAAAATGTTAACAGGGAATTGAAGAAGCTTGCGCGCCGCTATAAAAATTCAGCCATGCTTGCCCTCACGCACGGACAACCAGCTACGCCTACTACATTCGGGAAAGAACTGGCGGTATTCTACCATCGACTGGATCGGCAAATAGATCAAATGAGAGTCCACAAGCTGCTGGGGAAATTCGGCGGCGCAACAGGAACCTGGTCAGCACACAAAGTGGCGTATCCCAAAGTGAACTGGATACGTTTCGCCAGCTGGTTCATCAAGAGTCTCGGACTGGAACCGAATCTTGTCACCACCCAAATTGAGCCCCATGATTCCCTCGCGGAAAGTTATCATCAAATTGTCAGGGTCAATTCCATTCTCACGGACCTCTGCAGAGATATGTGGTCTTATATCAGTCGTGGAGTATTAGGGCAGAAAAAAGTGGCCGGTGAAGTGGGCTCCAGCACCATGCCTCACAAGATCAATCCTATTCAGTTTGAAAATGCTGAAGGGAATCTGGGCGTGGCGAATTCATTACTGAATCATCTTGCCGCCAAGCTTCCTATTTCCAGAGTCCAACGGGACCTGACTGACAGCACCACAATGCGCAATCAAGGTGTTGCTCTTGGGCACAGCACCTTGGCACTGAAAAATATTTTGAATGGTCTCGGTCGTATCTCTGTTAACAGATCTTATTTGTCAGCCGAACTGGACCAGCACTGGGAAGTGTTGGCTGAAGCGGTTCAGACTATCCTCCGAAAAGCGGGAAAACAGGATGCCTATGAGGGAATGAAGAGACTGACTCAAGGTCAGCAGGTTGATGCCGATTCAATAAAACAATTTGTGTCCCAATTAACCATCGATGAAAATGATAAACAGACATTGCTTAAGCTGACACCGGCCGATTACACCGGGCTTGCCCCAAAGCTCGCAGAGATGATCTAATGTGCGGCATTGTAGGGATCCAGGCACAATCGTCTGTAGCGTCTGAACTTTACGACAGTCTGATCCACCTTCAGCACCGAGGCCAGGATGCCGCCGGAATTATCACTTATGATTTCCGCATGCATAAAGAGAAAGGTCTCGGCCTGGTTCGAGATATATTTAATGAGAACAACATGAATCTTCTCACGGGTAACGTGGGAATTGGCCATACCCGGTACCCAACTCACGGCGGTTTTGGCCATGGTGAGATTCAGCCCTTCTGGACTGAAGTTCCTTACGGTGTCGCTTTGGGTCATAACGGCAATCTTGTCAACTATAAAGAATTGGCTGAAGAAATTACAGGTCGAGAGAAACGGTACCTCAACACTACCAGCGACACAGAGATTTTGCTCCACATGTTTGCCACTGCGCTGGGACAAAACGGGTCAGCAAAATCAGACAAAGCATTCTTTGAACAAATCTGTGGTGCTGTAAAAAGTGTTTTTGATCGAACCAGTGGATCCTTTTCAGTGGTGGCCGCAATTGTGGGAAAAGGACTTATCGCCTTCAGAGATCCAAACGGCATACGGCCGCTGTCAAGAGGTGAGCGAAAATGTGACAACGGTTCTGTTGATCACATTTTTTCCAGCGAGACAACCATGTTTCATTCCCTGGAATTTGAACCGAAAGGAAATGTAGAACCGGGTGAAGTCTATTATGTAAGTGAAAGTGGCAAGGTTTTCAGCAAAAAACTTGTGTGGGACGAATTTACTCCCTGCATTTTCGAGTACGTCTATTTTTCCCGTCCAGATACCATGATGAATGATGTAAGTGTTTACCGTTCCAGGTTAAGAATGGGTCAAAACCTTGCTAAACGGTGGATTGAAAAACACCCTGATGTCCTACCCGATATTGTTATCCCGGCACCGTCAACCGCTAACACTGCCGCCCTCTCCCTTGCCTACGAGCTGGG
>DCXX01000007.1:0-2162 GCA_002329125.1 Fidelibacterota bacterium UBA2125 | reverse complement strand
ATCCGGCACAAGCTGGTTCCGCAGGAGATCGAAATTCGAGACAAAAAAGTGATGATCGTCGACGACAGCATCGTCCGCGGGAACACAAGCCGGCAAATTGTCCGTATTGTAAGGGGCATGGGTGCAAAAGAAGTTTACTTTGTTACTGCCTGTCCGCCGGTGAAGAATCCCTGTTTTTACGGTGTGGATATGCCAACCCGGTCAGAACTGATTGCTGCCCAGAAATCGGTTGATGAAATCCGGGCCTATATCGGTGTGGACATTCTCCTTTACCAGGAAATCCCCGACCTGGTAGAAGCAGTAACCCGTAAAGGTGATCACAACATTGATCGTCCGTGCATGGCATGTCTCGACGGTTGGTATGTTTCAGGAAACGTGGACGAAGAAAAAATGAGCGAGATGGAGACCATGCGACTAAATGACCGCAACGGTGAATAACAACTTTCTGGTGGTGGGTTCTGGTGCCCGGGAGCACGCCATCTGCCGAGTTCTGCATCGTTCTCCTCAAGAAAAAAAGATTTTTTGTCTCGCCACAAACTTCAACCCCGGCATTGCCGAATTGTGTGACGATGTAACTACGGGTGATATTAACGACTCCGACTCAGTCACCTCGTATGCAGAGAAAAATGGCGTGGGACTTGCCATCATCGGACCGGAGAATCCGCTGGCCTGCGGTGTGGCAGATGCACTTTGGGAAATGAGTGTCAAGGTGGTAGGACCCAAAAAAGACCTGGCCCAGATCGAAACCTCCAAGGCGTGTGCCCGAGACCTCCTTAATGAATACAATATTCCTGCCTGTCCTGCATACAAGACATTTTCATCCATGAAGGGTGTCACTGATTATCTAAATGAACTAGGTGGGAATTATGTGGTTAAGTATGATGGTCTGGCGGGAGGCAAAGGTGTAAAAGTTTCAGGAGAACACCTCTATTCCCATGAGGAGGCTACTGAGTATTGTCAAGAGCTAGTGGAGAAAGGCGGTCGGTTTGTAATCGAAGAAAAACTGACAGGGCAGGAATTTTCTCTCATGAGCTTTTGCGACGGGGAAACTCTGAAACATATGCCAGTGGTCCAGGACCACAAGCGAGCCTACGAAGGAGATACAGGCCCCAACACCGGCGGCATGGGAACCTACTCCGATGCAAACCACTCCCTCCCTTTTCTCAAAGATACTGATATTGCACAGGCACAGGGAATCAACCTAGCTACGGCCGCGGCACTGAAAGACAAGTTCGGAAAGGGGTACAAAGGTATCCTCTACGGCGGTTTCATGGCCACCGCAACGGGGGTCAAGCTTATTGAATACAACGCCCGCTTGGGTGATCCGGAAGCTATGAATGTGCTCCCCTTGCTGGAATCAGATTTTGTTGCACTCTGTAGGGCCATTACTGACGGTAATCTTCATGAGGTTGATGTCAAGTTCAGAAACCAAGCCACGGTCTGCAAGTATGCAGTGCCTGAAGGATATCCTGACAATCCTGTGAAGGGCGAGCCAATTGATGTGTCCGGTATTGAAAATCGAGAGATCTTATTTTACGCATCGGTGGATATAAAAAATGATCAGTTGATAGAGGCGGGGAGCAGAACTGTGGCAGTAGTAGGGGTGGCCAACTCTATTACCGCCGCGGAGCAAATTGCTGAGAGGGAAATTTCAACTGTAACCGGTCCTCTCTTTCATCGGACAGATATTGGCACCAAGGCATTAGTTCAAAAAAGAATTGACCATATGGACACTCTCCGATGATTAAACTCGGTGTTCTCGGCTCCACAAAGGGGACAGACTTACAAGCCATACTGGATGCTATAAATGGCGGCCAGTTAGATGCGGAAGTCTCGGTGGTAGTTTCCAATCGAGAAAGTGCTTACATCTTAGAACGGGCTAAAAGCCACGGAGTACCAACTTTTTTCATTCCCCATAAAAGTAAAGCCAGAGAGGAGTTTGACAGGGAGATGACCGTGGCTCTGAAAAACCACAGTGTTGAACTGGTTCTCCTCATAGGCTTTATGCGAATTCTGTCAGCGGAATTTTGTCGGGAATGGCGTGACAGAATATTAAACGTCCACCCTTCCCTCCTGCCGAAATATGCCGGTGGAATGGATACCAACGTTCACGCTGAAGTAATAAAAAATGGTGACGCGGAAACAGGATGTACGATCCATTT
>DCXX01000107.1:25656-27339 GCA_002329125.1 Fidelibacterota bacterium UBA2125 | reverse complement strand
CATCATTCTCTCCCTTGCCGCTGCGGAGCGGTAGAAGCCCATTGAATTAATATTCCCGCCGGTAACACCGAGGTAGTCCAAAGAAAAAGATTTTATAATGCGGGCAAGCCTATCTTCCGGATTCGCGGAAATTACCACATCTGTCAATTCACACACCAGTTGATGTTCCCCCGCTTCCTGTAATTCTACGGCTCTGGCCAGAACGGCATTGACCCCGCCGGCCAGCTTCACAAGCTCTCTTGCCTGAAAGCGGGCGGGGAGGGGGTTAAGGTCACTTCCGTTCCCCGTATACCAACCGGTCTCGCCCTGATAGATCCCCCGCACAGACCACGCCACAGTGCCGTAGAGCTCCCTGAGCTGAGGACTGTTCACAAGATCCTCCGGCAGGCTGATAGAAGCCACCGCTTGTTCAACTGAAAGGCCGTTGTTCATAGCATTCACGGTTTTGTCATACACATGCCGGATGGCCTTAGTTCGATCATTCAGCACCTGCTGAACATTTTCTTCCCCGGCAATGGCTAACGTGTGGCTGGGGATGAGATAACGGGGTTTCAGCGCTGACATTTCTTCCAGTGAAGTGATCCACCCCTTCACAGGGCGCGGTTCCAGCATGGGTGAAGAGAGATTGGGAAAACTCTCGTAGAACTGATCACCGCAAAAGAGGGCGCGGTCATCAGGAAGCCAGAGCGTGAGATGACCTGGTGTTTCGCCGGTGGTATGACGGAGTTCAAACCGCTTCCCACCCAGCTCGAAGGTGTATTCCTTTTCAAAAGTGAGGGTGGGTAAAATAATCTCTGCCTCCCCATCAGGCTTGAAGGGTAGATCATAGGGTCTGGCTATGGCGTACTCCTCGCTGAAAGAACCGAACTGATGATTTCTGACACGCTGGTGGTAAGTGCCGAGCCAGCCCAAGTCTTTTTCGATCATACTTTTGGCAATTTCAGTGGAAATGATTTCTGTACCATCTTGGGCTAAGGATTCTGTCCCTGTAACGTGGTCCAGGTGACCGTGTGTGTAAACAATAACTTTTACCGGCTTGTCCGTGATCTTGCGAAACTCTTTCATTATCTCAGCGGCATTTTTCCGGTTTTCACCAGCGTCCACCAGTACGAGCCCTTCATCTGTAATAATCATGGCGATACTCCCCAGCATGTAGCCCCGAGCCAGGTAAATATCCTCTGTTATTTTGTCAACGGTAGGAGTGAAGTTCCTCTTCCGGGACTCAAGTAATTCAGGGATGGTCTCCAACCGCAGTTTTGGTGATGGAGGCGGCGTGTAGCTGAGAGTTGCTGCGCCGGGGCTTTCCGGCTCCCGCACAACCGGCTTTCTCCCGGAAAGGGAGACAACATTGTTAACCAGCGCTGCCAGCAGTGCGACAATGACAACGGACTGAATAATGATTATGCGTCTTTTCATATAAATTCCTCAGAATTGAGATTTCGCGGAAGATAGTGAGGCTCTGTTAATAAGTGAACGATTTCCTCTGAAGATGACAAGATTTTTTAGGATAATATTCAATATGAGATAATATTATAGATAAAGGAAAACGAATGAATTGGTTAAGAAAACAAATGCTTTTGAACCCGGCAAATCCAAAACTGAGAAAGATATTTTTGGCAGTAATGGCTATTTGTGCGGTGTTGATGATTGCCGTTGGGCACTATTGGGCGGCTCTTCTTTGGG
>DCXX01000107.1:9897-25274 GCA_002329125.1 Fidelibacterota bacterium UBA2125 | reverse complement strand
CTACTACCGCTATTGATACTGAGGAGCTTGGCATCCATTAGTTTGGCTCGTAGAATAAAACGGGCCTTTACCACACTGCTATCCCTTCTACTTTTCGCCGGGTGCCAGAAGAGCGACAATCTCCTGAAGGACTATGTGCAGCTGGACGATGGGAACTTCCACTTCAGTGTGGAAAAAGTGATAGAGGGCGAGGCGTGGGAGACCCACGTCATCCGAATGATTTCCCAGAACTGGCTTACCGCCGATCGGGTGGACCCGGTTGAGTGGTGGCATTGGGTTACCGTCATCATCCCGGATGAAGTGGATGAGACTGAGGCCCTCGTGGTCATCAATGGCGGGAGCAGCGAGGACAACATGCCGATCTCAGCAGATCCCGTCTACGTGGAAGCCGCCGTGGCTACCAAGTCAATCGTCGCTTCCATCTCCAACATCCCGTTTCAGCCGGTCACCTACACAGGGGACGATTTCGGAGACCGGTACGAGGACGACCTTATCGCCTTTGGCTGGCGGAAGTTCTTGGAAGGGGGCGCAAGGGACAATAATGTGGAGTGGCTGGCCCAACTTCCCATGACTAGAGCAGTGTCGCGCGGTTTGGATGTGGTACAGGAAGTATCGGCATTGGCTGGGAAACCGGTGGACCGGTTTGTCGTGACAGGAGCGTCAAAACGGGGATGGGCGACTTGGACTACCGCCATTTCTGACGACCGGGTCATGGCCATTGCTCCCATCGTGATCGATATGTTGAACGTCACAAAATCGCTCTACCATCACTGGCGCTGTTACGGTGAGTGGTCACCAGCGTTGGACCCCTACGTGAACGAAGGGATCATGAACTGGTTGGGCTCCCGGGAGAACGACCGCCTGATCGAGATTGTGGAGCCGTACTCCTTTATCGAAGAGCTGGACCTTCCTAAGTTCCTCATCAATGCGAGCAGTGACGAATTCTTTGTAACGGACTCGTGGCAGTTCTACTGGGACGACCTTGTGGGGGAGAAGTACATCCAGTATGTTCCCAATAGCGGTCACGGACTGAAAACCTATGATATGTCGAGCTTGGTGGCGTTTTACAAGGCGGTCATCTCCGGCGCGGAGCTGCCGAAATTTGATTGGGAGGTGCGGGGTGACTCCATCTTTGTGAATATTAACCACAATACCAATACCGACTACACATTGACCCAGTGGGAGGCGGTGAACGAGAACGGTCGAGACTTCCGCCTGCCCGTCATCGGTACTGTTTGGACAGCAGTATCTCTCCCGCGGCAAGAGGACGGGCGCTATGCCATCGGCATCGTACCGGCAGAGTCGGGGTACAAGGCGAGCCTGCTGGAGATGGTGTTCAACCCCGGTTCAGACTTCCCCTTTACATTCACCACCGGTACCGTGGTGACACCGGACACTTATCCCTTTAGCAAGTTTGTTAGTGAGTTGCCTGAAGGAACACGTTGACTGAGAAACTGCTATCTAATGATGAAGTTGCTTTTATTGTAAAAAAATACTCAAATGGAGAATGAAAAAGCCCCTCACCATGGATGAAGCAATGGAGCACAGAGGAATATCCAGAAAGACCTTTTTAATCTGTCTGCTCCAGTTCCCCTGGTGGAGAGAAAGGTTTAAGTCAGAATTCCCATAAGAATTTTCAACTTTGATCAGATAAAAGAGGAAAACTCATGAAACGAAGTATTTTGATCGCTGTAATCTTTTCCATCGCCACGTTTTCTTTTGCCCAAACAAAAAAAGTTACCTTTACAGCCAAGGAAGGTACATGGATGAGTGTGGATGTATCTCCTGACGGGGAAACAGTTGCCTTTGATTTATTGGGGCATATCTACCTCATGTCGGCTCAAGGTGGAAAGGCCAAGCCAATCACCGAGGGTACTTCGTGGAATATGTTTCCCCGTTTCAGTCCCGATGGTAAAAAGATTTTATTGACCTCAGACCGAAGTGGTAGTGATGATTTGTGGGTGCATAATCTGGCTGGTGGGGAAATGAAAAATATATCCGATATGGAACTCCCGGTGCACCAAGGAACTTGGTCACAAGACGGCCGACATGTTTTTGGAACAGCATTGACTTTGAAGGTTCGTCATCCGGTATACATGTTTAACCTGTACGGCAGTAAGCAGGAGATCATTCCGCCTGGAACTCGGGCACCGGTCATACATTTTGAAATGCATCCTTCCAATGGTCTAATCTACTTTGAACACGGAGATGGTGGCCTTTACAGTAGCGGCGACCGTATAAAGACGTACAACACTCATACGGGAGTGGTGGAAGTTTATATCGATAGGCCGGGTGGGGCCGCTAATCCCTCTATATCTCCAAACGGTAAAAAACTGGCCTATATACACCGTGATGACCGGCAGACCGTTTTGGTGGTTCATGACTTAGAGACAAGGGAAGAGAAAGTAGTCAGCCGAAGACTGGATTTTGATCGTCAGGACAGCGGTAGCTTCTATGGATCATATCCAAACATGAGTTGGGATCCCGGTGGCAGTGAAATTTTCCTTTCATATGATGGAGGGATTCACGCCGTTGATATTCAATCAGGCAAAGCCCGTAAGATTGAATTTGAAGCACCGGTGGACCGTGACATAAAGGAGACGATCCGATTCAAAGTGGATGTACCACAGGCTGAAAGTGTAACTCGATCACACCGGTGGTCTCAATCAACACCTTCAGGAATCTTATTTGAAGCCCTGGGAGATCTTTACCTAAAAAAGGGTTCGAAGGTTATAAATCTAACTGAATCCAGAGATCATGAGACCAATCCGGTCTATGACTCCAAATCAAAATTGATCTATTTCGCCTCCTGGAACGACAGGGAAATGGGGGCTGTTTATCAAATGAGCTTGAACGGGAAGAAACGTAAAAAATTGACCTCCGTAAAAAGTCAGTACGGTTCTATTGCCGTATCAAATGAAGGCAATATTGCTTTTATCCGTGGAGGAGGTTCTTTAATAAACGGAAATCATCTGGAAAATCAGACTGACTATGTGCTTGTATTGATCAAAAGGGCCGAAAAAGAGACTGTTTTGACTGAAATAGAGTGGAGCGAAAACCGCTATTCCAAGCGTCCTCCTACAGTTTTCTTTGGCCAGGACGGACGTATCTACTTCTCGGAATATGTGGAGGATGTTTTAACAATCAAATCCATTACCATGGACGGTTTGGACGAAAAGGAGATTTTCAAGTTTACCAACGCAACACGGGCGGTGATATCACCAGATATGAAATGGATTGCCTTCCGAGAATACCACCGCAGTTTTGTCACTCCTTTCGATTATGTTGGTAAAACAGTGACTGTCAGTGCTGCCGATGAAGAAGGATATACCCAGAGGGTGGATAGAGATGAAGACGGGGATTTCATGTCATGGTCAGTTGATAGCCGAACGCTGTATTGGACTCGCGGCAAGTACCACGTTGAAAAGAAACTGGAGTTCATACTCGATCAAAAGAATCAGACCAAAAAAACCGACATCTCTTTTAACTATACAATCGAGCGCCCAAGTAGTACAGTTGCCCTGAAAAATGTCCGTGTTCTAACTATGAACCCAAAGAAGGAAATTCTCGAAAATGTAACTGTTCTTATTAAGGCTGATGAGATTGTAGCAGTAGGAAAAAATGTTACCGTTCCCAATGATGCCAAGGTGTTTGAACTTGCCGGCAGAACGGTCATGCCGGGTATGTTCGATGCGCACGGTCATTACGGCAGCCCCATTTCAGCTCTCAACGTTATTGAGCAAAATCTTTACGGATTACAGGCCAATCTGGCGTACGGGGTGACAACCATGTATGATGTATATGGCACTACCCAGAAGGATTTCTGGGTATCAGACATGCTTCAGTATGGGAAGATCACCGGGCCCAGGATCTATTCTGTAGGGGACCCTATTTTTGTTACCAAGTATAGATCAAAAATGCACCGACCCATCGAAAGCCTGGAAGATGCTCTGGAACATGTGCAGTTTAACAAAGATCACGGTGCAGCTGCTGTGAAAGATTATTCCAACCACACGCGGTCAGCAAGGCAGCACCTGGCGGAAGCCAGCCGTCAACTTGGAATCAACATAATCAGTGAATCTTTTGGGAATCCCCAAATGAATCTTACACAGATTGTTGACGGTTTTACAGGGTTGGAGCACACCATGGGGCTTGAGCCACTTTACGAAGATGTGATCAACCTTTTTGCCCATTCTGAAATGGGTATAACGCCAACATTGGTAGTGGTATACAACGGGCCTTCAGGCGAAACATATTTCCACCAGTCAGAAAGGCTGTGGGAGGATGAAAAGCTGCTGAATTTTTTCCGTAAGGACGAGCTCATTCGCCTTCGGCGCCCCGGTTTTTTCTGGCCCGATGATCACTATTCAGCACAAATGGGCAAAACATTGAAAAAACTTTATGACCGTGGCATCAAACTTCATATGGGTGCCCACGGTCAAATGATGGGGCTCGGTGCTCACTGGGAGATGGAACTCTTTACCCATGGTGGTTTTTCCAATTATGATGCCATTGAAATTGCCACAATTAACGGATTCAAACACCATGGTCTCGATCACAGGCTTGGCTCTATTGAACCTGGCAAACTGGCCGATATGGTCATTATGACAAAAAACCCAATGGACGATATCCGCAACAGCAGATCCATTGAGTATGTTGTTAAGAACGGGATTGTCTATAGTGGAAAGAATGCTACCCAGGAGTTTCCCAGACAAACCGCGGCTCAGAAGCTCTATTTCAAGCAAAGTCAATGACGATGAAGATGGTTCTGCTGAAATGAAGGGGAAACAGCCGGGATTGAAGAAGCACCCACACAGTTGAGTACTTACTTATAATACTTCTGGCTTATGTAATTCAATAAGAATTAATAAATAAAAGGTAGAAGATGAAAAATATACTAGCAAGAGGAGGAATTGAATTTTTAGCCGTTCTTTTTGGTATTACCATATCCCTTTGGGTAGAGGATCGGCGTGAAAATAGGGACATTCAGAAAAAAATTGCGGAAGACTATATCAACATCAAGGAAGAAGTAGAGATTGATATTAAATATATTGAAAATATAATCTTGTCAATTGAGGAGCAGATTAATTCACTAAAAAAACTGATTCAGTATAATGAAAAGAAAATTGATTTTAATGATAGTGATGTCATCAACAATTTAAAACAAATTACATCGCCGACATTTTTTGGCACTCAGACTGCATATAATACTTCAGTATCAAGCGGTAGGCTTAACTTTTCAAAAGATATGAGTGTGAGTAATGAGATCTCACTGTTATATGAGCATTTCTACAAACGACTGGATGCAAATAGTCAAATATATGACTTGAGGAATCAAAAATTAAAAAGTGATTATTTCATGGAGTTTTTTCAAGTAACTGTTGGTAAGCAGGAAATTAATGATTCCATAAAATCAGTTTTCTTTTCAACAAAAACAAGAAATGCTTTGTACTGGATTTTAGAATTTGTGGAGAACTTTTACATTTATAGGTTGAAGGATACAAAAAATCAAATGTTAAAAACAGAACAATTAATATCAGATTTTTTGCAGTACCAAAATTAAATGAAACACCTTCTTATTACGCTACTTTTTTATTTCTGTCTAATATGAAAAAGCAAATAATAAAATATTCATTTGAATTTATAGTAATTACGCTTGGTATTTTAATTTCACTTTTTCTTGAGCAAAGACGTCAAAATTCCATCGAAGCAGAGAGAAAAAATAATACGATAAAACAATTAGTTAATGTTATTGAAGAAGATATTAATCAAATCGATGGATTTATTTTTTTACAAAATTATTCATTAAAAAGCTGCAACCTGATTTTTGAAAATATAGCCAACAACAATTCTATGGCAGAGGATAGTATCGTTTTTCACCTGTCATCCGTTGGTAGAGCTTTGAGGTCTTTTTTCCCTCAAGAAAGTATCTTTAATCAACTGTTGAACACTGATTTAATAAAGATGATTGAATCAAATAAACTAAAAAATAAACTATTTAAGTTATATAATGAGGATTTAAGAAGACATGATGTTCACACGAAAGAATTCGATGTTTTCTTTTTAGAATTCAACCGCAGTCTTTCAGAAAATTTCTTTTTGCAGGATACATGGTCAACCTCCCCTATTGATAATAATCCTATACGTGTTTCTGGTTATAGATTTAATGAAAAATATTATCGAAGCAATAAACTTTTTTCAGATATTATCGAATCTAAATCATCAATAGAGCAGTACCTTCAAGAATTAAAGGTATTGAAAAAATCTTTTTATGAATTAAAGGATTTATGTTTGGAAGAACTTAAATGAAACGCCTCTGGCTCAAATAAAGGAGAAAAATAATGTCCATACTGGAAAAAATGGGAAAGGCACTCGATTCACGTGATGAAGCGGGTATGAATGACTGTATACACGATGATTGCAAATTTACGTTGCATGCAGCAGGGAAAATTCTGTCCAAATCTGAAGTTGTCAGTTGGGGGATGAGTGGAGACGTCAATAGAGAAAAAGTCAGAATTCTTTTCGAAAATGACGACGTTGGTGTAGAACATGCTTTTGTATCGTTTGATGATGGAAATAAACAAGCAGTCTTGGCCTTTTACACCTATAAGGATGGAAAAATATACACGGTTGAGACTGGTGCATCAAATTTGCCAAAATAACTGAATGAAAAAGCCCCTCGCCATACTGCTCCTGCTTTTCAGCTTCTTATCTGCTCAAGAGCGCCTAAGACTGGACTGGCCGGAGTTGGCACGTGTGATAGTCGAGCGCATGGAGGTGGGGCAGGGAGAGAAGGTTCTGCTTGTGGCCCATCCGGAAATGTTCCGCGATCTGATTCCACCTCTTCGTTATGAGATGATGAAAGCGGGAGCGGTTGATCTCGGCGTGATCGACGTTCTTCCATCAAGCGAGTTGGATCCGGATGTTGTCAGGCGCGGCGCGGAACCTTCCAGAGAAGCGTACCGGAAAATGTTCAAAGATATTGATGCGTCGGTGATGCTGCCGGGAGCAACCCCACAACATCCTGCCTATGCCGCAATGCAAGATATATTGAGATCTGGTAAGAGCCGCACAGTCCATTTTCACTGGTTGGAAAACCGAAGCGCATATCCCCTCCCCGGTCAGCCGATGCCCGAACCGAGGGACATAGATGCGTTATACCAGCGGGCGGTGCTGAACAGTGACTATGACAAGCTGGCACAAATTCAGCTCCGTTTCGAACGGGCGATGCGAAACAGGGAAGTGCATGTGACCACACCGCTTGGAACAGATATCCGTTTTCGAATTGGTGACCGGCCGGTAAACAGACAGAATGGCGATGCGTCAAAGGCGCGGACAGATCGTGGTGTGATCCTGATCGACCGGGAGATTGAACTGCCGGCGGGAGCGGTCCGTGTCGCCCCTCTGGAGGAATCTGTCCGCGGCACCATTGCATTTCCGCCATCCCAGTGGAACGGAGGTCCGGTCATCGGTCTCAAGCTTGAGATTGTTGATGGAATTGTAGTGAAAGTCAGTGCGGAAACTGGAAAGGAAAATGTTGAAGCCGAGATGGAACAGGCGGGCGATGTGGGACGCCGGTTCAGAGAGTTTGCACTGGGTTTTAATCCCAAATTGGCGGTGCCGGAACGAAATCCGTGGGTCCCCTATTACGGTTACGGTGCGGGAGTCGTCCGTCTTTCGCTGGGCGATAATTCAGAGCTTGGCGGGGCGGTAGGTGGTGAACGACCTTATGTCCGCTGGAACTTTTTTACCGATGCAACCGTGACGGTGGGGGATCAGATTTGGGTCAGAGATGGCAAGCTGGTCATAAAGTGAGGGATGCATTCCATTTCAACATTATGCTTCTCAACCTGAAATCTCAACCGCCAACCCGAAACTGACGGAGAGACGGTCGGGATGAAAGAAGCACCCACAGCGTGACATGATTTTTTGGGGGAAATAAAATGAAAAGACTACTACTCAGCAATCTTATACTCATTTCAATCGCTGCAGCTACCACTCTCAAAGTGCCGTCCCGATATTCTACTATCCAAGCGGCGATTGATGCATCTTCAAATGGTGATACAGTATTAGTAGCGCCGGGGACTTATGTTGAGAGTTATCAGGGCGCATCAGCCCAGCAAGATAAGCGCTCTGAAGAAGGGTATGACCCAGAATTGCGACTAAAAGAATTAGGTATCACTCTACCTATCCCCCCGACCCCCGTTGCCAATTATGTTAACGGTGTTCGCACAGGTAATTTAATATTTTTAGCAGGGAAAGGTCCTAAGCGAGCTGATGGGAGTTGGATTATAGGAAAGGTGGGTGCCGATGTTACCATAGAACAAGGTTATGAGGCTGCGCAGTTAACGGCAATTAATCAACTGGCTGTTTTAAAGGCCATGTTGGGTGACTTGAACCAGGTAACACGCGTTGTGAAGGTGCTGGGCATGGTTAACTCCGATCCGTCTTTTACTGATCAACCCAAAGTGATTAACGGGTTTTCAGACTTGATTGTTGCGGTGTTCGGAGAAAGAGGTCGACATGCTCGCGCCGCCGTTGGTATGGCATCACTGCCTAGAGGTATAGCCGTTGAAATTGAAATGATTGTAGAAGTGAGAAACTAGTTAGATATATCTTTAATATAATTATCAAGAAGGTGAATTTTCTCATTGTGGCGCTGAAACAAGCTATTGTACTCCTACTAATCCTCTCAGGTTCGGCCCTGTTTGCCCAATCGGAATATTTTCAGGGATATATTGAAAAAGTAAGCGGAACGGATTTCACATACCACTCGCCCCTCCCACATGTTACATCTTCACTCATTTCTAGGGCTAATAAAAACTTCAGTCCGGTGGAATGGAAGACAGAAATTGTTCCTGAAGACTATAGCAAAAAGACCATAACCTTCATTTGGGTGTATGGAATGGATGTACTTGTAGAGAGTGAACAGTTCCATATGTATGTAAATGGTCAGAAATGGTTTTCATTTTTCAACCCGCTGGATAATGAAGCCAGGTCCTGGAGTGTAAAAAATGACAATGGAGCCGAACTGACATTTATCGGTACCATGATTGACAAGCATAAGGATCAGATGGGTTTTGCTACGCTGAACCTTCCCACATCTACAGTTGAGAAGGGTGAGCAAATCATTCTCAAAGTGGATGGAGCTGATAAAGGCAGCAACGCCTGGTACATGACCTACAAAACTGAGTTGAAAGAGGAGATCAGGATCTCACAGAATAAAGTTGTGGCCAAAAACAAGGGGAAACTGCAACACGTGGCCCGATTTGACTTTACTCACCTCGGAGATCCGGTAAATACCGTGGTAACGGTTGGTGACATGGAGAAAACGATCCAACTTCAACCCGGGCACAATGCACTGGATATAAAATTACCAAAGGTTAATTCTCGTACTGAGTTCACAGCCATGATCAATGTTGGTGGGGATCTGAAAGATCAAAAGTTCTGGTTGGAGCCGATAAAGGAATGGACCATTTACATGGTGCAACATACCCATACTGACATTGGCTACACACGACCGCAAACGGAGGTCTTGACTGAGCATTTACGATATATTGACAATGCCCTCGACTACTGCGACCAGACTGATGATTATCCTGATGATGCAAAATTCCGCTGGACATGTGAATCTTCCTGGGCTGTAAGAGAGTACCTGAAAAGCAGGCCGAAAAAACAGATTGAACGGCTTCTGAGACGTATCAAAGAAGGGAGGATCGAGGTTACGGGCATGTTTTTCAATTTTTCCGAGATCATTGATGAAACAGCACTGGCCATTCAAACCAAAACCCTGAAATCCTTCAAAGATCGTGGTATAGACGTAAAAACGGCCATGCAGAATGATGTAAATGGTATCGGATGGTGTGTGATCGACTTTTATGACAATACCAGTGTGAAATATTTGAATATGGGGCAGCATGGTCACCGGGCACAAATACCCTTTGATAAACCTACCTCCTTCTGGTGGCAGGCACCCTCAGGTAACAAATTGCTCGCCTACAGGAGTGAACACTATATGCATGGGAACGCACTGGCACTCACCTCAGGAATGATTGATGTGTTCAGGACAAATCTCTCCAACTACCTGGAGTCATTGGAGAAGAAAAATTACCCATTTGATCGAACAGCCTTCCAATTTTCGGGATATATAACCGACAACTCTCCCCCCTCAACGATTGCATGTGATATCGTAAAAGAGTGGAATGAAAAATATGAATGGCCAAAGTTGCGGATCGCACTGGTAAACGAGTTTTTGACTTACCTGGATGAAAACCAGGCTGAAAATCTCCCAAGCCAGCAAGTTGCCTGGCCGGATTGGTGGTCGGACGGATTTGGATCATCTATGAATGAAACAAAAGCCGCCCGATCAACGCACGTTGATATGATTGCCAACACCGGTCTCCTTTCTATGGCAAAAATAATGGGAGCGGAACTTCCGGAAGACATAAATGATGACATCACTGAATCCTACGACAACCTGTTATTTTATGATGAGCATACATTCGGTGCAGCAGAAAGCATCCGGGATCCATTAGCAGAAAACCAGGTGATCCAATGGGGTGGCAAATCCGCCTACGCGTGGACTGCAGTTCAAATGTCCGGATTGATACGGGAGAAAGCCATGGGATTGATCCAGCCGCTTATTGAAAGATCTGATGTGCCCACCATAGCTGTTTTCAATACCTTGAATTGGAACCGTTCCGGATTGGTTGAAGTGTTTATAGATCATGATATTTTGCCAACGAATCGGGAATCTAGCATCACCGATGCCCAGGGAAAAAAGGTTGAAGCCAGACTCATGAGTAGTCGCCCCGAAGGCAGTTACTGGAACCTGTGGGTTGAGAATATTCCAGCCATGGGATATAAGATCCTTCGGATCCAGGTAAGGGATCAATTATTAAATGCCATAAATGATACATCTCCAGGCCCTGAACTTGAGAATGCATATTATCAGCTGAAAATTGACAGATCCAATGGAGTAGTAACCACTCTTTTTGATAAAGAATTACAAATAGAGCTCCTGGATAAGGATGATACCATCAAATTAGGGGAGTTCATATATGAACGTTTGGAAAGCCGGGAAGCCATGGAACGTCTCACCAATACCAATCGTGATTCAGTATATGTACCACTCAACAAAAAGCTTTCCGGCCTGACGGATGTCACAGTTTCTGAAATTGAGGAAGGTCCTTTATGGAAAAGTGTCAAGATCCATGGATTAGCTGCAGAATGTGCGGATAACCGTGGAGTGAATATAGAAATCCGCTTATATAACGAAGTAAAACGGATCGAGATCCTGTACGGCATGCACAAATTGCAGGTAACCGAACCTGAAGGGGTGTACGTTGCCTTCCCATTTGAGTTAAACAATGGCCACCTTGCATTTGAAGTTCAGGGTGGCACAATTTCTCCTGGAGAAAATCAGCTGGAAGGAACCTCTTCGGACTGGAATGTGATCCAGAACTTTGCAGCTGTAAGAAACCAGGAATCACAAATTATTTTCAGCAGTAATGATGCACACCTGGTCCAATTTGGGGCTATCAATACTGGCAGGTACTATTACAAACATAAGCCCAAAACCACTCATATATATTCCTGGGTGTTGAACAATTATTGGACTACGAATTTCAAGGCAAGCCAGGAGGGTGAAATGAAGTGGAAATATATTATCACCTCCTCCAATAACAATTCCAATTCATTTGCCAATAGAGTTGGCTGGGGCAACCGAATACCTCTGCTAAGCAGAGTAATACGATCAGGAGGTCCAGGTTCACATAATTTATCTTCGAAATCATATCTCGACCTGGATATTCCAAATTTGTTGCTGGTAAGCGCCAAGCCATCCGAGGATGGTACCGGGATCATTCTTCACCTTCGGGAAACGGAGGGGAATCATGCAGTGGTGGATGCTTCCAAATTGCTTCAGCAGACCGGGGCTGAATCAATATCTGAAGTGAATGTACTTGAGGAGGAAATGAATGCACTGGAAGGCACCATTGAGTTTGATCATTTTGAGTCGAAATTTATCAAACTGAAGATGTAGCTTCTTGTTAGTTGTTCGCTTTTAGTTTTTAGCTGTTAGTGGGGATGATTGCCATTAGACAGTATTGGGCGGCTCTTTTTGGGGGACTATTTTTCTGGGTAATTATCTCCTGCATAGAACTAATAAATGAAAAAGCGAGGGGGAGCCAAATGTTCAGACATATAGTGATTGGAGCAACCGCCCTAGCGACCTGCTCGCTTGCGGCGGCATCGCAAGACGCACCGGACACGCGAATCATTGAAGAATTAACAAACAAGCATGTGCGGGCATCGTTCCCAATGCTGAGGGATATTTTGTCGATCCCGAACGATGCACATTTCCCCGAGCATGTCGCCGCAAACGTTGAATGGATGCAAAAGGCTTTTGATGGTCGCGGGTTTGAGACTACTTTACTGGAGACGGGCGGCCCGCCTCTGTTGATGGCTGAGCGCGCGGCGGCGGGTGCACGCAAAACTGTGCTAATCTATTTGCAGATTGATGGTCAGCCTGTGGACCCAAGCAGATGGAACCAGGAAAGCCCCTATAAGCCAGTGTTAAAAGAACTGCGTGGGGGCGCATGGGCCGAGATCGATTGGTCAAACCTCGAAGGCAAGCTTGATCCTGATTGGCGCGTGTTTGCACGGGCGTCATCTGACGCCAAAGGCCCGGTTGCCATGTTCCTTACTGCGCTCGATATCCTAGAGCGCGAGGGCCTCCAGCAAACCCACAATGTTAAAGTCATCATGGATTTTGAAGAGGAACTCGGTTCTCCTCATCTGCCTGCTGCCGTTGAGAAATACAAAGACCAGCTCACCGCGGATATGCTGCTCATATACGATGGGCCGCGTCACACCAGCAACCGACCAACGCTTGTGTTTGGTGCGCGCGGCATTGCGACTGTTTCACTAACGGTGTTTGGTCCGCTCCGCCCGCAGCACAGCGGTACTTACGGCAACTACGTGCCAAATCCGGCAATACGGCTGGCGCAGCTCGTGGGTGGTATGGAGGACGCGGATGGACGCGTTACCATCCCCGGGTTTTACGATGGTATCATACTCACTGATGACGTGAAATCAGTGATCAACAGTGTGCCGGATGACGAGCCTGCGATCCGCCGCTCCATTGGATTTAAAACACCGGATAATGTTGCGCCCACATATCAGGAATCGATCCAGTATCCGAGCATCAGTGTGCTGGGGCTAGAGAGTGCCTGGGTCGGCAATCAGGCGCGCACCATCATTCCTGCCACCGCAACCGCAGAGCTTGATATCAGGCTCGTGCTAGAGAGTGATTCGGAGTATCTAGTTGGCCTGGTGCGACAATATATTGAAAGTCAGGACTATCATATCATAGCAGGCGAAACGCCAACGGAGGCTGAACGACAAGCATATGATCGACTGATTTCGTTTGACTATGAAATCTCCTACGCTGCGTTCCGCACGCCCTTGAGTTCACCCGCAGGCGACTGGGCAGAGCGGGCGCTTGTGCGGGCATTTGACGAGCCGCCCATCAAGATCAGGACCGGTGGCGGATCGATCCCGATTTCACCCTTTGTCAAAAACCTTGGCCTACCCGCGATTTTGGTACCTGCTGTTTACATCGAAAACAATCAGCACAGCCCAAATGAAAACCTGCGGCTTGGCAACTATGTGGATGGTATACGGGCCTATCTCGCAATCCTGACACAGCCAGATTGAAGATTTTTATGTATAGACTTGTCGCCGCTGCAATACTGCTCCTGCTTTTCAGCTTTGTCTCTGCCCAAAAGACAATCGCTGTCCTTGGATTTGATGCCAACGACAAAACAAGTAAAAGTGATGATTTTTCTGTTGTTGCTTACCATGTTGATTTACGAGTACAAATAATGCCAATGCCCACCCTTAAAGCACTAGCAAAGGAAATTTCTGCTTTGGGTTTTAATACCCTTATCATGGAGTGGGAAGCGACCTATCCTTATCAGCAACATAGCATTATTTCGAATCGTTATGCTTATAGCCGGGAAGAAGTAATTGAATTCATTAATTATAGTGAAGGTTTAGGGCTTGATGTTATCCCTTTACAGCAAAGTTTAGGGCATGCGGAATATATCTTAATGCATGAGCGTTATGCTTATTTACGGGCAGACAAAAGAAATTTATCTCAAATTGATCCTACTCGATTAGATGCTGCCAGAGAATTTTTTACTGAGCTATATAGCGATATGTTATCAACGCATCAATCACAATACGTACACATCGGTGGCGATGAAACCCGAATTTTGGATTGTAAGCGCTGTCAAGAAGCGTGGGGCGAGGATGGTGAAGAATTAGGCAAGTCAAAACTGTATGTTGAATATATGACAATGATTGCTGAGATTGTTATTGCACAAGGCAAAACGCCCTTGTTATGGGCGGATATGATTTTAGCTCACCCCGATGCAATAGCGGATATGCCAAAAAATGTAGTTTATATTGACTGGAACTATGGTTGGAAATTTGATCGTTTTGGTGAAAATCCACGCACACTTATCAAGAAGCACGGACTGAAATTTTGGGGCGCTTCTTCAATAAGGTCATCCCCAGATGATTATCATGTTACCTCTTGGAGTAAGCATATGAACAATCAGGCTGTTTATGTTTCATATGCAAGAGAATCTGGTTTTGAAGGGATGGTATTAACGTCGTGGTCGACTTCGGGTGAATATGGCTATGAATGGTTTTGGCCTGAAGTCGTTGAGATTTACCCTCTTCGCCAAGTATATCCTCATTCCTATCCTAATGATGCTTTTAGAATGAATACTCTCGGATTTATTGAGGCAGTGCAACAAGAAAAAACATTCAAGCCAAAAGACTTTGCCCATCAATATGCTCAACAACGTTTTGGATTAACTTCTGGTGAATCCGAGAAGCTTTGGAATATTCTTACCGACGAATCGTTGAATAATAAAGTTATCATCGGTTCGTCACCTTTATCTGGTATAAAGGGACTTCCTGATAACAAACACGTGGTAAGTGCTACTTTGGCAAAGGTAAGAGAATTACAAGCCGAATTGACCGAAATTGTACCAAAGAAAAATCAGAAAGAGTTCGCTCATTATCATTTACAAATCGACTTTCGTGAATATTATTTAAGTTTTCGTCAAATTCAATATTTAGTGCAATCAACTGCTTTCAGTGAAAAAAATAACCTTGAGGCCATAAAACAATTGGAGCAACTTCTGGCTCGTTCAGTAGAGTTAAATAAACGCTTTAAGAAATTATTTTCTGGTAAGCTTTATGACACTGAAATAGAGCGGTTAAACCAATATCGTAATAAAAAGGCCATACTCCTACACCAAAGACTTACCAGGGATCGGTAGGTTAACTTTTTGGAGGCT
>DCXX01000107.1:0-9506 GCA_002329125.1 Fidelibacterota bacterium UBA2125 | reverse complement strand
ATTGTTAGAGGAAGAAGGTGAAAAACTAATTGCATCTTTCTACACTTTGAACATGGTTAAATCAAGGTTAACAGCAATAGTGACATTACAGGTAGTTTTATCAGGTTTACCCCTCACTCATGAACAAAATAGGCCCACAACCAAAAACCAAGAGTGGATTCTGTTATTTAACGGAAAAGATCTTACAGGTTGGCAACAACTTAATGGACGAGCGACTTATACTGTTGAAAACGGAGAAATTGTGGGAACTACTATTGCTAATTCTCCGAATAGTTTCTTATGCACAAAACAGACAGTCAGCGATTTTATTCTAGAGTTTGAAATTATGGTAGATCCGGACATCAATTCGGGTGTTCAATTCAGAAGTTTAAGTGAGGAAAGCTACAATAATGGGCGGGTCCGGGGTTACCAGTTTGAAATTGACCCGAGTCCTCGTGCTTTCAGCGGTGGTATATATGATGAAGGAAGAAGGGGGTGGATGTATCCACTTTCACGCAATCCAAAAGGGCAAAAGGCCTTTCAAAACGGTAGATGGAACCACTGTCGGTTAGAAGCAATTGGATCCAGCATTAAAACTTGGATAAATGGGATTCAATGCGCCAATCTTACTGATAATATGACCAGTGAAGGGTTCATTGGTTTGCAAGTTCATAGTGTTCCCGAAAGGGATGTTGGGAAAAAAGTAAGATGGAGAAATATTCGTATCAAAACCGAAAACCTGGAGGCTGAGAGAAGGGAATCTGATCCTAAGGTACCTGAACTGAGCTACCTGATAAATGCATTAAGCAATGGCGAAATTCTTCGTGGTTGGCAATTGCTATGGGATGGAAAAACCTCAAAAGGATGGCGGGGAGCCAAACTAGATCATTTCCCTGAATCCGGCTGGGAAATCAACAACGGTGTTCTTACAATTCACGGTACAGAAGGTAAAGAAGCGGCCGGACCTGGAGATATTATCACTGAAGACCTTTTCCGTGAATTTGACCTCGAAATGCAATTTATGATTACTGAAGGCGCAAATAGCGGGATAAAGTATTTTGTAGATGCCGAACTAAACCGGGGAGAGGGTTCAGCTATCGGGTGCGAATTTCAGATATTAGATGATAAGAACCATCCGGATGCCAAGTTGGGTGTTAAAGGAAATAGAACATTGGGATCGTTATATGACCTCATTTCCGCAGAAAATCTTTCCGTCCTGGGTAGATCTAAGCAATTCAAGGGAATAGGAACGTGGAACAGTGCGCGTATAGTGGTGAATAATGGCAACGTTGAACATTGGCTCAATAATGAAAAAGTGGTTGAATATGACCGCCATTCACAAATGTTCAAAGCTCTTGTTGCTTACAGTAAGTACAGCAAGTGGTCTGGATTTGGGCAGTGGCCACAAGGACATATATTATTGCAGGATCATGGAAATACAGTTCACTTTCGCAGTATTAAAATAAAAAAGTATTAATCAGATAATTCTATTTTAAGGATTTACTATGCAAACAGATAAACATTCACGTCGAAATTTTATAAAAAAGGCAGCAGTTGGGGCAATGGGAATTGCAACGTTATCCGCCCGTAGTTATGATAATATTCTTGGAGCGAATGACAGGATAAATATTGGCATTGTTGGATTAAACGGGCGCGGCCAGGGCCATATCAGAGCAGTTGCAAATATCAAGAATGTAACTATTAGGGCCCTTTGCGATGTTGATAGCCGCGTACTCACAAAGTCTGTTGAGACTGTCAACAAATGGACTGGAGCAAGTCCAAAAACGTTTGGAGACATACGCACACTATTGAAGGAAAAAAACCTTGATGCCATTACGATTGCTACTCCAGACCACTGGCATACTCCAATGGCCATGATGGCGATGCAGGCAGGAAAACACGTCTACTTGGAGAAGCCATGTACATTTGATGGTCAAGAAGGTGAATGGCTGGTTCAATCCAAGAACAAGCATGGCAAAGTACTTCAGATTGGGAATCAGCAGCGCTCAGCACCAACATCCATCCAAGGTATTGAAGATATAAAAAATGGTATTATTGGAGATGTCTATTTTGGAAAAGCGTGGTATGCAAATACAAGGGGGACAATAGGAGTCGGCAACGAAGTGACGGTTCCCAATTGGCTAGATTGGGAATTATGGCAGGGACCTTCACCTCGAACGAATTACAAAGACAATATTGTTCACTATAATTGGCACTGGTTCTGGAACTGGGGTACAGGAGAGATTAATAATAACGGTTTACATGAAATCGATATTTGTCGATGGGCCTTGGGTGTGGATTATCCAATTAGAATTACTTCATCGGGAGGCCGTTACAGCTTTAAAGATGATTGGCAGTTTTATGATACCCAAATTGCAAGTTTTGAATTTGAGAAAAATAAAATGATTACCTGGGAAGGTCGGAGTTGCAATGGCTTTGCATATTTTGAACGAGGACGCGGTGCGACGATACACGGTAAAGAAGGCACAGTTTTATTGGATCGCAATGGATATTCAGCATATAACAAAAAAGGTGAGCTTATTAAACAGATCCTCGAAAAGGAACAATCAGCTACAACGGATAAGGTAGGAGTTGGCGCCTTAGATTTGATCCATATGAGAAATTTTGTTGGCGCTATTCGCAACGGCGATAAGCTTAACTCCCCAGTCGAGGAGGCGGTGATTAGTAATTCGATCTGTCATTTGGGAAATATTTCACAGAAGTATGAAAGAACACTAAATATTGACAACCGTACAGGCAAAATATTAAATGATAGTGAAGCGATGAAGTTATGGGGTAGAAGGTATGAGAGAGGTTGGAATCCTTCAGTGTAAAATAAAATGCATTAATTCAATCGCATTTAACGGATGACAATAATGAAACGAAGAAAATTTATAAAATTGGGCATATTTGGATCTACAGGTTTACTGACGTACTCATCAGGATTAGCCAAAAGAAAGGCTCCGAGCGATACGTTGAAGGTAGGGGTTATTGGAACAGGGGATCGGGGACAGTCTCTTCTTTCATTCATAAATGAAGCTGATGGAATTGATCCCGTGGCCTGCTGTGATATTCTCCCTTTTCGGTTGGAAGAAGGTTTGAGCCTTGCGTCAAGAAATGGAAAAGCAGAGGGATACAAGGACTATAGAAAACTGTTGGACAATAAAGATTTAGATTGCGTGTTTATAGCCACCCCATTTAATGAACATGGACACATGGCAATCGATGCTCTGGATGCCCGGAAGCATGTCTATTGCGAAAAAACTATGGTAAAGGGTATAGAAGAAACCAAACAGGTGGTAGACAAGGTTTCGTCTGTGGGAAAAATCTTTCAGACCGGGCATCAGTGGCACAGTTCAAGGCTCTATACCCACGTAGTTGAAAAGATTAAGGAAGGAGATCTTGGAGAAATTGCTGCCATCTCGTGTCAGTGGAACAGGAATGGTGACTGGAGACGAGAAGTACCCGACCCGAAATGGGAACGCCTAATTAACTGGCGTATGTATAAAGAATATTCAGGAGGGTTGGTTGCAGAATTATGCTCTCATCAAATGGATATTACCAATTGGATGCTTGGAAGTCCTCCCATCAAGATTATGGGAACCGGTGGCATAGACTATTGGAAAGATGGCAGAGAAACCTATGACAACGTGCACATTATTTTTGAATACCCATCTGGTGTTAAAGCAAAATTTACCTCTCTGACAACGAATGCTCTTGGAGACTACGAAATTAAAGTATTAGGGAAAAAAGGTACAATTACACTTGACTATAGGGAAGCTTGGTTTTATCCTGAAAAAAAGAATGAACAGGAAACGGGTGTCGTAGATGGTGTGACGGGAGCATCCGTAAAATGGGATGAAGCGAAAGGATATCCAATTGAGATTGACCATATAGATCCAACACTTCAGGCAATAATCGATTTCAGAGATAGCGTCATCAATAATACAAAGCCAATTTCCAATGAATTGACAGGGGCTCAGGCTTCCATCATGGTACAAATGTCGCTGGATGCTATTGAAAACAGCTCCGTTTTGAATTGGAAAGATGATTATAATCTGTAAGACTGGAATTTAATTTATATAACAAAAGCGGGGCACGAGACTCATTGATTACAACTGCTTCACGATGCCTAAATAAGTTGAACTCTAAAGCGGGTGATATCCAGCGGGAATTTGCTGATATCTACGGAGAGCAATTGACCGTGAATAATGAACGACAGAGCGCTATCACGAAACTGGTTGAGCACTTTATCAAAGTCTATAACGAGAAGAAGAAAATAATAATTTCAAGAGCCCCAGCTCGTGTGAATTTAATGGGGCGACATATAGATCACCAAGGCGGGTACGTTAATACAATAGCAATTGATAAAGAAATCTTACTCGTAGCATCACCACGCAAAGATAATATTATTAATATAAAAAATGTGAATTCCACACAATTCCCAGCCAGAGAATTAAAACCCAATACATTACTAAATATTGCAACATTTTCAGATTGGGAAACATTTGTAAGATCAAGCCAAGTTCAGAATTTGAACAAGTCTATACCGGATGATTGGAGCATGTACATTCTTGCAGCTTTTTATCGCTTACAACTCCATTTCCCGGATGTTCGACTAAAAGGGATAGATTGTATTTTCAGTGGGAATATACCCGTTGGATCAGGACTATCATCCAGCAGTGCCCTTGGAGTCGCTTTTTCGCAAGCACTCCTTACACTTAACAATATTCACATCTCAAAAGATTTGTTAATTGAAATGATTGGTGAATCTGAATTATTTCTTGGATTTCATGGAGGGAAAGCTGATCCGGCTGCCATTATTACCGCTGAAAAAGGGATGGTCTCTACCATCGGATTTTTCCCACTTCATATTTCATCCAATACACCAATGCCTGAAAATTTGAAAGTAATTATTGCTTACAGTGGTACAGCTGCAAAAAAAGTGGGTAGTAAAAAGGATATTTTTAACCAGCGAGTTGCGTGTTATAAACTGGCAATGATGATCTTACGTCAACAGTGGGGGGCGGCAAAAGATGTTCACCATTTACGTGATCTAATACCTCAAAGATTAAATGTCTCTGTAAAAAATATCTTTAAGGCTGTTTCTAGTTTACCCGTTTATCCAACTAGGGAAAAGATCACCCATATTTTGAGTGATGATCAGAAAGAATTATTGACCGATATCTTCATGACACATAAAGATCCCGGTACTTACGACCTTATTGGTGTAATTCTTTTTGGATTGAGTGAATGTGCCAGAAGTGAGTCTTTTCATAAATACCTTTTAAAAGGTGATCTTAATGAAATAAAGAACATCATTGATACCAGTCATAATGGTGACAGGCTATTTTCATTTAACAATCGTGGAGATTGTGTTGATTTCGACCATTCTGCAACAATGGGTCATCTTGCGGAAATGGAAGAAAATGAAACATCCCTCACTTCCATTCCAGGAAATTATGGCTGTAGCACAAAGGGAATAGACCAAATGGTAGATATTGCTAATCGTGTCACGGGGACGGTTGGCGCCCAACTTGCCGGAGCTGGTATGGGAGGGAATATGACCATTTTGGCAAAAGATAATTGTGCAGAACATGTCCTCCATGAACTACGGGATCACTATTATCAACCTCAAAACATTCCATTTGATGCACACATTTGTTATCCAATTTCAGGTGCGTCTGTACTGAGAACTCTCAGATAGTGAGTCTTAAAAAGGATAGATTCGCTGTCATTTTATGTGCGGGATATGGTACACGGATGTATCCACTAACAAAAAATCGACCTAAGCCTTTGCTCCCCGTGGGAGGTAAGCCGGCTTTAGATTATTTAATAGAAGAGATAATGAGTCTGCAAGAAATAAATGATATTTATATAGTAACCAATGATCGGTTTTTTAAACACTTCATTGAATGGGAAACTAAATGGGATACTCCAATGAAGAAAATGGGAAAATCCATCCATCTTATAAATGATGGCTCAACATCTAATGATAACCGGTTAGGAGTAGCTAAGGATTTGGATTTTGTTTTTCAACAGACTTCCCATTTCTCCGAAGTTCTTGTAGTAGGGGGAGATAACATTCCTCTTTTTAGGTTAAAAGAGTATTGGTTATCATTTTTGAATAAGAAAGATCATTTTGTTATGGCATTAATGGATGAGGATAAAGAGCGTCTTCGCCGCACAGGTGTCTTATTGCTCTCTGAAGAGAATCAGGTTTTGCGTATATACGAAAAACCAACCAATCCACCATCGAATCAATTTTGTCCCCTCTTGTACTTCCTGAAATCGACTGCTAAAAACCAATTAACAAAATATTTGAGTAATGAAGGAGCAAACAATGAAATGGGTAATTTTGTTGACTATTTGTGCCAGGTGGAAACAGTAAAGGCATTTTTCCCTGATAAGGGCCGTTTAGATATTGGAGACATGGAGTCATATAAAGAGGCTGACGAAATTATTAAATCTTTACTCCTGTAGTAGTAATTGACTGGATTACATATAACTGACTTTATAGTATTGATCCTTTATTTTTTGGGGATTACTGTCATTGGTATCTGGACTTCGAAAAAGATCAAGACAGTTGATGATTTTTTTATGCCACGGAAATTTGGAAAATTTTCTTTAATGATGCATGGCTTTGGTACAGGAACTCATTCAGATCAGGCTGTTGGTGTTGCATCCAAAACATTCAGTAGTGGTTTATCAGGAATTTGGTATCAATGGTTATGGCTTTTTGTGACACCTTTCTACTGGTTGATCGCACCGTTACTTCGGCGATTTCGTGCTATAACTATGGCCGATGTATTCGTTGCAAGATACGATCAAAGTGTGGGGATGTTATTTGCATTCATAGGCATGGTAAATCTGATGGTGAATATTGGCCTCATTCTGAAGGGATCCAGTGCTATTATTTCAGCAACATTTGGGGAGGCAATATCCTCCTCAACCATTATTGTTATCATGACAATCCTTTTTCTAATATATGGTATAGTAGGAGGGTTGACAGCGGCAATTGTCACTGACTTTTTTCAAGGGATTCTAACGATTATTTTTTCGTTTTTTCTTTTGCCATTTGTTTTAAGTGCGGTAGGTGGCTTAGAAGGAATGCATCGAACCATTGCTGATCCGAAGATGTTTTCACTTATCGCTCCTGAAGAAATTGGTATTTTCTACATTGTCATTATTTCCATCAATGGATTGGTTGGGTGGGTAACGCAACCACACACAATGGGAAACTGTGCAGCGGGTAAAACTGAAATGGATGGTCGAATTGGAGTTACATGCGGGAATTTTATCAAACGTTTTTGCACTGTGGCCTGGAGCCTGACCGGCTTGGCAGCGGTAGCTTATCTGATCGGAGACAACATTGATCCCGATAAAGTGTATGGTTTAATGGCTCGCGACTTTTTACCACAAATCATGCCGGGACTTTTAGGAATTTTTCTAGCATCATTATTGGCATCAGTTATGAGTTCGTGTGATTCTTTCATGATCGCATCCTCGGCGCTTTTTACTGAAAATATTTATCGTCCCTTAATGCCAAAAAAATCATCTAAACATTATATTCAGATTGGTCGTATCGCATCATTAATAATCGTTGCAGGTGGAGTTAGTTTTGCCTTCTGGCTGCCTGGTGTTGTGAAAGGATTAGAAATATTCTGGAAGATTTCACCTATGATGGGAATCGTTTTTTGGCTCGGTCTATTCTGGCGCAGAGCAACGGTTGCAGGTGCCTGGGCTGCGACCTTTTCCGCATTTTTTATGTGGTGGATAACAACCCTGCCCACATTTATTTCATTAATCGGATCATTACCCATTGCTGACAATGCCCGATTTGTTGTAGAAAAAGCTACGGGAGCTGAAATCTATCTTCCCTGGCAGATGATATTATATTTAATCACAGGAGTCTGTACCGGTATAGCTGTCAGTTTGTTCACTCAGCCTGTTGAGAAACAAAAGCTGGATAATTTTTATGCTTTGGCTCGAACACCTGTATTAGCCAATGAATCTTTCATTAGTAAACCTTGTACAATTCCAGAAAATGTTACTGTTTCAAAAGCCAAAAAACTATTTTCCACCAATAATTTGGAAATATTAAGACCTTCAAAAATATCCATTATTGGATTTATCGTCAGTTGGATTTTTGTTGCAATATTAGTTGGATTAATGTTTGCTATTGCAGGTTGATAATTGTTGGCATTCCAAAACAATTAGCCAGTCAATACAGATAAATTCATTCTAACCATACTTTTCCGTCTTTTCGGATAAAGACTTTCTGTCCGTCCTTTTTTATGAATGCTTCCCAGCCGGAAGGTGTTAAAGATAATTGTGGCGGCCAGGGGACATCAGCAACGGGTGTTTCAATGAGCTCTAATTTTTTTAATGAAGTTGTGAAATCACCATAGCTTTCAAAGTGGCTTCTCTCGCGGTAATATAATTGGCGGAGTGCCCATTTGATCTGATCCAGTTCATTTGCCTGAATTTTTACCAGTTCTTTCCCCACAATCGTTTCTGTGAATTCCACCAATCCCCACATTTCTGGATAATGCATGGCAATAATCCCTTGGGGTGACCAGACCCAATTGTACGCAGGTAGTTCAGTTTTGAGGTATTGACCATTTTCAATGTTGGTTTCCCAATGAACTCGGGAAAAATTGACCTTCCATTGTTCACCTTCTTGGGGATGGAAATTTGGAGCGCACTCCTCCAGTGCTTTCCAAGGAATGGCGATCTCTACAATCCAGCCTCGATCTATATCTGATGAGTTATTTATAGTTCCATCCACATAAACCTTTGTGATAAGGCCCGGGATATCCCAGGAATCCACAGCAACTTTCGCCTGGTCACGATAAGGTTTTAATAAGAGCAGGTCCCACTCTGTTTCCAAAGCATTGACTTCCAGTTCATAGTAATGGTGTGTATCACCATCGGGATCTAGGAATATCTCAAAATCATTATCCTTATAAATAATGGCATCCCTGTCTTTCAGGGTCGCCCACACATGGGGCTCTTCCATTTGTGCACCAAAATAGAAATAATTCTCATCCCATAACATTTTGACTTTAGTATCGAGGAATGGATTTGGTTTTAGATCTCCTTCAATATCAACGAATGATTCTGACCAGTTAGCTTTTTGCCATGACATGTCATTGATTTTTCCATCGACCACAATTGGTGCAGATACTTTATAACAAACGTAGGACCTTGGTGCATATTTAATTTTAGGCGTTGACAATTGCTGTCCTGAAATCAAGGGAAAAAAGAGAACGAGCTTAACCAAAACACGCATCGATCGATTCCTTTATTGTAGATATTGCCAGTCTAATATGAGTACCTGATGCACCATAATCCTAAAAACTCTTCAGGCTCATTTGAAGAGCGCCCAACACCACTGAGACGATAATGATCACACGGTACGGCTTTTCAGGGATTTTTTTTACGATCCAGACCCCAGCAAAGGCACCAAGAACAATGGCAGGAATAAGGGCCAGATCAAACAAGAAAGTTTTTACATTGATAGT
>DCXX01000115.1:5754-9749 GCA_002329125.1 Fidelibacterota bacterium UBA2125 | reverse complement strand
CTGGCCACTGCTGGTCTTTATAGTCTCGCTATCAGAAAGTATGATTTTGTCCTTTTTCTGTATAGAAAACTGACGATGAAAGCCAGACGTGCCAGTATGAAGGCGGCAGTAGGGATGGTGGGTGATGTTAATGAAGCGAAGGATGTGGTCACACTGCGGTTAGCCTTAAAGTCGCTAAAAACAGCTCGGGACATGTTCGCCCCGGCGGAGTTCAAGTACAACAATTACATCACCGTTCTTGAGAAACAGTTAGCCGCTACAGATTCCCTTCAAGTACGTAAGGAAATGGATAACTCTCTTGAAGAGGCTCGCGAATTTATTGCCCAGCGGCACATGCCTCGCTTGGAGGCAGGTATGCTTGTGTCAGAGGTTCAGGATCTATTAGGAGAGCCGGATGAGGTGGTAGAATCAACGAAAGGAAAGAACAGGAACTACCAGATGTGGATCTACAACTTGCCTGATAGAGAAAAGAGACTTCTTTATTTCGAGAATTATGTTCTCTTTAAAATCGAGGCGGGATAGCCTCAGAGCAGGTGGGCATTTCGCCTGACGAAGGCGATTTCCTGACCAATCACCTTTAAAACACCTGTTGCAGGCACCGCAAACAGCATTCCCAGTGGACCGAGAATTGTGCCACCAATGATGAGTGCGATCATGACGATCATTGGATGGAGTCCCACACTCTTGCCCACAAGTGTGGGTGTAATCAGGTTTCCTTCAATCTGCTGTACAATGATGAACATTAAAATGATATCGAGGATGAAAAAAGGTGAAGGAACGGCACCAAAGAGCAAATGAGAAAGAGCAACCTCGTTTCCGATATTGTTCATGAATGCAATGAGTATGGCCGGTACCATTCCCACGAAGGGTCCCACAAGAGGGATGAGATTAGCCAAGCCTGCAATGATTCCGATAAAGACAATAAGTGTAAGATTGGCGCCGCTCAGGTTGAGAATACCCAGACCGATGACCGACATGAGAGCAACGCTGGCTGCTGAGAGAAACTGTCCCCTGAGGTAACTTGAGACAGATTTCTCAATATTGAAGATCAGCCTCAGGCCGATTTCAAAATACTTATTGGATATATAACTCACGAGGCTCTTTCTGAATCCGTGATATTCCGCCAGAAGGATAATTGTGAATATGAGTATCATGGCAGCATTCAGGACAAAATTTCCAACGGCTCCTGCAAGTGAAGCTAGATTGTTTACAACAGTTTCAACGAAACCACTGAGTGTTGAGGCAAAATCTCCACCGCTGGGTATCATATTAGCAGCAAAGCCTGGCAATGCAGTTATAAATCTTTCGCCGAGATTCTTGAATTCAGCGGTGAGGGTAGTGGGGTCTACACGAGAAGAAAAATCTGAGGCCTGAGCCGAAAGCTGTGAAATAAAGCTCCCGATGAAAATTCCAATTCCTGACAATACACCTATTGTGACAATCAACACACTCAGTCCTCTACTACGGATTCTTTTCTCCAGAGCATCCACAGAGGAAAGAAGAACCGTGGTAAACAGGAAAGCGAAGACCAAAATCAGGACAACATTTGATATATAGGGCCAGATGATCCAAAGGAATCCTGCTGAAATAAGACCCAGCAAGAGACGATAGATCAGTTGAAAGTAATCAGTCTGCTGTGTTGGCATCGTTGTTCGATTTTGTTTGAGCTTCAAAGAGCAGATTATTCGTATTACGCAACCTTTCACCCAGCATACCCCCCAGATTCATCAGAATTTTATTTGTCATTTGAGGATTCCTGTCCTGAAGTGAAAGCAGGTCAGCTGTAAAAAAACCAATCAATTCCGAATCGGCTACAGCAAGAGCGTTTGCGGATCTAGGTTCATTATCAAAAAGGGCAAGTTCACCAAAAAAGTCACCTTCTTCGAGTTCCGCTAATACCTGCTCGTTTCCAGACCTGGTTCCTATGGTAATTTTTATAGTGCCTTTCATAATGATATACATTCCCTCACCGGGGGCACGATTTTTAAACACAAAGTCGCCACTGGCATATGTTCGGTGATGAACCAGCTTTTCCAGCTCAGTGAATTCCTTTTTACTGAAGTCTTTAAATACTGGCACCTGTTTGAGTGTATAGACAGTTTCACTCTCAGTCCGGTTCCAGCCTCGAAAGAGATTTGGCCACAGTGCATTTTTCAATTATCTCTCCCCTTATGTAATAACATTATATAGACTTCAAAGTAGCTACGGGTATTAGTTTTGACAAGGAGTTTGAAGAAAGGATTTCTTGAACAACAACCGTAATTTTGTATCTTGACCGTGCCCATGAAATTTCCTTTAACTTTTTCACTGTTCATCTTGCTTTCAGTGATTTCCGGGCAAACGGAAAAAATTGAAAAAGATATCCAGTTTCACAATAGCGAGCTGGACCTTCTCAGAAAAGAGATTGCCGATTTTGAGAGAAAGATCAAAAATACATCCGACCGTGAAAAAAGTGAGATTGAAAGGCTCAACGAAATTGATGAAGAGATATCTCTTGTGAGAAATCTGATTTACCGTCTCCGTAGGGAAGAGAAAATAAAAGAAAAATCTATTACTCAGGCGGAAGTCACCATTGAAAAGCAGGAGTCAGAGCACACTTCTTTAATTAACCGCTATGCCAAACGGGTCACTCACACCTACAAAAAGGGGCGTCTTTCCGATCTAGAAAAATTGCTAGACGCTAAATCGTGGCGGCAGGCGGTCTATCGAGCCAAGTACATCCAAATCATTTCCGAGCATGACAGATCACTGGCGGATGATATAAGAAGAAATCTCGTCGAAATAGATGCAAAACGAACTGTTTTGGAAAGGGAGTTAACTGATATAAGAAAGATTGACAAAGAAAAGTTGTCTCGGAAGAAGTGGCTGGAGCAGCGCCGGCGGGTGAGAAACAAGGAGTTGGACAATCTGAAACGAGATCGTCAGAAAATGTCTGTAGCACTCAACCAGCGGAAGAAGGCAGCGCAACAGATGGAGAGTATCATCTCCCGCCTGGAGAGAGAGCGTGTCGCTCGCATCGCCGAACTAGAACGGAAGCGTAAAGAGATGGAACTGCTAGGCTCAGTGCCATTCAAGAAATTGAAAGGAAAACTTCCGTGGCCTATTGAAGGGAAAGTCATTTCACGCTTCGGTACCTACCGAAATCCCAATCTAAAAACTGTCACGGAGAATACAGGCATCGATATCCACAGTTCAGAGGGGACTGAAGTGAAGTCCATCTACGACGGAATTGTGACAACGGTAACGTACATCAGGGGGTACGGCAACACGGTGATTTTGGATCATGGTGACGGCTTTTATTCTGTCTACACTCACGTAACGGATGTTGAGGTAGAAGAGAACAGCTACGTGAATGCCAGGGATATCATCGCCCACGTTGGCGATTCAGGCTCGTTGGAAGGTACGAAACTCCATTTTGAAATCTGGGGGAACAAAGACAAACTGAATCCTGAACTTTGGTTGAAGAAACGTTGATGAATACTAATATCATTGGACAGGATGCTGTGTGGAACCGTTTGGCTTCCATCAGCCGGGGAGATCGTGTAGGGAACGCTTATCTTTTCCACGGTCCTGCCGGTGTGGGAAAGGAAGGGATGGCAATTCAGTTCGCATCTCTGCTTAACTGCCAAAACCCGACGGACGAGCCGTGCCTTAACTGTCCCTCCTGTGCCAAGTTCAAATCTCTTCAGCACCCCAACATCCACATTGTGGTACCTTTCCCGAGGAACAAAGATATCAATAAGGACGACCCTCCCCTCAAAGCGCTCTCGCCGAAAACGCTTGAGGTGCTAATAGAACTGATGAAACAGAAAGGTTGTGATCCTTATATAAAGATGGAACTACCTCGGGCAAAAACTATCCTCATCAACTCTGTCAGGGAAATCCGTAAAAAGGTTTATCTGAAGGCTGTTGAGGCGGGGCAGAAGATGGTCCTCATTTTTGAGGCGGAAAAGCTTATGTCACAACAGGGTGAATCGGCCAATGCTCTCCTCAAG
>DCXX01000115.1:0-5325 GCA_002329125.1 Fidelibacterota bacterium UBA2125 | reverse complement strand
GTACCGGAGTCTGTCATCGCCCCTTTCCTGGAAGAGAACTTTCCGGTGTCTTCTGAGGAAGCAGTACTTGTAGCCCACCTTTCTCAAGGTAACGTTAGGATGGGCAAAAGTTTGGCAGAGTCTGATTTAACTGATGTTACCGCCACCTTGCAATCCTTGTTGTCTTGGGCGGTGTCAGGGACGGAAAGCGGCTGGCGGAAGTTTATTGCTCACGGCGTCACCACCTATCGATCCAGTCCGCCTGAGCTGATGTTTCAGTTACAGCTTCTGAGCTACTGGTTTCGGGATGCGTTCCATGCTCAAAAACTGAACGGTGAATCAAGTTTCATCCTTTCCATGCTGGAGGAGGAAGTTCGTAAGTTCAGCCATCGGTTCCCGGAGGCAGACTATACAAGAATCATCAAAGCGGTGGAGAAATGCGCCGATGCACTTGCCCGAAATTTTCAGCTAAATTTGGTGCTTATGGATCTGCTGATGGAAGTCCGTGACGGATTGAAAGGTGCTACCCGGTGAGCAAGTTCTACATTACGACGCCTATATACTATGTGAATGATAAGCCCCATATCGGCCATGCGTATACTACGATTCTGGCTGACGTGCTCTCCCGGTATCATCGTGCCGGAGGCGAAGAGGTCTTTTTCCTTACTGGGTTGGATGAACATGGGCAAAAAGTTCAGCAGGCTGCGGAAAAAAGGGGTGTGGCCCCTAAACAGCACTGCGATGAAATGGCGCCTCGGTTTCTTGAACTTTGGGATAATCTCCATATATCCAATGATGATTTCATCCGAACTACGGAAGACCGTCATGCAAAAGTTGTGCAAGACATATTGCAAATGGTTCATGATAATGGCGATGTGTACGAAGATGAGTATGAAGGACTCTATTCCGTCTCGGAAGAACGGTTTATCACAGAGAAAGAATCGGAGACTGGAGAGTTTCGTGACATTAAGAAACTAAAGGAGAAGAACTATTTCTTCAGGATGTCCAACTACCAGCAGGCACTCATTGACCATATCAATGACAACCCCGACTTCATCCAGCCGAAGCACCGGAAAAATGAAGTCCTCGGTTTTCTAAAGCAGCCTCTCGGGGATTTGTGCATTTCCCGGCCTAAATCTCGCCTGAATTGGGGGATTGATCTTCCCTTTGACACCGACTACGTGACCTATGTCTGGTTTGATGCACTGATCAATTATGTGACGGCTACCGGTTTTGGCACGGATGATGAATCTTATAACAAATGGTGGCCCTGTGAATATCATCTTATCGGAAAAGATATTCTGACAACCCACACTGTCTACTGGCCCACCATGCTCATGTCCGCAAAGTTGCCACTGCCCAAATCCATCTTCGCCCACGGCTGGTGGCTTTCGGGGGAATCCAAAATGAGTAAATCGTTAGGTAATGTGGTAAATCCCCTTGATCTGATCGAAGAATACGGTGTGGACCCTGTCCGCTACTATCTCATGCGGGAGATGGTTCTTGGTCAGGATGCCAGCTTCACCATGGAATCATTTATCAGGCGCTACAATAGTGATCTGGCTAATGACCTGGGCAATTTGGTGGGGAGGGTCAGCACGCTTATTGACAGACACTTTGATGGTGTGGTCCCGCCGAAAGGCGATCTGACTGATGCCGAGGCTGAATTGAGTGAGAAAGCTGACAGTATCTCCGATCTTGTGACGGATAATATTTCGAACATGCGTTTGAGTGAAGCGGTGGAAGAAACATTGCAGTTTGTCCGGGCTATCAATCGTTATATGGAACAGATGGCGCCGTGGAAGCTGGTTAAGAGTGACACCGGCCGGGCAGGAACAGTCTTATACACCGCTACCGACTGTCTCCGGCAAGCTGTTGCTCTTTTGCAACCCATTATGCCGGCACGGTGTGAGAAAATTTTGCATATGCTTGGCCTGAGCATGGCCTCAGCCAAAAAGTGCCTTGAAGCAGGAACATCGCTGGGAGATTTTGAAATTCCTTTCCCAAAAATTGAATTGCCGGATAAGGACCTCGATAAAGTTAAAGATGAAAAGGAGAACGTGATGTCTGACGGAAAGATTTCTATTGACGATTTTGCTAAAGTAGACCTGCGGACCGCTGTTGTTACCGCCGCTGAAAAGGTTGAAGGTGCCGATAAGCTGCTTAAACTTCAACTGGAGGTGGGCGGAGAAACGCGGCAGATTGTAGCCGGTATTGCGGAACATTATGCGCCGGAGGATCTGGTGGGAAAAACAATTGTTGTTGTGGCCAATCTTGAACCAGCAGTTATAAGAGGAGTGGAATCGAACGGTATGCTTCTGGCGGCAAGCAGTGACAATTCAGTTGTGGTTGTTACAGTAGACGATACAAAAGTCGGTTCCGGAATCCGTATTTCATAAAGCTGAATTTGTCTCACATCTGATCACTTGTATATCGATACCCACGCTCATCTTTATTATGACGATCTAAAAAATCAGCTCAGTGATGTTGTGAAACGGGCAGAGGCTGCCGGAGTGACACAGATCATCTGCGTTGGCACCGATCTTCCGTCTTCGAAAACGTCCATTTCAATCGCCGAAAAGTACAATGCCGTTTTTGCCACTGTTGGCGTCCACCCTCACGATGCCAAAGATACGCCAGACGATTATCTCCGTCAGCTGAGGGATCTGGCATCCCATTCCAAAGTTGTGGCGATGGGAGAGATGGGTCTTGATTATTTTAGAGACTTTTCTCCCCGAAATATTCAGAAAGAAATTTTCCAGTCTCAACTTGCGCTCGCGCAGGAACTGGATCTGCCGGCGGTGATTCACAACCGTGACGCCGATGAAGATATAATAAAAATTCTGGAAGAGGTCCGGTATGAAAGGTCTGTCCTCCACTGTTTTTCCAGCGATACAGAGATGGCCGGAAGAGCAGTTTCCCTTGGGTGCATTCTATCTTTCACAGGGAATGTCACTTTTGGTAAGAACCACACCGAGGCCGTTCTCTCAGCCATTCCCATGGATCGGATCATGCTTGAAACGGACTGCCCTTTTTTGGCACCAATACCCAATCGCGGGAAGCTGAATGAGCCGGCAAACATTCCTCACATTGCGGAGCGGATTTCGGAAACGAAAGGAGTAGATGTTTCAGAAGTAGCGGACTCGACAACGGAAACGGCTCAAACCTTCTTTAACCTGCCTCGGGCTACCTGAAGGCAAAAAAATAATTATTCACGAAGAATGACAAGGACGTTTTCATTATCGGGATTTTCCTGAAATACGATACTTCCGGCGGAACCTTCTCCTAGGGAAAAATTTACTACTTATAGTTTCTAAGGTCGGTGATGGTTAGAAACCCCGAATGTGACCCTGGTCACAGTTCCTACCAGTGATGGTGAATATCCTTGTAGACTTTATGAATAAAGGCATACATTTATCCTAAAATAAAACTGTTACCTTTTTTATGTTTAATCAAAGAGGATCCCATGAATAGAAAATCATTCCAAGTCATTACTTTTCTTATTGTAGCACTCTCCATCTCCGTTGCAAAAACTGATGTATTCGCTGATAAGAACAAAAAGCGAGGAGAGTTAGAAAAAGGTCTATCCAGACTCCCCACGGCTGAGCAATTGAAGCAAAACCGACAGGAGCGGCTTATGCATCAGAAAATGGAACCGTTGTCCGAACGCCTAAAGCAGGCAGGACAGGCGAAGTTTGAGCGGGATAAGATGGAGGAATCGAAAGGAAAGAGCAGACCCAAGTCTCTGGAGTCTGAAAATTTCAAGATTCGTCGACAAATTCAACAATATTCTAAATGGCAACAGTTTGCCCAACCGGGGAAATTAACAACAAACAGGGATGGTCGTGTCAAGCGCTCTGCTGGTATTCAACCTTCCGTCTTGATAAATGGGGCCAGTTCTGCTACTGTTGAAGCGGGAGAATCTTTTACATTCTCTATTACATTCACCTCTGGAGAGGATTCAGCATTGGTAGACCTTTTTTACGATGCCGATGGAGATGGCACTGTGGATGATGGGGAAATTTCACTTTTTAATCTTTCTTTCGGTGGTGACTCTGAAGGTGGCGGTCCTGGCGGCCCTGGTGCCTCTTTCTGGATCTATGACAATTCCGGGGCAGATGATGACCCGACAGACGGCGTATTTGTAGAAACGATCACGTTTTTTCCATTTATGGGGATATCCACCATCTTTCAAGTCACGGATGGGGGCGGCACCGGTGAGGCCGTTCTGACGATCAATAATCTTACTGGCGATTATACGGCGAGCGGAACCGTTTCTCCCCTTACCGGCCCTGGACTGGTGACGTTTGAATACTGGGGTGCGGAGGGGGACCGTCATTTCATGACCTTCACTGACTCGGACGGAAAATTTGAGTTTGGAACGTTCGACCTTGACGGATACTCCAACATGTGGGCTACGGACGCTGCACTTGGTATTGAAACGGGTAGTTATTTAGAGCATGAAAGGTGGTTTGATAATCCTGGCGCTCTTGAAGGAATCACGTTCGACATTACCCGGGATGCGGAAGCCTCTGGCACAGTTCTGAACACGGAAGATGGTTCCGGGATAGAAGGAGTTTGGGTAGAAGCCCAATTGTGGAAGGGCAACGAAAGCCTGTTCAGTTATACAATGACCAATGCTGACGGTGAATTTACCCTGCCTTTGCAAGGGGGAAATCTATACAATAGTGTATTTGTAGACCATCCTGACTACAAATCAGACTGGGTTGGATGTATCGACAATCCATTTTATGTCCAATCGGGAGATGAGATGGAAGTTGCTTGCGAATTGACACCGTGGCCTGCCTTTGTAGAAGGGCGGGTGACTGATGCTAAGACGGGAAACCCTCTTCCAGACATAGAGGTTGACATTTCAGTAACGGGCACAGAATCTGGGGAGTATGCTTGGAACATGGCCTGGACTGACTATGACGGTTACTACCGCCTCGGATCAATTTATGGTGAAGGTTCCCTGTGGGCCTACGATTGGGAGCATAGAGAACACCAGAATGCAGAAATTCATTCTTTTATGGTGGATGCACCTTTAGTAACGCAGGACATAGAGATGGCGCCATATGATGGTGCAATTACCGGAACCATTACCGATTCCGAGACAGGTAATCCTATATCTGTTGCTTGGGTAAATGCACAATCAGATGATTATCAAAACTACGGTTGGGGTCAGTCAGATGGGGATGGAAACTATACAATTTCTGTCATGAACGGAACATATCAGGTTTGCGCAGACAAATGGAATGAGGCCTACTACACTAGTTGTGTAGAAGATGTGACGGTCAGTAACTATATAGTAACGGCTGACATCGCCCTCGACCCGCCTGATGGTTT
>DCXX01000004.1 GCA_002329125.1 Fidelibacterota bacterium UBA2125 | reverse complement strand
AAACATCAGGTGATAAATGCACAGACCTCCATAGCGGCGTGTAGCCTCTTTGATCCCAAGATCAGCGATAATGTTATAAAAACAGGACTGACAAAAGTTGTATGGCCAGGGAGACTTCAAAAACTGAGTGGTAATCCATTGGCTTATTATGATGTAGGACATAACCCTCACGGTATAAGCGCCGCAGTCCGATCTCTGAGAGAGATTTTTCCCAAAGCTAATTTTGGCGCAGTTTGCGGATTCAAGAAAAATAAGGACCTCGACAGCATCATAACTGTGCTAAAACAATATTTCAATCAGATCATCACTGTTCAACCGAACCACGCCGAGTTTTACTCTGCCGATACAGTAGCTTCTTTATTACAAAAAGCGGGTATTCCTGCTGAAGCATGTCAATCTGTTACTGAAGGTCTTAAGCGGTGCAAAGTGGAAAATGAGAGCGTGGACCTGTGGTTAATTTTCGGTACACACTTTATAGCGGAGGATGTATTCAGCTTTTTTCATTTTCCCTTTGACAAAGGCGAGATTTAGTCTAAATTGAGCCAGAGGCTGCCTTTTTTAAGGTCTTTATAACTGCCTGATTCATAGAATTCCAGTAACTCTAACAATTAATTAACGATTTTATTCCCATGGATGTAACACAGTTACAGGGCCAGAAGATCAAGGAGTTAACCAAGCTCGCTCAAGAGATGGAAGTTCCCGGTTATTCCGGTCTGAAAAAACAGGAATTGATCATGCGCATTCTCGAGACCAGTGCCGAGAAAGAGGGGAAACTGTTTGCTTCCGGTGTTCTCGAAGTGATGCAAGAAGGGTACGGTTTCTTGCGATCGCAGGATTATAATTACCTCCCGGGGCCAGATGACATTTACGTCTCCCCTTCCCAGATAAAAAGGTTCAATCTCCGCACAGGTCATCTGGTGGCTGGACAGATACGCCCTCCCAAGGATAACGAACGTTTCTACGCCCTACTTAAAGTTGAAACGGTGAACGGCGAGGGACCGGATCAGGTCAAAAAAGCCATTCTGTTTGACAACCTCACACCGCTCTACCCTGAGGAACGAATAAAGCTTGAAGGGAAGTCGAAAGGATTTTCTATGCGGATACTTGATCTCATGTCGCCTATCGGCAAAGGTCAGAGAGGACTAATTGTCGCCCAACCAAAGACAGGTAAAACAATTCTTCTACAAAAAATTGCCAATACAACGCTTGAGAATCATCCTGAAGTTAAGATTATTGTGCTGCTCATTGCGGAGCGGCCGGAAGAAGTGACAGATATGGAGAGAAGCGTTGATGCAGAAGTGGTAAGCTCCACTTTTGATGAACCGCCAGAACGGCACGTTCAAGTGGCGGACATGGCTTTGGAAAAGGCCAAACGGATGGTAGAGTACGGCCATGATGTGATAATACTTCTTGACAGTATCACCCGCCTCGGCCGTGCACACAATGCGGTAATCCCTCACAGCGGAAAAATCCTTTCAGGTGGTGTAGATGCCAATGCGCTTCACCGTCCCAGGCGCTTCTTCGGAGCGGCCCGGAACACCGAAGAAGGAGGAAGCCTCACAATTATTGCAACAGCACTCATTGATACGGGCAGTAGAATGGATGATGTCATTTTTGAAGAGTTTAAGGGTACCGGTAATATGGAACTCGTTTTAGACCGCCGCCTCAGTGACCGTCGCCTGTTTCCCTCCTTTGACCTTATACGTTCAGGGACACGGAAAGAAGAACTGTTACTTTCCAAAAAAGAACTTGCAAGAGTTTGGATTCTTAGAAAGATTTTAAATGACATGACACCTATAGAAGCAATGGAGTTTCTCCTCGATAGAATGAAGCGGACAGGAAATAACGAAGAATTTTTGGATACGATGAATACTTAATCAATGTTTGTCTGTATACCGTCTTGTGTCTAAGGATCAATCTTATATAAAGTCAGTCGTAGTTCGCCTCTCCACCGATAAACCTGTTAGAAAAACGTCTTATCAGGTAAAGGGCGTTCTCATGAAAGAATTTTCGGACAATCCCATCATCCCTTTTATCAACGGCTCTTACCGCAATAACTATCTGTATCCCCGAGTCCAAGTTAAGATACTCAATGAACAGATTTATCTCATTGGAATCAAGGAAGGTGTTGAGCCCATTGAGTCCATTTCTGAAAAACTGGACATTATGAACTTCGGCAATATCACTTTCAAGGTCGAGGATGTGGTCACTGAAGTGAGCGATGACGGTTTGGGATCAACCGATAAGACAATCCAGTACAAATTTCTCACTCCATGGATCGCCCTCAACCAGATTAATCTGAAACGCTATAAAGCGTTAACAGACAAAGATCGCTTAATACTGCTAAGACGTCTGCTGAGTCAAAATATCGCTTTCGTTGGAAAAGAGGTCGGTCTCGCACTAGAAGAAAGAATTTTCGTAGATCTCAATCTGGAATCACTCCAGGCCAACTTGATGGATGAAGGAAAAATGGGCTGTTTTAACGGTGAATTCAGAACCAACTTTGTTTTGCCAAACTTTATCGGCTTGGGAAACGGAATCACCAAGGGTTACGGTGTGCTCTTCAGTCAATTCAATTCAGCGGACTTTTCCTCTGAAGAAACAGAACTGGCAAACAGCCAGTCTGACAATCAAGAAGTAGTGGGAGAATTGCCCGAAGGTTGGGAGGATGAAGCCATTGATCCGAATGACATCCCTCGAAGTAAACGGCTCAAAAAAACAGACAAAGACAAAGAGCAAGAGACGGAAGGTCCTAACTTCAACACTGCCAAATATCACTCCAAGACGCATTGATCTCGGCCAATCATTATGATTGCTGAAAGAGTCCAGCGGATTCAGCCGTCTTTCACTTTGGAGATGACAGCGCGGGCCGCTGATTTAAGGAATAACGGTGTAGATGTGATTGACCTTGGCGTTGGTGAACCCGATTTCAACACACCTGAAAATATCCGCCAAGCGGCCATCCGCGCCATGGCTGACGGTCATACAAAGTACACACCTGGAAGAGGAACACTTGAACTTCGCGAAGCGATATGTAAAAAACTGGAGCGCGACAATAATCTAGATTATATCCCAGATCAGGTCATTGTTTCAAACGGTGCCAAACATTCCCTCAGCACTCTCTGTCAGGCTGCATTAAACCCTGGAGATGAAGTCATTGTCTTTGCACCCTACTGGGTTTCTTTTCCTGAATTTATCCGGCTGGCAGATGGAGAACCTGTCATCGTAAAAACTATGACCGAGGACAATTTTTCTCCTGACTGGAATGATCTTGAATCAAAAGTCACACCTAAGATTTCCGCAATAATTATTAACTCGCCTTCCAATCCGACGGGAGCAGTCTGGGACAAAGAGACAGTTACAAGGCTTCTTAAACTTGCCGCCAAACACGATTGGCTGGTGATCTCTGACGAATGCTACGAATTCCTCGTATATGATGCACCTTTCACAAGCACGGAAGCCCTAAATGAAGTAGGAGCCAATGTGGTAACGATTCAGAGTTTATCCAAGACTTACGCCATGACTGGATGGCGGATCGGATATGCGGCCGGAGATGCCGCAATCGTCAGCGCTATGGCGAAAATCCAGGGGCAGGCGACATCTTGCCCCAACTCAATTGCACAAAAAGCGGCCGTGGAGGCACTTACCGGTGATCAGACTGAAATTGAAACCATGCGCAATATCTTTGCGGAACGTCGGGATGCAATGATTAACCGCCTCAATACTGTTCCCAACTTTTCCTGCACCAAACCGGGGGGCGCATTCTATGCATTCCCCGATGTGAGTCACTACATCGGCCTAGCGGCTGAAGGGAAGATAATCGACAGTTCTTTCGCCTTGAGTGATTATATTTTAGACTGTGCCAAGACGGTGACTGTAGCCGGTTCCGGCTTCGGATCAGAGGGCTACATTAGGCTCTCGTACGCCACCGACGAGGCAGTTTTTTTGGAAGGCATCAACAAGCTTGAAAAAGCGTTAAGTGATCTGAATTAGAGGAATAAAATGAAAACTGGGATTCATCCTGAATATACGCTTGGTACAGTGACCTGCGCATGTGGAAACAGGTTCCAAGTGCGAAGTACCGTGGGCGATATGCGAGTTGAAATCTGCTCCGCATGCCACCCGTTTTTCTCCGGTCAGCAAAAACTGGTTGACACCGCCGGCCGTATCGAAAAGTTCAAAAAGAAATATGGAAAGCTGAACGCCAAAGGCGAACAGTAACCAGACAAACATAACGGTTTCTAGCGTCATCGGATAGAGATGGCCGGGAACCGTTTTTTATACCAGGGAACTTCTATGAAAAATAAAGTCAAACAGATCATTGAAAGATATGAAGCTGTCACTGAACAGCTAGCTAAACCTGAAATTGCATCTGATCCGGATAGATACCGCGAACTGGCGAAAGAACACCACGACCTGGACCCTGTAGCCAAAAAAGGGGGCACGTATATCAGTATAACGGATCAAATTGATGAAGATGAAGCTGTTCTGAAAGGTGACGATGAAGAGCTGAAAGAACTGGTTCAAGAGGAGATTGAAGGATTAAGAAACGAAGCCCTGAAGCTGGAAGAGGAACTAAAGATCCTTCTGCTACCAAAAGATCCACTGGATGAAAAAAATACCATAATGGAAATCCGGGCTGGAACGGGCGGTGAAGAAGCAGCCCTTTTTGCTGCTGACCTTTATCGCATGTATGGCCATTTTGCGGAGCAAAACGGATGGGAAATCAAACTGATTGCGGCAAATGTAACGGGTAACGGCGGCTACAAAGAGGTAATCTGCGCCTTCAAAGGTGATACTATTTTTGGTAAACTGAAATATGAAGGGGGCGTACATCGGGTTCAGCGTGTTCCCGCAACAGAGGCTAGCGGGCGCATCCACACATCTGCCGCTACTGTCGCCGTCCTGCCGGAAGCTGATGAGGTCGATATTGAGATCAATCCACAAGACTTGCGTATCGACACCTTTCGGGCGTCAGGAGCCGGTGGCCAGCATGTGAATAAGACAGAATCAGCTGTCCGGATCACTCACATTCCCACCGATACAGTGGTCACCTGTCAGGATGAAAAATCTCAGCACAAAAATCGGGTAGCGGCAATGAAAGTTTTAAGATCCCGTCTTCTGGTTCGTGAGCGGGAAAAACAGCAGTCAGAGCGAGCGGAGGCAAGAAAAACCATGGTGTCCACAGGAGACCGGAGTGCAAAGATCCGAACTTACAATTTTCCTCAAGGGCGGGTGACAGATCACCGCATAGAATTGACCCTTTACAGACTTGAGGAAATTATGAACGGTGACCTCACCGAACTCATCGAACAACTGAAAATTGCTGATCAGTTGGAGCTGTTAAAAGCGGAAAATCTCAGTTGACAAACCTGCCTCTACTCGCCACTGTTCAGGAAAATTTCACGGTGCAACAGGTTTTGGAAGTAAGTGTAAGATTGCTGACGGATGCAAGAACTGACGCACCGAAAGCTCAGGCGGAATGGCTCCTCCTTTCCCTCCTCAAACTTTCCAGATCTCAGCTCCACTTGGAAGCAGATCACCGCTGCCTCACCCACCAACAAAAAAAGATATTTAGAGACTGGCTGAGACGTTCTGTTGCCGGCGAACCGGTTCAGTACATAACAGGTGAAACGGAATTTTTTGGTCTACCGTTCACTCTTACCAGGAATGTCCTCATACCGCGGCCCGAAACAGAGCGACTGGTTGAGATTGCAATTGATGAAGCAAATGCAAATAAAGCATTCTCTGTATTGGACATAGGTACGGGTTGCGGCTCTATTGCCGTCAGTCTCGCCCACTCACTTAAAGAGATTTCTGTCACGGCAACTGACAATAACAGAAGTGCCCTGAAGGTAGCACAACTGAACGCTAAGAAAAATAGCGTCGCTTCAAAGATTCAGTTCGTCGATCATGACATTTTGAACGATGAGGTAGAAAATTGTTTTGATATCATCGTCAGCAATCCGCCTTACGTGCCACTGAAAGAGTATAAAGCACTTCAGGATAATGTCCGGTGTTTTGAACCGAGAGAGGCATTGACGGAAGACGCTGACGGTCTAACTTTCTACAGAAGCCTTGCCGCCAAGGGGAAAAACTGGCTCCGGGAAGGCGGAACGATGATTTTAGAGGTGGGCCGCGGTAAACACCCATTGCACGCCAAAGAACTATTTGAGTCAGCAAGGTGGACTGAAGTTGAGCTTTTGAAAGACTACAACGGGGATCCGAGAGTGCTGAAAGCAAAAAGATCATGAAGAGCGCCTTGGCCACATTGAGGCTCTTCAGACCCGTAAACCTTTTGCTGGGTGCACTGATGGTCACTGTCGCGGCGGCGCTGGTTGACGCTCTGAACCAGACCGATCTTCTCATGAAAGGAATTTTTGTAGTAATGTCTTTCACAGCTGCAGCTAACGCATTTAATGATTATCACGATCTGGAAACTGACAAAATCAACAGAACGAACAGGCCGTTACCGAGAGGGGACCTTGCCCCAGAAACTGCATTGATACTCTCCATCCTACTTTTCATGATGGGAGCGGGGATCTCATTTACAATAAACACAGGAGTTTTTATCATCGCCGCAGTTGTGGCCCTTCCACTCATGGTGACCTACAGTTTATGGCTGAAAGGGACAATTTTGATCGGAAACATGATTGTAGCAGTAATCATCGGACTGTCATTGGTGTTTGCGGGAGCGCTGTTTGGTGAATTGGACCGGATGATAATGCCATCACTACTGGCATTTGGGTTTACAATGGTTCGAGAATTCATCAAAGATATGGCTGATGCGGATGGGGACCGTTCAGCAGGGTTCATCACCTTTCCTGTTAAGTTCGGGATGGAAAAATCGGCAAAGATCGCCATTTTTTTGACGGTTCTTCTCATGGCACTTTTAGTCGCTCCGTATTTAATGAACATCTACAGTGAAAAATATCTTATGGCGGCACTTCTGGGAATTGGTATTCCACTCTCATATATCATAAGTTTGCTCGTGAAATCTCCCTCCTCAAACAACTGTCACACCGCTTCGCAGATACTGAAAGCCTCTGTTTTTCTTGGTTTGCTGGCCGTTTATCTCGGCTGAGGCCATGGCTTCAGAATTCGTACATCTCCATAACCATACAGATTACAGCCTTCTTGATGGTGCTCAGAAAGTACCCACACTATTAGATACAGTTTCCGATCTGGGTATGGATGCCGTTGGCGTCACAGAACACGGCAATATGTTTTCCGCTGTCGCTTTTTACAAAGCAGCAAAAAAAGCAGGCGTCAACCCGATTGTCGGCTGTGAAGCGTACGTGGCACAGGGTGACCGTTTTGACAAAACACCCAAAAGGGACGGTGGATGGGGCAATAACCATCTTGTTCTTCTGGCACAAAACTACACCGGTTACAAAAATCTCATAAAGCTCACCACAGCGGGCTATCTTGAAGGATTTTACTACAGACCCAGAGTTGACAAAAATCTCCTGAAAGAATACAGCGAAGGGATTATTTGTCTCTCAGCGTGTTTGAAGGGAGAGGTACAAGAGTACGCCGTCAAGGATGACCTGGATGGTGCCAAGAGGACAGCTTTAGAATATGCGGAAATCTTTCCTGGGAGGTTTTATCTGGAACTGCAGAATCACAGCATTCCGGAAGAAGAAGTCTCCCGTACCGTTGTTAGTAACTTGGCGCAAGAACTGAACATTCCGCTGGTTGCCACCAACGACTGCCATTACGCATTAAAGGAGCACTGGGAAGCACATGACATCATGTTTTGCCTTGGAACAGGCAAAGATCGGAATGATCCCAATCGCCAGCGATACGCCACTCCAGAATTCTTCTTTAAATCTCAGGATGAGATGTGGAAGCTATTCAAAGATTATCCTGGAGCACTGGAAAACACTCGATTGATTGCCGATTCATGCGATCTGGAGTTACCGCTGGGGGAATACCTCTTGCCCACATTTCCAATACCTGAAGACGCTGGAGCAACCACGCCTGACGATTTCCTCTCACTCTCCTGCCAACAAGGACTGAAAAATCTCTATCCGTCAGTTACTCCTGAACTCAAATCTCGCCTTGACTATGAACTAGACGTTATCCAAAAAATGGATTTTGCCGGTTATTTTCTTATCGTTATGGATTTTGTCAAATATGCCAAGGATAACAACATTCCTGTGGGTCCCGGACGGGGTTCTGTGGCGGGAAGCCTGGTAGCTTATTGCCTTGGTATCACTACCATTGATCCCATAAAATACAATCTTCTTTTTGAGCGATTCCTCAATCCCGAGCGGATTTCCATGCCCGATATTGACGTCGATTTTTGTTACGAGCGACGGTCCCATGTCATCGATTATATCAAGGAGCGATATGGTGAAGATTCGGTTACTCAAATTATTACGTTCGGCAAATTGAAAGCCCGCCAGGTTGTCCGTGATGTAGGGCGCGTACTGGGAATGAACTTGGGCGAGGTTGACAAAATAGCCAAATCCATCCCTGCCGGCCCCGGTATTTCTCTGGACTCAGCCCTGGAGATAAGTAGCGATCTTCAGGAACATGCTGAAAAAGACGATCAACACAAAAATCTGATCAATTATTCAAAAACATTGGAAGGAATGAATCGCCACGTGTCAACTCACGCCGCTGGTGTGGTGATAGCGCCGGGCGATCTCACCGATTATATCCCCTTATACAAATCACCGCAAGGCGACATTACCTCCCAGTATGACATGAAAGACCTAGAAGATTTAGGCCTGTTAAAAATGGACTTCCTCGGCTTGAGAAACCTCACAGTCATCGATCAGACAATAGCTCTTCTTAAAGAAAAAGGAATCAAACTTAATATTGAAAAGTTGCCCCTCGATGATGAAGTTGTGTATAAACTGTTTTCCAAGGGCAAGACCGTCGGCGTGTTTCAATTTGAATCCGCGGGCATGCGGGAATACCTGAAAAAATTGAAGCCAACATCAATTCAGGATCTCATTGCCATGAACGCTCTATACCGCCCCGGTCCCATGGAAAACATTGGCGAATTCATCAAACGAAAACACGGCAAAAAGAAGATCAAATACATTCATCCCGATCTGGAATCAATTCTTAATGAAACTTACGGAATTATCGTTTATCAGGAACAGGTGATGCAGATTGCTAATAGCATCGCCGGTTTTTCACTGGCACAAGCGGATTTAATGCGCCGGGCCATGGGTAAGAAACAAAAGAAACTCATGGCAAGCCAAAAAGAAGCCTTCATTAAAGGGACAGTTGATCAAGGTACGGATAAAAAAAAGGCAAAGGAAATCTATGATCTAATTGAAAAGTTTGCTCAATACGGTTTCAATAAAAGTCACAGTACCGCCTACGCCTATATCGCCTACCAGACAGCCTATCTGAAAGTGCATCACTCTGCCGAATTTATGGCGGCAAACCTAACCAGTGAAATGACTAACACAACTCGTGTAGTGACTCTCATAAATGAATGTCAGAAGCTAAAAATCACCATCCACCCACCTGATGTAAACGAATCAGACATCAACTTCAAGGCTCTGGATGAAAAAACTATCTCTTTCGGATTGAATGCTATAAAAAATGTCGGCTCAAAAGCTCTCAAAAATATTCTCTCCGAAAAAAATAAACAAAAGCAGTTCACAACTCTGTACGACTTTTGTGAACATCTCGACTTAAGGCTTGTGAACAAAAAGGTACTTGAAAGTCTAGTGGCTGCCGGCGCTATGGATTCACTGGAGGGAAATCGAGCACAACAATATGTTGCAGTCGAATCAGCGCTTAAGTTCGCCCAGCAGATGCAGGCTAACGCAGATGATAACCAATTTTCAATTTTTGGGGGTGAGACATCAGAATCTCAAATAATTGCAAAACCCACGCTCCCAGACGTATCTGATTGGAGTGAGACTGAAAAGCTAAAGCGTGAGAAAGAGTTGATGGGCTTTTATCTCACAGGCCATCCACTGCTTGAATATTCCGATATCCTGGAGAATTATTCGAATTACGACTTTTCAGATGCTTCTGACGAGATTGAGATTGAGCAGATCCGGGTTGGTGGAATCATACGGGACATTCGTCATCACTTTGACAAAAAAAATCGGCAGATGGCTTTCTTTAATCTAGAATGCCTGGGGGGTTCTGTTGATGTACTTGTTTTTCACGAAACATTTACAAATTATAGACAGTTAATTAGTGACGACGGTCTCATCTTCGTCAAAGGTCGCCAAACCTCACGCCTGTCTGATGATACTCCAAAAATGATTGCTGAATCCATTGAATCACTTGATGAAGTTCAAGGAAGAAATCCTTCCACAGTCAATATTGTAGTAGAGGTCGATAAAATGAAAGAAGAGGATGTGAATGCCCTCTACCGATTAACCAAGGGGCACGCTGGTAATTCACCCATTTTTTTCCACCTCTACGAGGACGAGGGAAACGGAAAAAAGTTTTACGCCAAAACTGTTAAGGTCACACCGGATGAAACATTTATCGGAAAGCTCAAGGGGCTTTATGGCGATGAGAACGTCTGGGTGGAGTAATGATTGCTCTGCTCCAACGTGTATCGGAAGCAAAAGTCACTGTCGACGATAAAATCGCTGGAGAGATCGGTCCGGGGCTTCTCATTTTTCTTGGTGTTTTTCAGAACGATGCCCAGGAAGATACAAAATTTCTAACGAACAAGATCGTTCATCTTCGCATTTTCGATGATGATGCTGGAAAAATGAATAGATCGCTTCTGGATGTTGAGGGCGCCGTTTTAGTGGTGAGCCAGTTCACGCTGTGTGCCGACACCAAAAAAGGACGGAGGCCAAGCTTCATTAAAGCGGCTCAGCCGGAGCTGGGAGAAAAATTTTATAACAGTTTTATTCAGGATCTCAGAGAAAGAGGTGTTTCTGTTTCAACAGGGATTTTCGGTGCCATGATGGACGTACACCTTGTCAACGATGGCCCCGCTACCTTTGTGTTGGATAGCAAAAAGAGTTTGATGTCCGGCTGATTTAGAGGAGGCAAGAGATTCATTAATCTTGGTCGGCATTTGGGGGAAAACTATCTAGATGCCTTCGTGACGATGGAAAAAGTCATTATCGCTTCTCCTTCTCCACCACCTTGAAGACTTTCTCTCCCGGCTTTGCCATCCTGTGGCGCTCCCGTGCAAGCCGCTCAATATAATCCAGATCATTTTCAAGTTTGTCCTTCTCGCCAATCAATTCCTCCTGTTCTGCACGCAGACTGTCGATATCCTCCATTAGGTGAGTTTTCTCTCTTTTGATTGTATAAAGCCGGTACACTCCGTGATCACCAAAGAAAAAGATGATCACCAGAATTAGAGCTCCCAGAATGAGGATTTTAGGAAGAAGATTCTTACTCGGTGATGAGACACCAATCCGCCGGACGGATCTGCGACGGCGCTTAGAAAAGAGTCCTCGCCTTTTTCGTGCCATTTTTCTACCCTACTTCGGAAGAATGTCCCAGTACTTCCATGCCAGGAAAGGTGGCTGAATTGCCAAGTATTTCCTCTATCCGAAGCAGCTGATTATACTTGCAAACACGGTCAGTCCGGGAAGCTGAACCCGTCTTTATCTGGCCCATCCCCATGGCTACAGCGAAATCAGCAATGGTGGTATCCTCAGTCTCACCAGAGCGGTGAGACACCACGGCCGCCATGCCGTTCTTTCGCGCCAGTTTTATAGTCTCCACAGTTTCTGTGACACTGCCCACCTGATTCAGTTTTATGAGAATGGCATTCATGGCAGGTAAATCGATGGCCTTTTTCAGGCGTGTCATGTTTGTGACGGTAAGATCATCTCCAACGATCTGGACTTTTTTCCCGAGTGCTTTGTGGAGCTCCGTCCACCCTTCCCAGTCATCTTCTGACAGCCCATCCTCAAGGGAAACAATAGGGTACTTCTGAATCAGTGTGCTGTAGAATTCTATCATTTCGCCACTTGTCAGCTCTCTCTCTTCTGAAGCGAGGCGGTAAATATTGCGGTTGGCTTCATACAGCTCCGAAGCGGCTACATCGAGCGCAAGATAGATTTCTTTTCCTACTTCGTAGCCCGCTTTGGAGATGGCCTCCAAAATAACTTCGATGGCCTCTTCATTTGAACGGAGGTTCGGAGCAAATCCCCCTTCGTCCCCCACGGATGTATTAAGATCCCTTTCCCCAAGAACCGATTTGAGATGATGAAAAATCTCGGTTCCCATCTGGAGTGCCTCTGAAAAGCTTGAGGCACCGATCGGAAAAACCATGAATTCCTGAATGTCTACATTGTTATCGGCATGGCTGCCACCATTCAGGATATTCATCATGGGAATGGGAAGGAGGGTTGATTCTCCGTTGGAAAGATAACTAAAGAGTGGCAATCCCTTGTGAGCGGCCGCAGCGTGGGCCACCGCCATGGAAACACCCAAAACGGCATTCGCACCCACCTCTCCTTTGTTTTCTGTCCCATCGCATGAGATGAGAAGTTCATCCACACCTCGCTGATTGAGAGCATCTTGGCCAGTCAATGCTGGGCCTAGTATCCCTATTACATTGTGGACAGCCTTCTGTACACCCTTCCCGAGATAAAAGGCTTTATCCTCATCTCGAAGTTCCACTGCTTCATGACTCCCGGTGGAAGCACCCGATGGTACAGCCGCACGACCGAAACTGCCGCTCGAAAGTAAAACATCAACTTCAATGGTGGGATTGCCACGGGAATCGAGAATCTGTCTTGCCTTGACTTGCGAAATGTTACTCATTTCCTTTTACAACCTTCCAGTTTGCTAAAACCTGTCCCAAAAATAGCACTTTCTCGTTCCACAGACATCTGGAAAAATCGATGATGCTAAGGAAGGGAGTTGGTTGTCCGAAT
>DCXX01000121.1:47533-49710 GCA_002329125.1 Fidelibacterota bacterium UBA2125 | reverse complement strand
AGCGGCAAAACTGGCGGAAGATGCCGGCCTTTTGGTAGTGATGAATGACTGCATGTTGCGGCGGTATAGAAAGCAGGAGATCAACTAATTTGAAGAACTTAAATAGACCATTCTCAGCGAATAATGTGACCAAACAGAATTCTTCATCAATATCCCGACGAGAACTCCTAACGATCCTTGGCACAGGAACTGCGGTTATGGCTCTTCCTGGATGTAAGCCATCGGTCTCAGGTAGTTCCTCTGAATTTCCTCTTACCGATCCTCTCCATTACTCGACTACCTCCGCTTTGGCAAAAGCGATTCGAAACCGGCAGGTTTCTTCGGTTGATGTCGTGGAATCTTGCATCAAAAGAATAGAAGATGTGAATGAAGATCTCAATGCTGTTTTTCAGATTCAAAGAAAGTCAGCAATAGCCCTAGCACTTGATGCAGATGCTGCTTTAACGAAAGGAGAAATCTGGGGCCCTCTCCATGGGGTACCAATGACGATCAAAGACTCTCTGGATACTGCCGGCGTTATCACAACTGGAGGCACCAAAGGGCGTGCTGCTTTCATCCCTGATAAAGATGCTACAGTAGTTGCACGTCTAAAAAATGCTGGGGCGGTCCTGCTTGGCAAGACTAACACTCCCGAATTCACTCTTTCATTTGAGACAAATAATCTTATTTACGGAATGACGAACAATCCATATGATCTCAAACGGTCACCTGGTGGGAGCAGCGGTGGTGCAGCGGCTATGATTGCCGCCGGTGGAACGCCATTCGATATCGGCAGCGACTATGGCGGTAGTATTCGACTACCATCTCACTTCTGTGGCATTGCTGGAATCAAACCATCCTCTGGCCGAGTCCCACGCACTGGGCATATCTACCCATTCGGTGGGTTACAAGATTCGTTTCAACAATTAGGTCCTTTAGCAAGATCTGTTGATGACCTGTTCCTCCTCTTGGAAGTTATCGCTGGCCCCGATGGAATCGACCCTGGTGTTGTGCCTTTACCCTGGTATAATTGGCAGCACGTTGATCTATCTAAACTCAAAGTTTCGTTCCACACAGATAACGGAATTATTAGCCCAACGGTAGAAACTCAACATACGGTCACTTCCGTGGCTGAAAGCCTATCGAAAGTCGTGGAAGAGGTTACTCAGGTAAGGCCTACGGGAATTGACCAAACACTCGATCTATTCTCGCTCTACTTGTGGGACGGTGGTGCAGCCATCTCGCGTCTTGCCAAGAAAGCTGGCACTACTGAATTCTCCATAACTCCGCCTGGAAGGCGCAAAGCAATTAATGCAAAAGAGTTAGACGCATTGATTGCACAATGGTATTCATTTCGCAGTTCTATGCATTCTTTCATGTCCGATCATGATGCGATCCTTTGCCCGGTAAATTCGGGACCGGCTCGACCACACGGGCCCGAGATGGATGACCTCACTGGCTTTACCTACACGATAACCTATAACCTGACGGGGTGGCCTAGCGTAGTAGTCCGGGCTGGAACGTCCCCTGAAGATCTGCCCATCGGAGTCCAAATCGTTACTCGTCCCGGACGGGAGGACGTAGCCCTGTGCTTAGCTAAATACGTGGAGCTGGAATTCGGTGGTTACCAGATACCAGAACTTTGAGAATTAACGAGACTGATCAACGAAAAATAATCTTATCAAATGATTTTTACCAACAGAGATTACCTTACTAGACGGTCCTTTAGTTTCGTGGAATTGTCAGCGCGAAACCGACGTGACAGAAACACAGCCACTTAGATAATAAGTTTGTCTTTAGCCACCAATATGACACCTGAAGAATTTCGAAAGGCAGGGCGAGAGGTCATCGATTGGATTGCTGACTATTATGAAAGAGTCGGTGAATTTCCTGTCATGTCCAAAGTTGCCCCAGGCGAAGTTCGGAGCAAGCTTCCGCCTCACCCCCCCGTTGATGGAGAGTCCTTCAAAGATGTAATGAAGGATGTTGAGGACATCATACTCCCCGGCATCAGTCACTGGCAGTCCCCTAACTTTTATGCCTTTTTTCCTGCCAATGCTTCAGGTCCAGCCATTTTGGGCGATCTGCTCTCCTCGGGCCTCGGTGTCAATGGTATGAATTGGGCCACATCTCCGGCCTGTACAGAATTAGAAACCCATATAATGGACTGGTTAGTGGAGATGCTGGATTTGCCGAAA
>DCXX01000121.1:45258-47411 GCA_002329125.1 Fidelibacterota bacterium UBA2125 | reverse complement strand
CCCCGGCATCAGTCACTGGCAGTCACCCAATTTCTACGCCTTTTTCCCCGCTAACACATCCGGACCGGCCATCCTTGGTGATCTGCTCTCCTCGGGCCTCGGTGTCAATGGTATGAATTGGGCCACATCTCCGGCCTGTACAGAATTAGAAACCCATATAATGGACTGGCTGGTGGAGATGCTGGATTTGCCGAAAACATTTCTCTCTTCTTCAGATGGTGGCGGTGTGATACACGATACAGCCTCCAGTGCCACTCTTTGTGCCCTTTTGGCGGGTCGGGAGCGGGCAACGAATTATGGGAGTAATAAGTCCGGTTTAAAGAGTGAACTGACAGTTTACACTTCCAATCAGGCTCACTCATCCTTAGAGAAAGCTGTAAAGATTGCAGGCTTGGGAAAAGATAACCTGAGACTTATAGAAGTAGATGAAACTTTCGCCATGAAGAGTGAGACATTGTCTGCGGCAATAGAGGAAGACCTAAAGAACGGGAAAAAACCGGCCTTTGTTTGTGCTACTTCCGGAACCACCTCATCTACTGCCTTTGATCCGCTGCCTCAGATAGGGAAAATCTGTAAAGAAAAAAATATTTGGCTCCATGTGGATGCTGCTATGGCAGGCACGGCGGTATTGTGTCCCGAGTTTCGGTGGGTTAATGAAGGTCTTGAAATGGCGGACAGTTATTGTTTCAATCCCCACAAATGGATGCTGACAAATTTTGATTGCGCCGCTTTCTTCGTCTCAAACAGAAAGGATCTTTTGGAAACACTCTCCATCCTTCCCGAGTATCTAAAAAGTAGAATCAGCAAATCTGATACCGTCATTGATTACCGCGACTGGCAAATCCCGCTTGGACGGCGATTCCGGGCGCTGAAGTTATGGTTTGTTATTAGACATTATGGGGTACAAGGACTTCAGGCACATGTGCGGAAAAGTGTAGAACTGGGTCAACTGTTTAAATCTTTTGTTGAGAAAGATAATCGGTTTGAACTTATGGCTCCAACACCCTTGAATCTTGTCTGTTTCCGGGCAAGAGAAAGTAATGAAATTAATGAGGCACTGCTCTCAAAGCTGAACAGTAGTGGTAAAATGCATCTCTCACACACCAAGCTGAATAACAAGTACACACTGAGGCTTTGTGTGGGTTCTCCCCTTACAGAACAAAGCAACATAGAATCCACTTGGCACCGAATAACGGAAACATATGAAAATGAAAAATAGAGGCTATAAATGAATATCGATTACATAGGGAAAACAGTTCTTGTTACAGGCTCATCCAGCGGAATTGGGAGAGCCATCGCACAGGCTTTCGCCGAGTCCAACGCCACCGTTGCAGTTCATTATCACAGCAACGAGAATGGCGGAAAAGAAACTTTGAACAGCTTGACTGGCGAGGGACATATAGTTGTTCAAGGGGATATCTCGCAGCCTGATGAAGCAAGCCGAATCGTTGAAGAGGTCGTTACTGGTTTGGACCGTATGGATATCCTTGTGAACAATGCTGCTTTAATTGAACAGTTCAATTTTGATGATTTGTCTTACGAAGAATGGGTGTCCGTGTGGGACCGCACTCTTGGTGCAAATCTTGTGGGTCACACCAATGTTTCATTTTGTGCCATCCAGCAAATGAAAAAACAGGGAGGTGGAAAAATTGTCAATATCTCTTCCCGAGGTGCTTTTAGAGGTGAACCCACTGCTCCTGCGTACGGTGCCAGCAAAGCCGGCATGAACGCGTTCGGCCAGTCCATGGCTCAAGCACTGATTAAACATAACATTTTCATCTATACCCTTGCGCCGGGATATGTTGAGACGGAGCGGGTAGCCCCTATTTTAGAGGGACCGGAAGGAGAGAATATTAAGAATCAAAGTCCATTTGGGAGAGTAGCCAAGCCGGAAGAGGTGGCTCGCGCCGCGGTTCTACTGGCTTCAGAGGGAACCGATTTCATGACAGGGTGCATCGTCGATATCAATGGCGCCTCTTATCTCAGGANNGGACCGCACTCTTGGTGCAAATCTATTGGGCCACACCAATGTAACATTCTGTGCGGCAAAGCAAATGAAGACTCAAGGCAGCGGTAAGATTGTTAACATCTCCTCCCGTGGCGCTTTTAGGGGTGAACCCACTGCTCCTGCCTACGGTGCCAGCAAAGCCGGC
>DCXX01000121.1:25721-45024 GCA_002329125.1 Fidelibacterota bacterium UBA2125 | reverse complement strand
TCAATGGCGCCTCTTATCTCAGGACATAAAACAGCGGCCTTTATTTTACCTTACTAGTTCTATTGATGTCCAAACAGCTAGATCATCTTGTCTCAGAAGGGGTACATATGAAATCTCGAATGAATCATTTCATGTTACTATTCTGTTTTTTCTCTGTTGCTTTTGGGCATGATTCCCATAATAAAGGAGATATAGAAGATTACACCAAATTGAAATATAAAGTTGCTATAGCGACGCGTACGGAAGATCCACCGGCAATAGATGGTCGCATCGATGATGCAGCCTGGGAGAAAGCGATTCTGGCGGATGAATTTCTCCAGTACGATCCATACAATTTAGAAGCTCCAACAGTTCGTACAGAGTTCCGCATATTGTACGATGATGAATATCTCTACATTGCTTTTGATAATTTTGATCCTAATCCTGAAAAAATAATGGCCCGGATGGCTCGCCGCGATGATTGGGAAGAAGGATTTGAGTTTAACTCGGATTGGGTTGGGTTTGGAATTGATTCAAGAAATGATGACAAAACAGGATACTGGTTTGCGGTTAATGCAGCAGAGGTTCAAGTTGATGTTGCTATTTCAGGAGATGGTTATGATGGATTTGATGGAACATGGAATGCAGTTTGGGATAGTAAGGTTGCTCTGCATCAACAAGGGTGGTCTGCGGAGATCAGGGTACCATTCAATGTATTTCAATACAGCAATGAGCGTATTCAGGAGTGGGGTGCTACTTTTCAAAGGGGTTACTACAATAACCAGGAAGAAATTAATTGGCCTGGTAGAGCAAAAGGTGTCCGGGGCATAGTCCCCCATTTTGGTGTTTTAAAAGGCATTGAGGATATTCCTCAACCGAGAAATATTGAACTGGTGCCCTACCTTTTATCAGGAAAAACAAAGAAAGATGCTACTGAAAGTATTGAGAATATTGGTCTAGATACTCGCTATAACCTTAATTCCAATACCACTCTGAATGTGACCTTTAACCCTGATTTTGGTCAAGTTCAAGCTGACCCCTCCGTGCTCAACTTATCGGCCTTTGAAACGCGATTGGATGAACGACGTCCATTTTTTGTTCAGGGAGCAAATTTCTTTAAAAGCAGGCTTAATCTATTTAACTCGCGGCGAATAGGTAGAAGACCTGATTTTTATTCACCTGATTCAGGCACCATTATTGATCGGCCCAATGAGACCACAATTCTTGGTGCTGCGAAAATCTTGGGAGAAACTTCATCAGGGCTGCGCTATGGTATTATCGATGCAGTCACAAATCGTGAATATGGTACGCGTGAGTATGAGGTTAATGGAAATATTGAGAAAGACAACTTTTTACTGGAACCGTACACCAATTACTTTGTGGGTCGAGTTGAAAAACCTGTAATAAATGAACTATCGACCATTGGAATTATGGGAACAGACCTGCGCCGTCAAGGTGAATCAGATAAAGCAAGCGTTCTGAATTTTGACTGGAGTCTAAAATTAAGGGAAAATAAGTTGTCATTTACAGGTCAAGCAGCCAATTCTATTACTTCTGATAAAGCAGGTTATGGTGGCCGTTTCATTCTCAGCTATCGTGATCCCGTATGGTGGGATCTCAGTTCCTGGGGTAGTTTTACCGATAAAAACTTTAATGTAAATGATATGGGATATCAGCAACGAAATAATAACTGGTATGCAGGCTTGCGGGGATCAATTCGACGGGATTATCCTAAAAGTATTTTTCTTAATCAGTCTTTAGCAATTAAACTGAGTCTGGGTGGTTTAGGTGATGGATTAATTACTCGACAAAACATCGAAATTGAACAAGACAATGATTTCTCAAATTATTGGGGACTGGGTTGGCAAATTGAATATAATCCGGAAGTATTTGAAGATGATGATCTTTATCGAGATCCACGTGCGGTGATCATTAAAGATGAAGCTTGGCAATCCTTCAACATTTGGTTTCGAACAGATCGCCGGAAAAAAATTGTTGTGAGACCCAGGATCGATATTAATCAAGGATCAGTCCGGGGAATAGGAACTAGTTATGGATTGAAGCTAACACTGCGGCCCACAGATAAAATCAATTTGTCAGTGAACTCTTCTAAAGAAAATGAACCAAGATCCATGCAATGGGTTGGAATTATTGAAGATCAAAGCAACGTAAATATAATTTATGCTAACACACAGCAAGAGCAATTAAATACAGAATTACGGTTAGATATTGCATTTTCTCCAACAATGACCTTTGAAGCTTACTATCAACCATTTAGGGTTGAGATGGATTATGTGGATTACAATCGACTGATGGAAGAAAAATCGCTAAATGTTTTGCCTTATCAATATAACGAAGATAAAGATTTTCGGATCAACAATCAGGTTGGGACCTTTGTATTTCGATGGGAATATTCACCGGGAAGCCTAATCTATGCTGTATATAATCTGAATATTAACCGTTACTATTCTTTTGAGGATAAAGTTTGGGACAATTCGCAATCAAATTCATTATTCCTAAAACTCGATTATTTTTTCCAGATTTGATTGATTTTCATTTCTTGCGATAATATCCAACATCATCCTTTGAAACAAATGATCCTTCATTTCCTGAGCACTCAGAGAAAGTATAATAATTAACTCAGCAAGTAATTGGACCTTTTACCACTTGATGGAGGACCATCGTTTTACTTACTCTGAATTGGCACCACCGTTGTGTTGGCCCCACCCCATTTTTGTTCTTAAGGTCTGAAAATAATCCCTGTCTTCAAAGGTAATCATATTTACTTCATAGTCCGCCTTTCGGACCACCACTCGACCATTTGCCGGGACAGAATACTCCAGCTGACCATCCACAGTGAGGCGGGCACCGGGCTCCTCCTCAGGGAAGGTTATGGTGAGATCATTTTCAGCAGGCAATACGATAGGACGGGATGATAGTGTATGAGGACATATAGGTGTAACAGTGAAAAGGGATAGCCACGGCGTTACTATTGGACCACCCGCCGCCAGATTGTAAGCTGTAGAACCGGTAGGCGTTGCTACGATGAGACCGTCGGCCGAGTAGGATGTGATAAAATGTCTCTCCGAAAAAAGAGAACATTTCATAAGTCGAAACCCCTCCCCGGCATCTATCACAAGATCGTTCAGTGCCGTAACAGTGGTGTCCGTATTTCCTTCTATGACTGCTTCAACAAGAATCCTAGGGAAAGTGGTGTAGTTTCCAGCGATGATTGACTCCAGGCGTGTGTACATATTTTCAACGGTCCCTTCCGCCAGGAAACCGAGACCGCCGAGATGGACACCAAAAATAGGGGTGCCACGATGCTCAACACCCCGGGCAGCCGACAGGATGGTTCCGTCACCACCCATGGCTAAAACAAAATCCACATTCTTGAAATCGTCTGCTTCTTCTATGATGTTGTAATTGAATTTTGACTTGTCCTCAAGACGTTTATGAATGTGAGTAGTAAAGAATACTTCCTGTCCTTTCTCTTGAAGCCAGGAGGTCAGCTCTGGGAGAAGCTCCCAGAAAACTTCTTTTTGGGTATTCCCCCAGAATGCAACTTTCATTCAGTCTTCCTCGCCAAGCAGATTCTTTATCTTTTCCTCTGCATCTTCAAGCATTTTCCGGCATTCTTCCGTTAGCTTCATCCCTTCTTCAAACAGCTTAAGACTATTTTCCAGAGATGCAGAGTCACCTTCCAACTGATCAACGATTTTCTCGAGACGTTTCATAGAATCTTCGAACTTGAGAGATTTCTTTCTAGTCATAATAAATTATCAGCAATACTGAAGTTAAGGTCTCTTTATCAATTCTCAAGTTTACTTCCTAGTTTTACTGACTTTCTTCACTTCACTTTCCAATTCTCCATCGGAAAGATGAAGAGCAAACCGATCCCCCTTATTGACGTTTCTAACACTCTTTAAGTTCCTTCTATCTGGAAGGACATATGGAATGGCATAACCCCTTTCTAGAATAGCCGTTGGGTTTACAGAAGAAAGTTTTCCACTAATGGCACCATGGTTAACATTTTTCATTGCCAAGATCATCTGCACATTCCGGGATAGACGCTCTGCCATTTCATTCAAATGCTCAGTTTCACGATCCAGCAGAACACTCGGTTGCTGAAAACCGTAGCGAGAACTCAGTCCGTCAAGTTGCTGCCACGAGGACTGGACTCTATTTTTCAGACCTTCCCCCAGTCTCCAGGCAACTTCATCCAGACTACTCCTAATATCACTTAACGCTGGAGAGGCCAATTCGGCAGCGGATGAAGGTGTGGGAGCCCTGAGGTCAGCAGAAAAATCTGCCAGGGTGAAATCGGTTTCGTGACCAACAGCAGAAATGATTGGGACAGTGGCGGCTGCAATACGCCTTACAACTTTCTCTTCATTAAAGGCCCAAAGGTCTTCCAGCGATCCACCGCCACGACCAACAATGAGGAGGTCAAGATTTCCCCTTTCTTCCAAATCGTTAATAGCTATAATAATATCCTCGGCAGCACCATCCCCCTGAACCAGTGTGGGGCGAAGGATCAGTTCCACATGAGGTGCCCGTCTCGATAGAACATTTCTTATATCCTGAATTGCTGCACCTGTACCAGAGGTGACAACGCCAATCCTGAAAGGGTAAGGAGGTAACGATTGCTTACGACTTTCGTCAAAAAGGCCCTCACCTTCCAGCTTTTTTTTCAACGCCTCGAAGGCAAGATAAAGCGTCCCCACTCCTGCTGGTTCCATGCGCCTCACCAGTAGCTGATACTGACCTCTTGACTCATAAACAGAAATATCCCCGTGGGCCAAAACCATCATGCCGTTTTCAACAGGGAACTTCAGATGTTCATTATATCCCCTGAACATGGCTGCTCTCAGCTCGGCTTTTTCGTCCTTCAGCGTGAAGTACATATGCCCAGAAGCGAAATGATGTGTGAAGTTTGAAATTTCCCCTTCAACCCATACAGCCGGAAACGCCCCATCAAGCAACTCTTTAATCTCTGATGTAATCTGGGAAACTGAAAATACATCTGGCTGACCGGCGGCGGTTTCAGCAGTCAATGAAAAATGTGAATCCATGGGAGATCTTCGTTAACGGTTCAACGGGCCGGCGGTGACGGTTTCCCCGCTGCCACCCAGGCCGAATGCCAGTAAGATGCCACACGGAGGGAAGCCATTTCCATCCTAGAGACAGCCAGTGCCCCGGTTTCAACATAAAGAACCTTAATATACTCACTTCCAATCATAGATACTTCCCAATCTGAGATAGTAGACCTCGAATGGACAGGGACTGTTTCTCGAGCCTTGGTTTCGGCTGTAAGGATGGTGCTAACATAGGGAAAAGATTCTTCAACAATTAGAAACGCCTGGGAAACAGGGTCGTCAAAACCGATTAATCTACCGGAGGTGTTCATTGCGTCCAGCAAAAACTCTTCTACCATATTCGCTTCCCATCTTTTGTGAACACCTTTATTTCCCGTGAGTTGTCCGTTATAGTTTTCACAGGTGTGAAATGGCACATGGATATCCGACACATAGTGTCCCAAAGCTGTGGCTGTGAGGCGCGCTTTAATCCATTCTCCTTCACGAAACTGTGTCACCAATTGGTAATAATATTCTTCAATTCTCCACGGCGCGGTGCCCCAACTGTTCAGCTTTTTTTCCCCGTATTTATTAACAACATCCTCCCACTTCCGAGGAATCTTTTTAAACGGGTAGTCATCAAACAGGTCAGCATCGATGAAATGGCCGGGATATTCATTGGGATGATTCTCTTTATCCTTCTTCCACAGATCGGGGTCTACCGCATGTTCCGAAATATAATTAATGTAGCCGTTGAAGAATTCACCTAAGGGAGAATTGAGAAGTGTAACAGCTTCCCTATTAATAAGCCTGTGTGCTGTATAGCCCCACCCATAGGCCCACTGATGGGTCGCTACAAATATAAGGGGAAGAAAAAGCCTCAGTTTCAATTTTAACCGCAGGCTCAGATCAGCACCCTAGTCTAACGTGCCTTTTTCTTGTGTCTGTTCTGTCGAAGACGCTTCTTACGCTTGTGCGTGGAGATCTTTCGCTTTTTCCGTTTTTTACCACAGGGCATAGACTATTTCTCCGTTAAAGACTTGTTTACATTTTTCCGCAGCAAACCGGACGGTTTAAATGTCGGGACATATCGCTCGGGGAGATAAACCGTTTCTCCCGTTCCCGGATTGCGTGCTTTGCGGGGATCCCGCTTTTTAACTCCAAAAGTACCAAATCCGCGCAATTCAACGCGCCTGTCATTTTCCAATGCTGAGGTAATGGTATTCATGATACCGTTTACAACTATTTCTGTCTCCACTTTGGTCAATCCCGTGGCATTGGAGACTCTATCTACAATATCAGCTTTGGTAACTGTTTTACTTCCAATTTTACTCACTTCATCTCCTTTAATTCATCCCTGCTTCACATAAATCACAAGCCTCTGTCCAGGTATAATAAAGTCACTGTCCTTAATACTGTTCCACTGGCGAAGCTTGGACATCCCCACACGATACCGATCAGCGATGTGACTAAGGGTATCACCCGTTCTCACTGTATATATCTCTTTAACATATTTGCTAGAAGCACTGGTCACCTGATTCCCCTCTCTCACTGGTACTTTCAGTTTCTGGCCCGGAAATATATAGGTGCCGTACCTCAGGCCATTCAGTTGACGGATCCGCCTTGCCGATGAACCGTATCTCATGGCAATATGACCAAGAGTATCGCCTTTACGTACTACATAAGCTACAGTATTAGGCGGTGCACCAGCTACCAGTACCGGTCCGGAGGAGGCTCCGGGAATGGGGATGGTCAGTTTCTGCCCGATGCGGAGGCGGTGATAATTCTTTATCTTATTAAATGACGCAATTTGGTTTATTGAGACACCATATTTCTTGGCAATCCAGCTGAGGTTGTTCCCACGCTGAACGACATGAACCATGTATTGAGGAGCAAACCGCTGTTCATCGTTTAAAGAGGTAAAAGCGGCAAGAAATGTTTCCCGTGTCCCGGCGGGAATTTTCAGATCATAAGATTCGTCCGGTGGCGTTGCATGTTGGCGCAATTCTGGATTGTATTCCCGGAGCTCACTGAGCTTAATTCCAGCACATTTGGCAAGAACGGTAAGGTCAGCACTTTTTTCAACGGTTACCTGGTCATAATTGAAAGGTGAGCCAGTAGTTTCTTCAAATCCATACTCCAATGGATCTGTAGCAATAATGGCAGTTGCCAGTACTGTAGGAACATGATTTTTTGTCTCCTTGGGAAGAGAGTTAAGACTCCAAAAATCTCTCGTCTGATGAAGACGAATGGCACGATTGATTCTGCCAGCACCAGCATTGTAGGCCGCCAGCGCTAGATACCAGTCATCAAATTCAATGTAAAGGTCTTTAAAATATTCGGCTGCTGCATTAGTGGCACGAATGGGATCCCGGCGCTGGTCCACCCACCAGGTCCGGTCAAGACCATAAATTTTGGCTGTAGAACCGATAAACTGCCACATTCCCACAGCATGAGCACGGGAATAAGCCTTGGGATTTAATCCACTCTCCACCATTGCATGATATATCAATTCTTCAGGAAGTTCGTGTTTATCAAGGATTTCTTTGATGACTGATTCATAAAACGGGTAACGCTCTAACCACCTTTCAAAACTCTGTCGTCCGTCAGTCTGGAAAAAGCTAATAGCACGTTCAACACGACTGTTCATCACTAGGGGCATATGGCCTTCTCGGTCATCAATCACCTTAAAAGATGCACCGTTTATTTCAATCTCTATCGGGTCAAGATAGCGGGATAGTTCCTCTTTAAGGCTGGCGGTGGCGATGGAAGAACTAGTCTCATCAATAGTGATGAAGTTATTCTGGTAAGTGTGTATGAGTGTTTCTTCGAAACGACTGTACTCCTCCTGATCATCTTCAGACATATCACCAAGCTGTTCCGCTTCAGTTAACAACTCCACGATCTTATCGAGGACATAGAGCACTTCCAGAGAGTCACCATGGTGATCTGCAATGATCGCTTCCGAAAAAAGACTTTTGGCATCCGACAGTATGAGAGGAAACCGGTTTTCGTTTACATTAACAAAATCTTCATTATCAATATGGGAACCGTTCCCCGCCTTGGCACTTCCCTGTTGAGCAAAAAGCACCGTAGTGAGAAGTAGTAAGGAGAGAAGTATAATCTGCCCCTCTAACTTAAGGTATTGTTTAAGATACATCATTTCCTGGATAAACCAGCGGTGAACTTAGGCTTTGCACTGAGGAACAGTCAAGTTCTTTTGGTACTATCCTTACCCACTCGCTCTTTAATAATGCGGGTTGTACTGATACCTTCAATAAGAGGTACTCTCACAACTTCACCACCTCTCGAAAGGACAATATCTGCACCTACAATTTCATCCCTACTGTAATCTCCACCTTTTACCAACACATCCGGCTTAATACTGTCGATGAGCTCTAGTGGTGTATCTTCAATGAAAATTGTTACAACACTAACTGCCTCAACTTCCAGAAGAGCTTCTGCTCTTTCCGCCTCAGGTTGAACAGGCCGTCCCTCTCCTTTAAGGCGACGTACAGAACTGTCGCTGTTTAATCCAACAATAAGTAGATCTCCTTCGCCCGCCGCTACTTCCAGAAGGGTAACGTGCCCGCTATGCAAAAGATCAAAACAGCCATTGGTAAAAACAACAATTTTACCGGCGTCACGTGCTTCAGTTGCTCGCCTTGCGGTCTCTTCACGGTTAAGCAGTGTCATCTCAGCGACAAAGGGGACAGAGATTTAATGAGTTACATTGCTTCCACATCTTGTTTAGCTGGATCAACCCCTGACCGACGGCAAAGTTCCGCAAAAACCTAGGTGATACTCGGCCGCCAAAATGCCGCCTGTGCCTGCCATAAGGCTCCGGTAGAAAAAGATCAAACCACAACTGTAAACTGTCAGGGGATTTCAGAACCGCCTTCCTCATGGGGAGCACCACATTCCCGAGCCATTCCGTAGTCCATCCTTTGCCGGGAAGATGCTTACCAAAAATATCCTCCATCGACTTACAGCTCATTTCCTCATCGGTGGACCACGGTGCCCAGTCTTCTGTCAGTTTTTGTACCAGACGGCCGGCGAAGGCCATTCGCCGCTGAGGCCAGGCGTGAGGTCGGACGCCACCCCGGCGCCAGAGGGACGCCGGAACAGCACAAACTAGATCAGATACTTTCACAATTTCACGTTGAGTTTTCATTCCACCGGCGCCCACCAATCCCGAAAGGGCGAAAAGAATGTGGGTCACTTCTTGGAGTCCTAAACCCCGAAGCCTCTCCATCTGCAACGCTTTCGCCAGTTTCTCAAAAGGTTTCTTATTGCCCGGATAACCGAGAGCCCGAAATGAAGCGATGAGAAAAATGACTTCTGGATTCTCACTGTCCGCCAGATTTCGGCTGAACCGCAAAACTTTCTCTGACCAACGCCACTCAATGAAAGGGTTCAATCTTTTCAGTACCTCAGAGTTATCCAGCAGACCCTTTCCTGCATGATCAGGAAACGCAACAAACTGAGGCAGCGCCACCACTGTAGGAATCTTTCGTCCAAGTGCGGTGATTGCATCCTTATCACAATCCGCGACCAGATGAAGCATGACATCATTGTACCGGTTATCCTTGCTGTGGCCGTGATGAAACCAGTCTCCCGATAAAAGATGACACTCCACATCTCCCTTCACCATCTCTCCGCCGTGAATGATCACAGCATCCTCAATATCAGGTCCATCATGGCGATTTCGCTCCCCTGCATCCACAAAGATGAACGCATCCCCGTCGCCATACAGTACTCTACAGCCCGGCACCAGACTGAACCACCATCTCACCAAATATTCTTCATCACGGCAAAACAGCGGCCGCTCTTCACTGACGGAAAAAAGTGGCATTCGCCTTACAGATTGATACATCACGCAGCCACAGCCTCCAGCGATGGCGCCACCCTCTCACTTGCCCAGTCACGCTTCATGGCTACCACACACTCCCTTACAGTCTCGGCAAACTCATTTTTCGGACGTTTTTTCCATTGTACAACCGAAATCGGGGCACCCACCCGAAGTTCCACCTCGCCGGACCGCAAGGCAAAAGACCGCTTTGCCAGAATATCTCTAGTACCACAAACCGCCAGAGGTACCACGTCCATTCCAAGATCAATGGCAATGGCAAGCCCACCTTTTTTAAACTGATGTATTTCACCATCTTCACTTCTGGTCCCTTCCGGAAAAATGATTACAGAACGAGGGTTATGATCCAACGATGCTTTTGCTTGTTCAAGCGATTCCCTCGCTTTCGTCCTATTATAACGGTTAATAAAAATGTGCCGGGCCGCCACCATCGCCCAACCGAAAATAGGTATTTTCTTCAACTCTTTTTTAGCGATGGAAACAATGTGAAACGGCAGACCACCGAATATTAGTGGGATATCAAAAGCGCTTTCGTGGTTTGATGCAAAAATATAGTGATTGTTTCGATCCAATCGGTCGAGACCAACTACCCTGTGTTTAACGCCACTGGACGCCAACAGAATTTTAGAATAGACCCTTGTAATCCATCCAACAAAATGTCCCCTAAAGTCAGCGGGACCCAAAACAATGACAATTATACCAAGGAAAACTGTCCAGAAAACAGCGTTTGTCAGGAAAAAGACTCGCCGGAATAACATACTCTTATTTGAGGATTGAACCCCCAAAATAAGGTTGCAGAGGTTCGGGGATTGTAACCGTTCCTTCATCAGTCTGATAGGTTTCCAGCAGTGCAATCATCAATCTCGGTGTGGCCAAACCGGAGCCATTAAGAGTATGAACATGGCGTACTTTTTCACCCTTGTCTCGAAAACGAATCTCCGCTCGCCGTGCCTGGAAAGATAAAAAATTGCTGCAACTGGAGACTTCCAACCACCGCTTTTCACCGGGCGCCCACACTTCGAGATCGTAACATTTCGCCGCTGCAAAACTGAGGTCGCCGGTACAGAGCGAAACGACACGATAATGAAGACCTAGTGTCTGAAGTACAGATTCCGCATCAGTAGTTAGCGATTCCAATTCGTCATAAGAACTGTCGGGATGAACAAGTTTCACCAGCTCAACTTTGTTGAACTGGTGAACACGAAGTAACCCCCGGGTTTCCTTACCATACGACCCTGCCTCCCGCCGGAAACAGGGTGAATAGGCCACATAACGAATGGGTAGGTCAGAACCCTTCAGAATCTCTTCCCGGTGAATATTGGTAATAGGCACTTCTGCAGTTGGTATAAGGTACAGGCCATCATTCTCCACTCGATACATATCTTCTTCCAGTTTCGGCAGCTGACCCGTGGCCTCTGTAGCTGACTCCAGCGCCATGAAGGGTGTCATAACCTCACTATAGTCACGTGCACCATGATGCTCTAACATGAAGTTAATGAGTGCTCGCTCCAGACGAGCTCCAGATTTGGTATATAAGGGAAATCCGGAACCGGAAATTTTCGCAGCTCTTGTGAAATCAAGCAATTCCAGAGACTCGGCCAGATCCGTGTGATTCAGAGGCATAAAATCGAAGGACGGTTCCTCACCCCAGCTTCGTACCAGCTCATTAGCGGATTCATCATCACCTACAGGGACGGATTCATGAGGAACGTTAGGCACCCACCTCAGGAGGTTGTCAAGCTGCTCTTTCAATTCCGCCAGCGCTCCATCTCCCTCTTTGATCTGCAAAGACAACTCACGCATCTCACTGATGAGACCGTCGGCATCGTCTCCCTTCCGCTTTAGCTGGGCGATCTTCTCACTGATCCGGTTCCGTTCCGCCTTTTTCTCTTCCACATCCTGAATCAACTCTCGGGATTTGTTGTCTAGCTCCAGAAGTTTCTCTATCTGGATGGATTCCCCCTTCGCATCTGCAGCTTGGCTGATGCGGTTTGGATTTTCTCTAATCTCTTTTATCGAAATCATATTACTTAAATGTTATTAGCTCTCTTCTCGACGGGAAATTACGACCCGCTCATCGAAATTTCCATTGCTTCCCGGCCGTGTCACTTGCCTGCGGCGGTGAGCTTTGATTGACTCTGCCGCCCTTTCCAGTGGATTTTCACGAACGATCCCAGAGTACCAACAACGGCCACATAAAGACTGTGCCAAACTTCATTCAATAAAAAAATGGGCACATCAAAAGACCTTTCCATTTTGGAAAGATAACTGGTGATAAGAAGCCCATCCGCAATCATTTTAATAAACCACGGCAGAAGCCAATATGAAGAATATCCCGTGAGAAAAATAATCTGTCCCGTCATGACTGAAACATTAGCAATATAGATGAGAGCCAAGACAAACCTGAACCGCCGATCCACAAAGTCGAGCCCGTAATAAGCTTTTCCTTTGGAGGCAAACCGCAATCGCTGTTGGATGAAAGCCATGAATCCCTCTGGCGACGAACTCTCCGCCTCTGAGCCTGCTGACAGGCACGGAAAAACAGTCCAACCATTCTTGGCAATGAGATGCATCATTAGATCATCATCTCCGGAAATAAACGCCCCAAATTTTTTGTAACCACCGGCCTCATCAAACGTTTGTCGCCGGACAGCCAGATTACGGCCGCTAGCAGTAAGAGGAAAGTTTCGGCAGGCTCCTGCCGCCATCAATGCGTCCAGTCCCACTGAATCAACTCTTGTGATTCTCTCCCACAAAGAATTCCTTCGTCCCAATGGGCTCGATCCCAGCACCATTCCCACACTCTCTCGGGAAAAAGGTGTTGTCATTTTCTGGATCCAGTTTGAGCCCACAGTACAGTCTGCATCTGTCAAGAGAAGTATTTCACCTTTCGCCTCGTTTACGCCTTGATGTAGCGCCCACTTTTTCGGCGCCACACCCGGCGGCACCTCCACTGCTGTTACTAAACGGAACCGTTCATCTCTCGCCGCAAAATCTCTCACAACTGCTACCGTGCTGTCATCGGAGTGATCATCAACGATGATGTATTCCAACCTCTCCCCGGAATACTCTTGTGCCTGAAGATTTTCCATCAGTTTGCCAATAACCGTCTCTTCATTCCGGGCCGCCACCACTACTGAGACCGTGGGAAGGTTACTACTTTCCGGTTGTTCGTTAGATAATCCGGCCCGAAGCCAGATCAAAAAGAAAAAATAGAGGGCAGCGGCTGTGGTGAGGAGAAAGATCACAGACCAATAATGATCTGCAGAGTGGCATCCACTTTTTGTATGTCCGACCGGGTAGCCGAATCGGTGGCCAGATACTGACTCCAGTCGCTACTGAAAAAATCAAACTTGACTCTGGCCCAACTGTTGAAGGACCATTCTCCCCTAATACCAAACAACGTCCGCTGTTCGGCCTCACCGTCATAGGTCCGATATAGAAAAGAAACTTTCTCTTGCCGGTATTGACTGTTCAAGCTCTCTTCGTCCACTTCACCCCGTTTGGAAAGTGTGGTATAAGCTTGAACCCATATCTGATCTTTGGGTCGCCCTTCCAAAGAAAAGAAAAGACCTTCACCATTGGGTCCGATCCAGTGGCCCAGAGGGGCGCCGTAGTGTTCAAATGTATTTACTTCACTGCGGTGAACGTATATGTATGGAGTCAGGTGAGTCCATTCCATTCGAAATAGAGGCTTCCACGGTAGGAACTGGTCGAGATTGACTGTTAGGCCTGTCTGGAGAGCCGCCCAATTCCTGCTGGAATCTCTATTAAACGTGTCCACAAGGTCCCACTCATCGAGGTAGAGAGTCCCGTACAATCTCCCTAAATTCCGCTTAATAACTTCCCAGTCCAGCACAATTTGCAAATTATCTGAATTGCTGAGATCGGCCTGAGCCGTCCAGTATGGAACGAAGGGGAGTGCGTAGGCCATCTCCAAACCGCGACCTCCGTAAATCACAGATTCACCAAAACCGACCCTCATATTTTCGAATGGGGTAAAGTCAAGACGATGAACGGCAACCTGTTTCGTAATGAGGGGGAGTCCGCCTCCCTGTGGATAATAACCAGAATATGTGGAATCTCGAATAGTGGAATTCAGTGAGCCGTGTAAAAAAGCAAAGGACCACCGCTCGGACAGCTGATGACGGAGACTCAGAAATGTAAAGCTAGAAGTCTTGTCCGAAAGCCACAGCTGCCCCGAATAACCCGATGACCAGACAGGCGCACTCTTGGCAAAAGTGACGTCGCCACCAGGATAATTGACCATAACACCACCGTCGCCCAGGCGATACTCTATCCACGAATTATCTGAGCCTGGCAAATCGCTATATCCCACAGCCTGGTTCCAACTAAAATCTGAGTGTAAAAGAGGCCGTCCTGCCACTTTAGGAACATCAAATCCGTCCGGGGCCACCATGGAATGTTTTTCTAACCTTGACCACCCCGTAATACTAAAACTCTTGTCAGAAGAAAGGTTGTAACGCCCCAGTGCGGTGACAGTGGGTGCCACATCAATATAGAGACCGTCCGGCTGAAGATGTCCACCATCTAGGTACGCTCTCGCTGACAGTTCGGGGTAAATCTTGAAACGGTCATTCCGTAAACGTTTATCCCCGAGGGAAGTGGTCATGAGATCGTTGCCACTGCGGCTAGCGTTGCGCCATTCATGTCGGTACCGGAGAGATAGAAAGCTGTCGGTACTTCCACGGACAATACTTTTTCTTTCAACATCATAGATGTGTGCCTGGGAAGAAATCATCAGCACCTGACTGTAGAGAAGTGGAAACGCCATAGCCGATGAAATAATCACCAATCGGACGAAACGGATCACGGCCTCGACGGAGACATATCTTTCTAGTGGGACTCCACTCATTGAACAAAAGCTATAACCGCTTTCCGCGTATTTCAAACAGTGATTTGGATTGCCCGGATGGGCTCTTAATGGCCCCTGCCCGAGATCATGACAAGAACCGTGCGCAGCATGATGAGAAAATCGAGAGAGAGACTCATATTCTCGATATAGAAGAAATCGTACTTCAACTTCTGCCGTACATCCGAAAGAGAAGAATCGTAAGAGTGCTTGATCTGAGCCCACCCTGTGATGCCGGTGCGGATCCGGTGGCGACGGTAATAAAAAGGGAATTCCTCCATCAGTTTCTGCACAAAATAAGGCCGCTCAGGCCTAGGACCCACCACGCTCATATCACCAATAAGCACATTGATGAACTGCGGAACTTCATCCAATCGGAATCGTCTGAGAAGTCTTCCAACATTGGTTATACGTGGGTCTTCCTCTTTTGCCCAGACAGGCCCGGTCATAGTCTCCGCCTCCTGCATCATAGACCGGAACTTGTTGATCATAAATACTCTTCCGTTGTGCCCTACTCTCTCCTGCCTGTATAGAACAGGTCCTCTGGATTCTATCTTGATCGCCAGGGAAACAAGAAACCATATTGGAAAAAGTGGCACAATCACAAAAACAGAAACAGCAATATCAATGAGTCTCTTGGCAAATTGCTGTTGAATTGTGAGTATTTCCGGATTGATATCCACCAGGGGTAACCCGTATAGCTCCTCAGTTTTTGCCAATCCGCTGATCACTTCGTACATGTCGGGTATTATCCTGAGAGACACAGGAGCACCGTTAGACCTAGTCAAAATGTCCAGCAACCTACTGTGATCTGGTTTCTCCAAGGCAATGACTACCTCATTCACATGATGATCATCAATGATCTGACGAATTTCATTCAGGGATCCAAGTACAGGAAGGCCAGTTGGCCCATTAGGCTTACTAGCATCGTTTCCACCAGACTCAACGAAACCGATGAGATTGTGACCAGTCGACTCAGCAGCAAGATGCCCCGCAATATCGTTTGCTCTGGCGTCCGTACCTATAATTACTGTATTCTTCTTTCCGTACCCTCTCGTCATTAATGCTTTCTGAATTACTCTTATAACCATTCTGCCGACACTCAGACCGACCATCAAATAGAACCAATAGGTAAGAAAAACTGAACTTTCAACTGCCAGTATCCCCGGAAGCATTTCATTAAACAGAATAACGACGATGATAGACGTGAGTGTAATTCTGATCAGAGACTGAATCTCACGGAAACGTGAAATGGTGGGGTCCACACGATACCTACCGTTTGAATAGAATAACCCCACCCATACAAGCTGAATCACCAGAAAAACAGCCCGAATTTCGTCAGAGGCGAAATATTGCTCCTCCAATGCAATGGTCACCGTGCGGGAAAAAGCAAAAAGCCCCGCCACAAAATCTGTGGTCAGAAGAACAGCCACCACTGCCCAGTATTTAATATTCCTTTTGAAATTGATGGACGCCATTACTGTTTCAGCTTATTGATGGAAATATATTGACTGGATATAAAAAACCGAATGCGCTGGATCACATTCGGATAAATTTCTCGAAGATTTGTCATCGACTAAAGGTTGACTGAGTCAAATTGAATTAATCTATTTGTAAGCTCTAAACCTTTAGCAATCTAATCCGATGATTTTCTCCTTATATTTTCTCCAATTTAGTGGGACATAAGTTACTCGTCAAGAATTTTCCCAGATGGATTCAAACGGGTAAAAAATGCCGGCTCAGCCACCAATTCAAGCTGGTGAGGATACACAAGAGAAGTGCAGTCAATTATGTATTCATTCTCGGACACTTTTTCCATAACGGGATTGGCCATATCGTAACGCCATGTAAAATAAGCGTAAGGTGTAGTCAACCACAGATCGAAAGTCTCAAGTGCGTAATCAACCATCTCCCGGAATTGTGCCAAATCGCTCTCTTCCCACTCTGCGGGGTGAACTTGGAAAATAATGACATCATCATCCGAGTTTCGATGGAGTTCTTCACGAAACTGATCAAAAGGACGTAGCTCACCCGTTGAAGATTCAACAATCCATCTAATCTTGATCACGTAGGGGAGATTCAGAGAGTCATCGGTGTGAAACCATACTTTCAACTGAGGATTAGCTAAGAAAGCGGCCGATGTAAATGAATCAAACCGATTGCCCGGTGGTCCGAAAGTTCGGAGTTCCAACCCAAGTTTAGCTTCCGCCCACTTGATGGATTCTTTTAAATGAGTTGTCTGATACGCCAGGGAGTGACCGGAAAATTCAGCTATATTGTTTCCGACTTCGTGATCCCAGCCGTGGAGCCAAAGTTCGTTTTGCCAACGGTTAAGATTCCTCAGATACTTCAGATCTGTGGCTGGGGCACTGGCAAGTGAATTACAAATTAGTCCCAGGCTCAGATTGTAAGAATGACTATCGGCCCAGCGAATGAAGGAACGCCAGTTCGGAGAAATCCTCGCCAGCAGATCATCCGCCTTAATAATAAGTGGCTTTTGATACATAGGCGCCATAGGTGACGCAGCAAGACTCGTTATACCTTCAAATAATTGACCTGAAGCCAACGAGTCCACAGGATTGTCGAACACCACCCTGTACTGGAAACCGGGCTCGATAACGAGACTAGGGTTTGAGTTGAACGACCGAGTGGGGCCTTCACAGGAAGACGTAAAAAAACAAACCAAACCTAACCCAACAAGAAGTGCAAGGTTCAGTCGATATCTCATTTTTTCCGGAAAAAGGTTTTGATCAGGTCGCATACATGCTGGATCTGATCTTCGGTCAGTTCGGGATACATGGGGAGTGAAAGTATTCTGCTTTGATAATCAGATGCAACAGGCAATTTTTCTGAGGTGTAACCCAGTTCTTTAAAGGGAGGTAAAAAAGGTATGGCCACAGGATAATGAATCCCTGTACTTATCCCATTTTCTGAAAGAAAATCACACAACAAGTCACGCCGGGACGTCCGGATGGTGTAAACATGGAAAATATGTTTCACTGCTGGATGAATCCCTGGTATCTCAATATCACCAATACCTGAAAGAGCTACATTATAGATCTTTGCATTTTTTAATCGATCATCATTCCACTGGTCAATATATTTGAGTTTTACAGAAAGCACAGCCGCCTGAATACCATCCAGTCTGCTGTTGACACCACCTATTTCGTGATCATGTTTTCCAAGGGCACCATGATTGGCAATACGGCGTACGGTTTCAGCAAGCTTATCGTCATTAGTGACTATCGCACCACCATCTCCGTAGGCACCTAGATTTTTTCCGGGATAGAAACTGAATGTGGCGGTGTCACCGAAGTTCCCCACCATCTGGCCGTTATACTCGGCAAAATGGGCCTGAGCAGAATCTTCAATGAGCTTTAGGTTATGGCGTTTACAAATTTCAACAATGGGAGTCATATCGGCTGGTTGACCGTAAAGATGTACAGGCAAAACAGCCTTTGTCTTGGAAGTAATTCTTTCTTCGATTTTTGAAACATCAATGTTGTAAGTGTCAGGATGGATGTCTACAAACACCGGAGTTGCCCCTGTTTGCTGAATGGTTTCGGCGGTAGATATCCAGCTGAATGCTGTGGTGATCACTTCATCACCCTTACCAATCCCTAACGCCCTCAGGGAGATATAAATAGCATCAGTTCCATTGGCTACACCAACACAGTAGTTTACTTCGTTCTTTTTCGCGAAAGATTCCTCAAATGCTTTGACATAACGGCCCTTGACAAAAGCAGTCTCATCAATAACACTCTGGATGGCATCATCAACTTCCCGTTTAATGGTGGTGTATTGGACCTTTAAATCTGCGAGAGGGATATCCATCAGGTGCTCAACTCCGAAATTTCATTAAATTATAACAGCCGGATTACCTGCAACAACCTTACCTGGAGCCACATCTTTTGTTACCACCGCACCTGCACCTACCAGAGCATTTTCACCAATTCTTACCGCCGGAAGGATGGTGGCATTGGCACCAATTTTGGCGCCTTCACCGATAATTGGCCCTTCCAATTCCTCTTTAGCCCGGGGTGAGAGTGGATACCGCGCATTTGTGAGCACAGCATTGGGGCCAATCCAGCACCCCTTTTTTAGTATTGAATATTCCGGAATGAAAGCTTGGGAGTGGATGCGAACACCATCTTCAATGGTAACGTTATGTTCAACAACAGAGTGACTACCAATACTGACTGAATCACCTATGGTATTATCTTCCCGGATGAGAACGTGATGGCCCGTCTGGCAGTTGGTTCCCACTATATTGCCCATATAGATGACTGTATGAGATCGAATCAGTGTCCCGTCACCAATAACAGTTTTCTGATCACCCGACTTCTTTCCTTCAGGTGGTTTTCCAATAATGACATAATCTTCAACTGTGACATTTTCACCCAACTGGACTCCGGGATATGTGGTCATATGTGTCAAAAAAACCTCTGGTCAGATGCTAAAAGTTACATTACCCTTTTTTGCTGATTTGAGTAAAAAATTTGC
>DCXX01000121.1:13764-25393 GCA_002329125.1 Fidelibacterota bacterium UBA2125 | reverse complement strand
TGCTGCATTAGTTATAACCATTACTCTTTTCTATCAACCTCTGAATCCAGGATGTGATAAGTCCCAGACCAAAACCAAAATGCAATGTGACAAAAGCAAAAGGCAAAACGGGCAAGTATTTTAGGCCACTTTTTAGACTGATCCTTAGGCTGGAAAAAAGGACCAAACCAGCGTAAAGGATCACTATTCCCTGAAAGAACGACCACATCATGGGCATGAAGAGACCCAATAGTCCTGTAACAGCAAGCGTGACAATGAAGATGGGCGGGATCTGGTATCGCAATCGGAATGCGCCTACCTCTTTAGAAATGACCTTTGTTTTCCAAAATCCATAATCGAAGTACTGTTTGAACAATTTGGGTATTGAACTTCTAACCACGTAATAGCCATGCACCTGAGGAGCCAATAGAATTCTTCCACCCGTACTCACAATCCGGTGGTTAAGCTCAAAATCCTGGTTTCTCACCAGTTCTTCATCAAAGTAGCCTATTCTGTAAAATATTTCTCTTCTGTAAGCACCAAATTGAACTGTATCCACCAGGCGCTGGACTTTCGAGTAGCGATAAAAGGCGTTTCCCACACCTATGGGCGAACTCATGGCGAGGGCAATGGCTTCACCCTGGTAGCTGTCTCCCACAGGGGCGATAGATCCACCCACACAGTCAACAGCCATAGTGTCAAGAAAATGAAGATTTTTCGAAACAAAATCTTTGGCCACATAGCTGTGGGCTCCCAAAATAATGATTACATCGCCGGTGGCAGCTTTTACACCCATGTTGAGAGAAACCGGCGTAATGCGGCGGGGATTATCCAGCAATTTAAGCCGGGGAAATGTGGGCATCATGCTCTCAACAATCTGTTTTGAACGGTCCTCAGATTCACCGTTAACCACGACCACTTCGAGGGGGCCGCCGTCCCACTCTTGCGTCAAGAGAGAGTCAAGACATTTGCCTATATATTTCTCCTCATTACGCATGGGAATGACAACAGATACGGTTGTTTCACTCATAATACAGTGAATAGGAAATAAGCTATTCCGCCGGAATGATGCTCATCTTTTGGACTGAATGATGGAGACCGGCCCTAATTTACCTTTTCAAACTTCTGACGCAACAGAACGAATTGCACCTTCATTTTTTCCTAAAACACGGTCATATAGTTTAAGTAGCGTCTTCTCTTCGCCTGACCAATCGAACCGGCCCACTTTGGACTTTCCCTCATTTCTAAGTTGATCATAAAGATTCTTTTCCGTTAATAATCGTCTCAGGTTTCGGGCCAAATCTTCCACATCTCCCGGTTCAAATCCCACACCGCCGGAATGCTGTCCAAAAAGTTCTTCTGTAAGCTGCAACCGGCTGTAGACAAAGGGGAGACCCCAGTTCATGTAATCCAGGATTTTCGTTGGTATGGAACGTTCATAATTTTTCGTTCGACGAAGTGGAACCACAGCGAGGTAGTAATTTTGAGCAAGTTCTTTCAGCTTTCCAAAATCAATATAATCAATAAACTCTATTGATGCGGGATCCGGCAATCGACGCCTCAACTCTTCTAATTCTTTTTTGTCATCGGCCGGACCACTACCGATGATAGTTGCCCCTATTTCAGGATCCTCCCTCTGAAGTATGGCCACAGCATCTAGCAGATCGCCGATGCCGCGAGCCACCGTTACTGAACCGGCATATAGAATCCTCTTACTCTGATTCCGGAAATGCAAAGCTGAGTCATCAACCCGTACATAGTTCCGGATAGCAACGGTTCTATCATTTGCCGGGAAATTGCTGAAGTAAGAATCTTCCGCCAAGATTACACCGTTAAATATCCATTGTCCAAAAAGTTCAAATACGTGAACCAGACCACCCAAGATTCCCCTTAAAAGCTGCGGAATCCACTCCCGGATTTGTGCCGCCGCACGGGTATCTTCATGAACATCATAAATCACTTTGATTCTAAATAGTTTCACCATAAAACCGACCCACAGCAGTTCCGGATCGTGAAAATGGAAGATGGCGTACCCGCCACTTACGCCCTCTTCGAGGATCTTACACCCATTTAAAAAACGTCGCAGCAATGACGTTGGACGTGGAAGTGTCAAGACACGGATTTCACCGGAATTAGACATCCTCTCTGAGGCCACACCCATGACAGTCACATCATACTTGACTGCAAGAGAGTTGGCCTCTTTATGAAAAATTCGAACATCATTCCACCGGTGGAGTGATGAAGCAAGAAGAACCTTCGATTTATCCGCTGGCTCATCGGAATTCACATCATTGTTATGAAGTTGGTTCACTTAATACCCAGAGTGTTCCGAAGCGTTTTGACCCACGCTTCCCTGGAAAAAAAGAAGTGAAAAAAGGTGACAGCACCAAGGATAAAAAGCGATATCGCCACCGTACTAGTGCCGTATGTTATTCTCGCTAGAACCATAAGTACACCGGCTGTGACAAACAGGGCGATGGTCGCGGAAGTAACAAATTGCAACTCGAACACCTGCAAGTGAAATAGTCTCCGGGCTATAATGAAGCTCCCCATGCCACTGACAGTCTGTCCTGTCAGAAACGCTATGGCCGCCGATATGAATGGATCGGTGTTCATAACTATTGAGAGATAAAATGATCCTGCCATGGCAATCGCACCGGCACCATAGATCAGTGAATTGTAGCCCCGCTGAGCGCCTGCATCAATAGGGCTCCTGAGAACGGCAGAAAGAACGAAAAACGGAACAGAAATTAGTAAAACAGTTGCAGCACTGGCGGCTCGATCCGTCACTTCTCCAAGCCAGATAATCAGAATTTCACTACTTAATTGACTTAATACAAAGCCTGTAAGCATCCCGTAATAGAAGGTGGCCCGAACAAGGAGGGAAAGATTAGACCTGAGGCGATCATCAATTCCCCCACTAACAGCATGAGAAATTCTAGGCAGAAGAATGATACCCAAGGGGCCTACTAAAACGAGAAAAACACGCACCAGACTTATACCGGCGTTGAGGAATGCCTGATCGGTGAAACTAAGATAAGAAAGTGACAGAAGGGGAACACCTGCCAAAAGAAAAAATTGGAAAATAAATCCAGGAATACGAACCATTCCAAAAGTGAGCATTTCACCAGTGTTGTCTTTCGTGATCTTTTTTGGATTTACTCCCCCATTCCTGATTAAAAAAGCACTAAATGAAAGGATGATCATAGGAAGACCGATCATGATAAAAAGTTGATCAATTGATTTTGCTGCTACAACCGCTACCAGCGAAACCACCGTCCCTGCCGTGAACTGGAGCAGGTTCGCGCCAATCATGTTCAAGTGGCCTCTGTAAAGAGCATAGGCGAGAGTGAGAGCACAGAAACCTACACCATAGACCATGTAAGGAACCGCCCGGTCACTTTCAACGAAACCTTCGGTAACCACAATAGTTAATAACACAATGAGTGGTAGGGTTCCCAAAAGAAAAACAGAAAACGCTGCGTCACCATAACCCCTACCTTCATTTCTCGCCAGAAGGGCAGGAAGAGCTACATTCATACCAAGAAGAAGAACACCCAGCACAGCAGTGACGATCCTCCTCACAAGAAGGTATTCACCCAGTACATCCAGACCTAACGTACGGGCAAGATACCCGCTGACGATAAATATGCCAACAACGGTACCGATCCCGTTCAATCCTGTAACAAGAAAATCAGCCTTGAGGCTCAGTCTTTTTTCAAGCAGTGATGGGCTCATGGAATCTTCGGTCGAGATGTATCGAGGAAAGTGCAATAGCAAGGAACATGAGCAAGATACGATTATCATTGATATCGCCGGAGACCTGAGCGGAAAAAAATATGACCAGCGTGGCAGCCACCCAGACAGAGGAGTGCTCCGAGAGCATGCCCACTTTTCGTGCCTTCAGAAGATATCGGACAGCAACAGCAATCATCATAATCAGCAGCATAAAACCCACAAAACCCTGTTCTACCAGAACTTCAAAGAAAATATTGTGAGGGTACCATCTAAAGTCGCGCCAAACAAAAAAAGAGCTAAACCCACCAGCACCCATGCCAAAGAGAAAGTTGGATGGACTGCTGAGCCACCCCTCTATTGATATACTCCAAAAATTTAGGCGCGTGGCAATTGTGCTGACTCGCTCCACACCACCTGCTGTAACAATCACATCTCCCTGAGTTATCTGCATAAATCGCGTTGTCAAACTCTCAGGCAAGACAAACAGCAAGACAAACACAATCATAATTGAAATGCCACCCACAAGAACCAACCGTGATCTGTAAACTGAGGATTCGAACATGAGCATAAATAAAATAATCCCGGCAAAGAAACTGGCCAACGGTCCACGAGAGCCAGTGGAGACAATAGCCAACAGAATCAAGGTCAGAAGAATTAGAGTAGTCAATCGTTTCCACCCTTCCCGGCGAATACTAATCACCGTTACCATGGCGGCGATGACAGCCAAGCTACGACTTACAGCAATGGGATTAGCTCCCAGTAGGGATGCTCGCACAAGATAAGTGAACAAACCACCCGATGTTGCAATGAGTAGGAGATTAAGGAGCATGGCAACGAGAATCGTAGCTGAAAGAAATTTGAAATAGTTAAGCATCCTGATAGAATCTGATATTTTTCTTAGAAAGACGAACGGTGCTACAAACATGGATGATGCGAAAATCAGAAACCGTCCGATTTTTAGCCATCCGGAAACAGGTGATGGTGTATAGAATCCGGAAACAAACACCATACCGCAAAAGAGAGTAAACAGTATGAGAATATCTCTGGTCCACTCAGGTAATCCCCATTTGCCTGTAAATGCAATTTTAGCAAGACCGGTCCAAAGGATAATTATCAAAATAAGAGTAAGATCCAAAGATCCAAAAATGGGGAATTGCTCCTGCATGAACCCTTTAATAATGCTTGTAAAACCAATCATAAGAAGAGTGAATTCAGGGCGGTGAACCAACCAAACAATTGCCAAAACAAGAATGGGAATCAAAAAAAACATTACAGGATGAATCATGATCCCCAGATAAAATGTAATAATCTGAATTAAGATGAGTCCAAAAAGACCCAAAGTGAAGGGAGCGGCCCTAAATAGAACCAAGCCTTTTTCTCAAATCACGGGTGTGATATTCAACAAGAACATATCCGGATGAAAATATGGCAGCCATAAAAACTGCTCCAAGCACAATTAACATTCTCTTAGGCTTTGCTTTATTTAATGGAACTTTTGGTTCATCAATGACCTGAAGAGTAGGAATGTTTTTGCTCTCTTCCATCCGTGCCTGTTCGTATTGTGGAACTAAAATTTCTAATAGTTTCCCTTGGACTTCCACTTCTCTCATGAGACGAGCACTTCTCATAGCAAGGTCCGGAAAACTACCCATAGAGACCCAAATATCTTCAGAAGATTCATTTGAAGATGCTTCCCCAGTTGCATTATCGGAGCTTAATAGAAGATTCTCTAATTCTCGGTCCAGTTTCTGACTCAAAGTGCTTAACTGCTTATCCTGCTCTCCATACATAACTTCATAGTGCCTTATGGTGGGATTGTCCGCCATTAACGTGGCCCTCATTGTATTCAGTTGAACTTCTGTCTGGGCCCTTTGGGAATAGAGTTCGGTATAGGCTTGCAATTCCTGAGAATGAAGTTGCCCGTAGGCCTCTAATTGTGCTGTAACTTGAGTAAGAATATCGACCACACCTGTCTGCTGTTGAAATAGTTTTAATTTTTCCTCAGCTATAGCTAAGTCTATTTTGTTTTGCTCCAGTCGTTCCTCGAGAAATTGGCGGTTGTATTTCCCCTGTTCCCGGCTCAAACGGCGGTTAAGGAGATCGAGCTGGTTTAACATTTCTTGAACCATCTGCTGCGCGAGCTTAGGATCTCGATCCATAACGGTAATAGCCAGTGCACCTTCATCGGTAACACGGAGTTCCGTATTTCCCTCAAAAGCTTCCATGGCAAATTCAATATCTCGGGTGCCATATCGCTCCACCAGATCGAATTTCTCAACCATCCACTCTTTCACACTTCGGCTCACAAGAATTGAGATAAAACTGTTGATATCCTCATTTACAGGAGAAAAACCGAATTCATTGAGCGGAAGGTCCGCAAATGCTGAAATGAGACTAAATCTGCCCGCACCAGAGGAAAGAATCACCGCCTTAGAGGCATACCACTTGGGAAGAAAAAGCGAAATAATGACTGAAGCTAAACCAACCCAGATAACATTTTTTGTAATGAATTTTCTTCTTTTCCAAAGAAGAAAAATGTTATCATGTTCATCAGCTTGATTGGCTAACTCCTTCGAAGATCCATCTTTGGTCACAAGCCCGAAACGGCGCAGTTCACCAATTCGATTGCGTAGTGTTTTTTCCGTCATGCCGTTCTGCCCCGCAATTTTGCTGCGTACCTCACGATCGGTCAGTATCTCAGGATACTGTTGGATCAAATCGTAAACCTTTCGTTCGTGCTCAGTGAGATTAACCATCAATCAGGGGGAGGTAGTGCGATCTATAGCCATCCAGGCAAGGATAAGACTCGCCAAACTGGTAAGTGACTGAATAGCGCCCATGTTTTTGAATAGTTTACTCTTAGCAGCTTCTGGCACATCTATTATATCGCCGGGTTTCACAATTTCATCAAGAGCACGTCGAAGCTGTGAGCCATCGGCCCGAATGATCCTGCATCCGGACTCATTACCAATATCAAGAATGCCTCCAGCCATGGCGATGTAATCCCGGGCGCTATAGCCAGGAATATGTGTCAACCGTCGTGGTGACCGGACAAACCCTGTAACAATAACCTCATTATTGTTGTATTCTGTGAAGACTCTGGCCTGGGTCGCCATTTCGTCATTGAAGGGGACATAAATCCGATCTCCTTCTCTAACCACCGGATTACTTTGAAGATCACCCTCCGCCAAAAACGTTTTTAGATTAATAGGAGTACGTTCTCCATCTCTATTCAGGTAGACAAGATCACTGTGGGCGTATTTATGCACACCTTTAGCGTAGCGCAGGCAGTCGAACAGTCTGGTGACAGGCGTTACAGTGATAAAGCCGGGTTGGTTAACGGCACCGTAAGTGAGAATCCGAAATGTCCTCACGCGAATAAGGTTCACAGCCACTTGAGCCTCTTCGTATATCTGGTCTTTTGCACGTCGAGAAACTTCATTTTGCAAATCCGCCAGGGTCATCCCCAGAACATTGAGTGAGCCGAAACGTGGAATGATGAGATTTCCGGTGGGGTCCACTAAAATGTAATTGTCGATGTTTTCCAGAGACCATTCGCCGGTGATGGGCTCTTCGAACACGCCGCCACTGATGTTGATTCTCAAACGGTCTCCGGGACCCAAAACGTAGTTCTTTGGATCAATGGGTTGCTCTAAGGCAAGGGGAACTGTATCGTATTCCCGATAGAGAATGGGCGTCTGCGGTTCCGCGCCCGTGGGCGGCAGCGGTATCTGCTGATTGGTTTGACCAAAAAGAAAAACGACCTGCACCAAAAGTGTTAAAAAGTACTTATTCACCTTCATAGGCCATGTTGTAGTGAGATTTGTAATATTCTCTGAACTTTCCAGATTTGATCGGTGCCCACCACGCCTCATTGGACTGATACCACTGGATGGTTTCAGCCAACGCCTCATCAAAGCTGTGCTCCGGGATCCAACCAAGCTGATTTAGTTTTGAACAGTCTAGAGAGTATCGCAAATCGTGTCCTTTCCGATCTTCCACAAATTTGATAAGATCGGCGGATTTTCCCAGCTGTTCCAGTATCTGATGCGTAATATGGATGTTCTGAAGTTCGTTGCCGCCACCCACATTGTAGACTTCTCCCAATTTTCCGTTTTCAATGATAAAATGAACGGCAGAACAGTGATCAGACACATAAAGCCAGTCACGGACATTTTTCCCATCACCGTAGACAGGTAAGTCTCTATCCTCAAGAGCGTTGGTAACAAAGAGTGAGATAAGTTTCTCAGGATACTGGAACGGACCATAATTGTTACTGGCGCGAGTGATAATAACAGGAAGATTGTAGGTGACATAATACGAATAGGCAAGCCGGTCTCCTCCAGCCTTACTAGCCGAATAGGGACTGCTGGGCAGCAAAGGGTCGCCCTCGCAGAAACTCCCCTCTGCGATGCTTCCGTAAACTTCATCGGTGCTGATCTGAAGAAAGAGATCAACACCAAATTCTTTCGAAGCTTCAAGCAAAGTAAAGACACCAAATACATCTGTCTTGATAAAGTCATCCGGGGAACCGATGGAACGGTCTACGTGGGTTTCAGCTGCGAAATTGATTATTATTTGAGGTTTGTGCTCGTGGAAAATCTGCCGCACTACATCAGTATCACAAATATCACCATGCACAAAACTATACCGCTCATCCATTTCAACATCAACTAGGTTCGCAGGGTTGCCAGCATAGGTGAGTTTGTCCAGATTTACAATATGACAATCGGTGTCATTCTGAAGCATCTGTCGAACAAAATTGCTTCCGATAAAGCCTGAACCTCCGGTAACCAAGTATGTTTTCATGCAATCGATCCCCAGTCAAAACCGATGGCTGGATCATTATAAGGTATCCTTTCCTCATCGGGGTTATCCGGATCGTAACTTTCTGTAGTATGATAAAAAAGGAGAACCGGCTCTTCACTCACCACCTTGTATCCGTGGGCAACACCAACGGGGATTACGATTAATTTGTAGTCACCTTCTCCCGCCATCACCGTTTCAGTGGTACCACATGTGGAGGATTTTTGCCTTAAATCGTGAAGAACAATATATGCCTTGCCGGACGCCACAAACCACAAGTCGTCCTGTTTTTTGTGCCAGTGAAAAGCTTTGATAGTATCCTTATAGGCAACCGTAAAGGTGGATTGTCCAAATTTACGAAGGAGACCATCGTCATTTCTCAGCACTTCCATAAGAAAGCCCGACTTAGCAACGTTCTCATCCGCATCAGGAATGTCTTCGTGAACCACCAATTCCTTAACAACTACACCTTCAATTTTCATCCATTGTAGGGCCGCCCCACTCCCTCAAATGCAAATCCATTTTCCGCAAGTTGTTCACGGCTCAGCAAATTCTTTGCATCAACAATCACTTTTTTGTCCATTAATTCACCAATATGTGCCAGATCCATGCCCCTGAATTCGTTCCAGTCTGTCATTACTAAAACTGCTGAAGCTCCCCTTACAGCCGATTCAATAGATTCGGCATAATCCAAGTCCGGATATAACTGTTTCATGTTACTCATGGCGGCCGGATCAAACACAGCCACTTCAGCTTCCCGAGATAGAAGATAGTCTACCATCACAACAGCACGCGATTCCCGGATATCATCCGTATTTGCCTTGAACGCGAGCCCCAAAACTGCTACTCTCTCATCATTAAGTGAGTTGCCGGTCAGCTGCTCCAACTTTTTGATAATAACATCAATCTGGACTTCGTTGGCATCGGCAGCTGCTTTCACAACTTTAAGTTCCACACCTTCTGCCTCAGCAGAATGAATTAGCGCTCTAGTATCTTTCGGGAAACAGGAACCACCAAAACCGGGACCGGGATGGAGAAACTTGGGGCTGATTCGTCCGTCCAAACCCATTGCTCTTGCTACTACATGAATATCAGCGCCTGTGGCATCACACAAATTAGCCAATTCATTAATGTAGGAAACCTTTACAGCCAAAAAAGCATTTGATGCATATTTTATTGTCTCAGCTGTTGGGATATCCGAAAAAATAAATGGCGTTTCATTTAAAAATAGCGGTCGATATATCTCACGCATAATTTCGATAGCCTGGTCTGAATCTGTACCAATGATAACACGGTTCGGGAGAAGAAAATCGCGAACGGCGGAACCTTCCCTGAGAAATTCCGGATTCGACACAACATCAAATATGGTCCTTTGCGGCGCATGTTCAGAAATGATCGAATTAATTATCTCTCCTGTCCCGATAGGAACCGTGCTCTTGGTAGCAATAAGGGTATAGGATTTGATGTTCTCACCAATTGTTTTGGAAACATCCTTTATGGCGGAAAGATCTGCACTGCCGTCACTATCCATAGGAGTCCAGACAGCAATGAATATGACATCGGCCTCTGAAATGGACCCGATCACGTCTGTACTGAAATAGAGACGACCCGCAGCCGTATTCCTCTCAACAATTTCAGTAAGCCCGGGCTCAAAGAATGGAATGTGCCCGGAAGAAAGTGATTTAATTCGCTTGCCGTTTACGTCGACACAGGTAACATTATTTCCAAAGTCTGCCAATCCTGATCCGCTCACTAGCCCAACGTAGCCCGTGCCAATTACTGTAATCTTTTTCACTGCAGATATCCGTTAATAATGGCGGGAAAGTATGACATCAACTGTGGAATGACAAACAGTTAGTGAAAAAACTTACTGAAGTCCTCTGCCGCGCCTCAAAGCCCATTCTGCTGCGAGAAAAACCACAAGCAAGATAAGGAATGGGGGCCAGTGAGATAGGTCAACGGTCTGAGAAAAGACTTCTTTGCGAGATTTGATTGACAACCGATCAATTAGATTCAACCTTTCGGACCACGGCATGTAGCCACCACCCGTCGATTCTGAGATGCCCTCCAGAGATTCTTTGTCCAAATAAACATTTTTTAGCTCTAACAGTGCCTGTTCAACGAGAAAAATGCCGTGAGGTTCCTCTATTGAGAACTGTTCATCACCCATAAATGTCCAATATTGGTATCGACCGGGCTCCGCGGCAATGAAAGAACCTTTCCACATATCATTTGCATCTTCTTTAGATAAAGGGACAAGAGTCTCTCCCATATCGGGATGCAATATGCGCCACCATATTCCCTCTTGCAACTGCTTCGTGTTGAGGCGAGGAAATGTTCCTTCGATCATCACTTCCTCCCCTCGCTGGAAGGCCGATTTTGTCATGCGGAAATAGCGGTCTTCTTCACCGCTCATGGCCACTAACCATCTAAACAGGCTTGCCCAGTAATCTTTCACAGCACTATTAACCTCAGCGCCCTTTCCCCGAAAATAGAGTTGCCAAAGATCAGCTGAGGTAAAAACAGAACGCCTCACAGTTTGGTTTTTTTGGTCAAAACTGGGAATTTTCCCCGTAATAATGAGAGGAACAGGTGACAGAGTTGAAAGTTGGGCTGTGGTGGTCATTCCTTCCGCCCCCGGTTCTACTGAGATTTTCGGTGAAAGTGGTGGAAACTGTGACCAATCTAACTCGAAAATCTTCATCGGATCGTTGCTTTCGGGAACGGCCTCCACAGAAAACTGACTTCCCAACCCAATTTCTTCACCGAAAGGCTGCAATCCAAAGATAGGTAGATAGGCTAACAACTTATCTTCAACAAGGGCTTCACCAGCAACCAAGACAATAGCAGTTCTACCTCGTCCCAATTTCCGAGACAAGTCAGTGGACCATCTGCTGGGTATGGTTGAGGTCGGAAAATTGTCTAGTATAATCAGATCATAAGACTGCCGCCAGAAATTGGCAATTGCCGGTTCCCATTCATTCATTCGCTGAATGAAGTGTTCCACCGATAGTTTTGGCTCACTCTCCAGAACAAGCTTGAGAAAACGGGTATTAAATGAGGGAGCACCTGTTATGAGTGCCACTCTGAACCGGTCTTTGAGGAC
>DCXX01000121.1:0-13381 GCA_002329125.1 Fidelibacterota bacterium UBA2125 | reverse complement strand
GAAACCTGTATCACGTATTCTTCATTTCCAACCTGGTCCGCTTCAAACTGAAAGCGTACAATCTTACTACTCCCCTTTCCGCCCGGCGCAACAATTTGGGTACCAAGGAGAGTACCGCCTTTCTCCAGTGAAACATGTACACGTTGATCTATTTCTCCAAATGATTCAATGGTCACCTCAGCGGATACCATTTCACCACGAACCGCCACGATAGGAACTTTCACACTGTTTATCCGGACATCCACCATCCTGAGCGGTTCTCCGATCCCCACAGTGTAGACCGGCACCTTCACATCGCCGGCACTACTGACGGGATCAGCACCTACGGTACTCTGACCGTCACTCACAATAATGACACCGTTTAACTCCTCGTCGCCGGCCACCTCTGAAGACGATGCAAGAACGGCCGAAAGGTTTGTGGATGATTCATTGACCCCCATCCCCAACGGACTTCCGGATAGAGGTGATACAGTTTCACCAAATGTGGAAACTTCAATGCTAAGGTCAATGGATTCGTCATAAGTCAGTTCGCTTACAGCGTTAAGAATCTCTTGGTAACCGTTGACCAAAGATTGTTTGGAAATAGACTGATGATAACCGGCTGAGACTGAGTTGTCAAAAAAAATCTTGATGAGCGGTCTCCTGCTGAGTGAACCGGTCCGGACCCACTGAAAGTTTGCCGCTAGTAACACAATCAAAAGGAAAACGGATAACCGGAAGAAGGAGAGCAGTCTGTGGACTCTGTCGTTATTGCCTGTTTTTTGCCTGTAACTCAACCTGACAAATAGGAAGGCGACAATTGCCAGGATCAGAAGCAGCCAAAACGGAATGACAGGTGACATTTCAGGAAGACTCTAATCGGAGAGTCTCAGATTTGGAACGACACAGTGGCTGTTTATCGAAGATTTCCCTTCACGCAGATAGATCTCACCGAGAAAAGCGACCATGGCAGCATTGTCAGTACAGAGATCAATGTCGGGATAAAGAATTTTACAATCGGGGAACAAATTACTAGCCCTTTCTCTCAACTTTCTGTTGGCAGCCACTCCGCCACCGATGAGTGCAGTTTCTATCCCAGTCTTATCGATGGCAAGCCGTAGTTTTGAAAGAAGACTGTCAACAATGGCACTTTGATAACTAGCTGCTACATCGGATATTTGATCCCCCGGCACTTCGCCGCCAAGGTTTTCTACGTATCTCAAAAGTGATGTCTTCAAACCGCTGAAACTAAATTCGATTGAATCTGTCTTGGAAAAAGCTCGTGGAAAATTGATAGCGTTGGAATCACCTCCTCGAGCTGCTCTTTCAATTTCGATGCCGCCGGGATAACCTAGACCAAGAATCCTTGCTCCTTTGTCAAATGCCTCACCTGCCGCATCGTCCCGTGTTTCACCCATGAGGTCATAATTACCGAGACCACCAACTTTCCAGATCTGAGTATGACCTCCAGAAACCAGAAGACAGATGAACGGAAATTCTAACTCCGGAAAAGTGATAAAGTTCGCGAAAATGTGCGCTTCCATGTGATTTAGACCAAGGAAGGGGATTTTCAATCCCAGTGCCAAACCTCGGGAAAAACTGATGCCCGTCAGCAAAGCACCCATCAAACCGGGCCCTCTTGTAACTGCAATTCCATGGAGGTTTTTCTTTGTGACGGATGCTCTGGAGAGTGCCGTTTCCACTGTACCCATCAGCAATTTTTCATGCATTCGTGATGCCACTTCCGGCACAACACCACCATACTTAGCATGATCTTCTTGAGAGGCTACTACTGAGGAGAGAAGTTTACCGTCTTCACATACGGCGGCGGCGGTCTCGTCGCACGACGTCTCGATGCCAAGAACGATCATTCGGGCAAGCGTTGTATAGTCAGTTCTATCGCTTTGGGAGAAAGATCTCGCCAATCCAACACATCGTCGGGAACTTTAACGACAGGTTCCCTCGACAGATCTCCTTCCCTGAATTCGTTGTAGTCCAAAGAAACATATATATCGGAAGGCTCCAGAGATGCGATAAACTGAACACCTCCTGTCACAGTAAGTGATACGGTTGAAGGATTGGCAAAGGCGCGGATATTATCGGGTATATTGAGGATTTTCACAGGTACTTCTGAAATGATTCTTTCACCAATGCTCTGCACATCAGCTCTGAAAAGCGCGGATGTGTCAGACGCCTCCACCACGCGAGGAAAATCCAACTCCAGCATTATGCTGGAGTGGACAGATGCTTCAACGGCACGGAAAGTGCGCTCAAATGTTTCGACGGTCTCAACACCCATAATAATCTCCCGAGGTCCTTTCAATTCGATGATTCCGGGAGAGATGTTACTGTTCCCCACCATGATATATCCTGCTGCCGGCTCCACAGTCACTCTGGAAACAACTGTCACAGGTTTAATCATATAATCATCCAGAGAAATGTGAATTGAATCAGGGCGAACTACTTCAACAAACTCCAGTTCAAAACCCGAGGGAACGACCACTTTTTGGCTGTATTTGTCGAAATAGTCGTTAAGATAAAAATCGTATTCCGTGCTGACCCGTTCCAGATCCAGAACCAACTTGAAATCGGAAACTGATTTTAGTAGCAATGTTTTCAGGAACGCCCGGCCCGTTGCGCTAAATCGAACATCAGCGGTCGGTGTCACTTCGCCACCAAGCGTTTTGCCTTCCCTTATATTTCGAACTTCGATTGGCATCTCAACCACATAGTTGTACATGTGTTCAGATATGACAAAGAACCACAGGATAACGGCGAAAAAAAAGGCACCGAACCAAACTGATAGGTGCCCTTCCTCAATTGTTTTTGAAAGAGTATGTGGATTCACTGAACCACTAGCTCACAACTTATGGATGCCCTACTCAGTCTCTTCCGGATCAATCTCCTCGGTAGATTCCGATTCTTCAGCATCGTTTGGTTCATTATTAGATTTTTGATCCTCAGAGGCTGCTTCAACCTCAGGTTTTTCCTGTTTAGTTTCAGACGCCTCTTCTTCAGCAGGTGCTTCGGCAGGAGTGGGAACATCAACAAAAGTGAGCATCACTTTTTTGTCTTCAGGCTTTACTTCAACCACTTCACACTGAATTTCCTGCCCTTCTTTGAGAGATGGATCTCTTTCATCCTCAGACTGTGAGTCAGCCGGGACAATCCCTTCTACATCCATCTCCAACTCTACAATGATCCCCTTGTCAAGAGTGCGAATGATAGTGCCACCGACGATCTTACCAACGCTAAAGTGGGTAATGATGTCATCCCAGGGATCTTCCGAGGCTTGCTTTAATCCCAATGCGATGCGGTGATTTTCCTGAGAGACTTCCAGAACTTTTGCTTCTACCTCTTCGCCTTTCCGCAAGATTTCTTTGGGATGGCGAACCACTTTCGTCCATGAAAGATCTGAGACATGAATTAAACCATCTACACCTTCTTCCAACTCAACGAAAGCACCAAACTGGGTAAGATTTCGGACAATCCCTTTCAGCGTGGATCCGACAGCATACTGCTCGTCAACATTCTCCCATGGATCGGGCAGGAGCTGTTTAAAACCAAGTGCGATCTTTCTCTCTTCTGTATCGATAGAAAGAATCTTCGCCTCTACTTCTTGGCCTAACTGCACAACCTCATCGGGACGATGAACGCCGCGGGACCAAGACATTTCCGATATATGCACAAGACCTTCCACGCCGGTTTCCAGCTCTACAAAAGCACCGTAGTTTGTCAGGCTGACAACCTTGCCGGAAATCTTCGTTCCCACGGGAAACTTCTCTTCAACATTCTCCCATGGATGGGGCGTCAGTTGTTTCAGCCCGAGTGAGATACGCAGCTTGTCCTTATCTATATCGATAATTTTGACGCTAATGGTCTCTCCAACTTTGGTCACCTCGGAGGGATGATTAACGCGGCCCCACGACAAGTCAGTGATGTGGAGGAGGCCGTCCATACCTCCCAGATCGACAAAAACACCGAAATCTGTGATATTCTTTACAACACCTTCCACAATCTGACCAACTTCGATTTCTTCAAACAGAGATTCTCTCTGGTCCTTCATGGTGTTGTAAAGTAGAGCTTTTCGGGACAAGACAACATTCTTCCTGAGTTGATTGATTTTGACAACTTTGAATTCCATCTCTTTACCGAGGAAATTGTCAAAATCCTGAACCGGTCTAACGTCTATCTGAGAACCGGGAAGAAATGCCTGTATACCGTCCACATCCACCACAAGACCGCCTTTAATGCGGCGGGTAATGGTGCCATTCACTGTACCCTCTTCCTTATGGATTTGCATCAGTTTCAGCCACCCTTTCATCCAGACAGCTTTTTCCTTGGAGAGGATAGTCTGGCCATTTTTGTCCTCAATCTTTTCAAGGTAAACTTCAATAGAATCACCGAGGTTGGGCGGCTCGGCACCGCTGAATTCTGACCTGGGAATAATCCCTTCTGACTTGAAGCCGATATCCATGATGATCTCTTTTTCATTTTGCCCGATCACCCGGCCTGTAATAATCTGATTCTGGGCTATATCAGAAAATGTCTCGATATATTTCCCCATCTCTTCATCCGAAACAGGAACCTCCTCTATATCCTCATTGGAAAGTTCGGAAGATTCAATAATCCGGATACCGTTCATAAGGCCCGGATCCAAATAGTCCTTTATAATCTCCTCATATTCAATAGAAGTTGAATCTATTTCTCCATTGTCCCCATCCGGGGTCGCAGATTCAGGCTCCTCAGCCACGGTCTCTACCGCATCTTCCGTCAATTCTGTTACTTCTTCTTCTGTTACGATTTTATCACTCACCAGTTGCTTACGTTTCCTTTCTTGCCGATCGATCTCTTACATGCCTAACAATCAGATCGATCTGTTGTTTTATGTTCATTGATGTCGTATCCACCTCCAGAGCATCTTCAGACTTTGTAAGAGGTGATACATCTCTGGACGAGTCCAAAGCATCACGTCGTTTCAAATCTTCGACGATATCAATTACTGTTTGATCAACACCTAGCCCGGCCAAATCTTTCTGCCGGCGTTCCGCCCGTTCCTCAATGCTTGCAACTATGAAGAACTTGAAATCGGCGTTGGGGAAAACCACGGTACCGATGTCTCTTCCTTCCACGACAGAATCGCGATGGCCAGCAATTCCCCGTTGCATGGAAACCATCCGTTTCCTTACTTGCGGGTAAGCGCTGACAGTGCTGACGTTTTGAGTCACCTCTTGACCTCTGATGGTCTGGGAAACGTCCTCACCATTAAGAAAGATGAGGCGACCGGTTTCATCAAAATCGATTTCGATGGTTTCAACACAATCTGACACCGCCAACTCATCATCACTATCGATTGAAGCTGCAAGGACAGCAGCTGTGGCAGCCCGGTACATGGCACCGGTATCCAAATAGAGAAAACCGAGTTTCTCAGCAACACCTTTTGCAGTAGTGCTCTTACCGGAACCGGCTGGGCCATCAATGGCGACAATCATCCCCAATCTCTCAACCGCAACGATTTGCTGTGGTTATTGAAATCAACTGTCTTTCAAAAAGCCCAGTAATTTAGGTATGATCCGAAAATGACCAAAACAGTAACCTCAAAACGAATTTTATAACAAATCAACTGTCTTTGCCAACAAACGACGCTCTTTGTCAGATAAAATTCTATGTTTGCCAGAAGCGAGATTTCCCAGTTCCAGACAAGCAAAGGTAATTCTATGAAGGCGTGTCAACTCCAGGCCCATCTCCCGAAAAATTCTTCTGATTTCTCGTTTCTTCCCATGGAGAAGTTTCATTGTGATCTTGACTCCGTTTGCCGTATTCGTCTGATCAACCACTTCCGCCTGCCCCGTTTCCCCTTCTCCAATATCAACACCGGAAGAGATGGAGCAAATTTCAGCATCGGTAATAAACCGATCAGTTGTGGCCTCGTAAATTTTCTCCACACCGAACTTGGGATGGGTAAGACGGTATGCAAGATCCCCGTCATTTGTCAGAAGAAGAATTCCAGTTGTCTCTTTGTCAAGGCGCCCCACAGAAAAAAGCCGGGTATTTATATTGGAGACCAGATCAAGGACCGTTTTTCGGCCGTGAGTATCATTTGCGGTGGTAACTACGGAGGCAGGCTTATGCAACATAACAACCGTTTTTTCAATGGGCATTTTGACAGGAGTCTGATCCAGTTCAACACTATCCAACGTTGAGATGATTCTAAAAGGGTCCGTCTCATCCTTCCCGTTAACAGTGACTCGGCCCCCTGTTATAATTGATTCACATTTACGGCGGGATGCTACACCGGCACTGGCAAGATACCTAATCAGCCTCATCCTCAGCCGGCAGAAAATCTTCCTCTGTAACTGCATTGTCGGTTCCATCGGCAATGAGCTCTGAGATTTCCTTCAGTTTGGGCAGGTCCGAAGTTGCATTGAGACCGAAAGAGAGCAAAAACTGTTCTGTAACGGAATAGAGTAAAGGGCGTCCCGGTCCTTTTGCTCTGCCACTGATCTTAATCAGTTTCCTTTCAAGAAGCGTTTTGATTACACCAGCACTGTTAACCCCCCTTATGCTTTCAACTACGGCCCGACTGGCAGGACCCTTGTAGGCCACCACGGCCAAGGTCTCCAGGGCTGCTTGTGAGAGAGGTGTTTTGCCTACCCGTGTAAAGAGCCGACGAACCCATGGAGCGTATTCGACAAGAGTGGTGAGCCGAAAACCTCCTGCCACTTTTTCAATGGAAAACGCACGTTCACTTTTTTCATATTCTTTCTTAAGCGTCTCCACCACATCAGGAAGTGACGGCACAGTACCATCATCAAAACAGACATTCAGTTTCGCTTGAGTAAGCACTTCTTCAGAGGCAAATAACAGTGCCTCCACCACACGAATATCTTCTCTAGAAATATTGCTCTTTGCCATTACGCTTCAATTCGCTCCAACAAAATATCGTCGAAAAGTTTTTTTTGCCGAACTATGATCTGGCCGTCCCGAATCAGCTCCAAGATGGCGATAAATGTAACAATAACATCCTGCCGTGAAGAAAACTTCGGGAAAAGTTCTGAAAACATGATCTGACTTTTCTCCACGAAACGGCTTAAGATCATGGCCACCTTCTCCTTAACATGCACCTCTTCCCGGTGTACATCATACTGAATCGCCGGCGGCACCTGCTCAAGGACCTTCTTAAAAACTGTAACTAGTTCAAAAAGGGTTACATCTTCCAGATAGAAGCCGGGATCCTCTTCCATTGTCGCCGAATCCACAGCCACCGAATGACCGTATTTCTGGCTCTCGAGCATATTCATTTCGTTAAGATTCCCAGCGGCTTCCTTGTAGCGTTGGTATTCTAGAAGTTGTTGCACCAGGGTGGTCCTTGGATCATGGAATTCTTCATCATCCCCTTCACCCATGGAAGGCAGAAGCATCTTCGCCTTGATGCGCATAAGCGTTGCCGCCATCACCATGAAATCACCAGCCACAGTCACATTAAGGGTCTGGAGTGCTTCAATATAGTCGAGATACTCCTTGGTGATGTGTGCGATGGGTATATCCATGATATCGACCTCGTCCCGCCTGATGAAAAAGAGGAGTAAATCGAGAGGGCCAGAAAAATTTTCAAGTTCAATCTGATAGCTCATGAATCCCAATACAGGATGCCCGTTCTTTCCCGAACCATTTTCAGGTATGGCTCCGCTGCATCCCTCGCTTTGTCCGCTCCCTCTTTCAAAATCTTCACAACAGTAGTATCGTCAGCGTACAGGCCGTTACGTTTTTCACGATAAGCCGCAAAAAAATCCCAGATAACATCCACCAGTTCCTTTTTCACATCAACATACTTCAGACCTGGCGTTTCGAATCTTTCCTTGAGAGAATTTCTTTCACTCTCTTCAAGAAAAAGAGAATAGATCATGAACAGCGTATTGTTTTCTGTCTCTTTTGGTTCATCCGGTGGTGTGTTATCTGTAACAATACCCATTACCTTTTCAGAAAGGTCGTTCTTTTCGCAAAAAATTTCCAGCGTATTGCCATAAGATTTGGACATCTTTTGCCCGTCTGTACCAGGAATAAGACCTGTCTCCTCAGCAATAAGAGCTTCTGGTACAACAAAAGTTTCTCCGTAAATGGTATTGAATTTGATGGCTATGTCCCTAGCCATTTCAAGGTGCTGTTTCTGGTCCTTTCCCACTGGAACGACCTCAGTTCCAAAGAGCAAAATGTCAGCCGTCATAAGAACGGGGTAACTGAATAGACCGTGGTGAGCGGGCAGACCTTGATTCACCTTATCTTTGTATGAGGTTGCTCGCTCAAGCATTCCTACACTGGTAACATTGTTCAAAACCCAGGTCAGTTCTGTCACTTCAGGCACATCAGACTGTACCCAGAAAACAGACTTCTCAGGATCCATGCCGAGAGAGAGAAAATCGGCTGCAGCTTCAACAGTGTTTTTCCTCAATACTTCTCCATCAGTCTGAGATGTAAGAGCATGATAGTTTGGGAGAAAACAGAACAGCTCGTTTTCAACCTGCAAATCGATCATCGGTTTCATCATACCAAAGTAGTTTCCGATGTGGAGGTTGCCAGATGGCTGAATCCCGCTTAGGACGCGCTTTTTCTTCAAGCAAGCGCTCCTGTCCGCATTGGTTCCATATAGAGGTAAGGCCGCCAAGATGACTGCTCTCGCTTCACAAACTGTCTGATGTAGTGGATTCTGGTAGGTTTTTTGGGGCGGCGCATTAGCTTCATTCCCGCCTGTTCCGGAGTACGATTCCCTTTTGCCCTGTTGCAAGTGTGGCAACAGCAAACCAGGTTTTCCCAGCTGTCCGGACCATTCCGTTCTTTGGGAATGATGTGATCTAATGTCATAGGAACACTCCGCCTTTCGCAGTACTGGCACTGATGTCTGTCCCTTTTAAGAATGTTCCGCCTAGAAAGGACAATACTGCTCTCCCTTACATGAATAAATCTATCGAGCTTCACAACACTGGGAAGGGGCATGGCAATGGAGGGTGAATGAACGGTCTCCCGGTACTTTTCAATAATCTCTACCTTGCCAAGATAAGCAAGGGAGATGGCCCGGCGGGCTGTGCAGACAAGAAGGGGGTGATAGTTCTGGTTCAAGACCAGAACCTGCCTGTTGAGAATTCCGTTTACATGGTTTTTAATAGTTTTCATTACAAAGACTGAACCACAATCAAATTAACGGGGAATTTATCCTAAGCCTCAGACGGAATCAAGGCAAAAGCCTTTGCTCTCCGACGAGAAAAACAGTACATTCAAGCACTGTTTGACAAGTTGATTGCGGCAGGGAAACCCGTGTAAATCGGGTGCAGCCCCGCTACTGTGAGCGCTGAGGAAGCTCCAATCCACATTTACGTGTGGAAGCCACTATCCGATTGATGACGGATGGGAAGGTGAGGCCAGACGGTGAAGCGCAAGTCAGGATATCTGCCCAATTGAAATTCTCGGAATCTGACCATTGACAGAAAGTACTTTCGAGGGAAAGGAGAGAATGATGACACTTCGTTTTAAATATATTTTTTCCCTTATCATAGGTTTGGCTGTGGCTCAACTTTGGGCTAGCAAGACTACAATGGTCATCACCGGACGAGTGACAGACCCAGACGGGAGAAGCATACCATACGCAAACGTATATCTCAAAGACGGCGATGCAGGCACCACCGCCGACAGGGAGGGGCGTTTTATCCTGAAAACCGATGGTGAAAAGAGCTGGAAGATCATTATCAGTCACTCCGCATTTAAGTCGGTTGAAATATCCATGCAGGAAATGAACAGGCTCGGCGGAGAGATCACCATGGAGATAAAAACATACCGTTTCGATCCTATTGTTGTTTATGGCAACCTCTACAACCGGGAGAGCCTTCAGCTACCGGTGAGTCACCGCGCTGTGGAACTGAAAAAATATCCCGCCAGCGGAAACAGCATCGGGGAAAAGCTGGACCGCCTAGGGATTCAGGTCCGCGATTACGGCGGCCCGGCGGGACTGAAAACTGTCTCTTCCCCGACAGGTTATTCAGAGCACATACTTGTGATGCTGGACGGCTTCCCGCTGAACTCGCCCCAGAACGGCATTGTCGATTTCAGTACCCTGCCAGCGGAGTTCTTTTCCCACGGTGAGTTCTATCCTGGACAAGCTTCCTCTCTTTACGGTTCCCACGCCGTGGGCGGAACACTCAATCTCCTGCCGGCAGCGGGGAGAAACTTCCTAAAGTTCCGCGGTGGATCACTGGGTGAACAGGGAGTCAACGGTGAATCGACATTTCGAGTGGGAGAGAGGTCCGCATCACTGTACGGCAACCGCTTCGAAAGTGAGGGAAATTACCGTGAGAACAACAAGTTCGCTCAGGATGCGGTGGGTTTGAAACTGGTTTTGCCAGCCGTGAGAAGCTGGAGTGTTAATAGCCATCTTCTGGCTTCCCAGACTGAAAGGGGGATTCCCGGATCGATTCAGTACCCCTCACCTCGCGCCCATAAGAATAATGAAGATATGCTTCTACTTGTGAGTGGACGGACTGTTTCCAGATGGGGATACAGTGAAGTATATGCCGGCTCTTTTCAGTCCGATGAACATTACACCAATCCGGACTGGACCATCGATTCGCAGCATAAGACAATCAATAACCGCCTCCGGTTCATCCACCGGATTCAGCCTGACCAAAATTTTTCGAATACGGTGAGCCTGGAGGTTGCTCAGGTAGATGTTAATAGCGACGATGCGGGTGATCACGTCATGGCCACTGGTGCTGCCGGCCTCCTTTCTCAAATCCGTATGGGGTCACAACTCACGATCTTTCCAAGCGCCCGGCTGGATTGGGATGACCATTCAGGCAACAGGATTACCACTGGGAACCTGGCGTTATTGTGGGCTCCCGAGGAGAGTACGATACAGTCGGTGGCGGTTAGTAGTGGAACCAGTTACCGGAGCCCTACCTTTAACGACCTCTTCTGGGAAGACGCCATGGGATACTCCAAAGGGAACCCCGATCTAATACCTGAGCAAGGCATGTCATCAAACATGAAAGTGGACTTAAGGCCCATACTTGAAGATCAATTGCAACTATCTGCCGACATCTCCTATTTCACTACTGACAACCTTATCCAGTGGGCGCCGGATGATGCATGGGTCTACTCGCCACAAAATATTCTGAAATCTAAATCATCCGTTATACGGGTGTCAGCTCAGTTTCTTCCGATCTTTCTTCCCGTTGTCATACGCTTAGGCAGTGAAAGTACGGAGAGCCAGATTCTCTCTGAAGGTGATGACAAAGGAAAATCCCTCCTTTACGTCTCCCCCACTTCACACTGGGCTGAAGTGGAACTGAAGTTGGGAAAGCTGGCGGCCAACCTCAGCGTCCAGCGCCAGGGTGAGCGCCGCTACAGCTATGGTGAAGGGGCATTCCTAAGACCCTACGAGCGGATGGACGGAGCTATGATCTACCGTTTTTCGGTAGGTCAATTCAAGGTCAATATGGAAGGCGGCGCCCGGAATATGCTGGACATTAAAGATCTCCAATCCGTCTATGACTACCCCGAGCCCGGCAGAACCATTTTTTTGGCTGTTGGACTGGAACTTTAGTCGTTGAGATTCAACCGAACAGAGAAGTAGGCTAGTCGTCCAGCAGAAGGGAAAAGGGGAGACGCAGAAAAAGTGGTGCCGGGACTGCCCCCCGATGCACTTTCCATGACGTACTGCACATTAGTGAGCACATAAGAAATTTCCACCGATGAGATAACAGCCTTGAACTCGGCGGTGATAATGCCCACCGTATTGTTTGAACGTGCGGTGGTAACATCAGTATAGCCCATATTAAGAATGGGGTCCCAGACAAAACTGGTTCGGTCGCTCCAGTAATTAAAGGAGAGATTGATACGGGCATCCATCCTTTTCTGAAAAAGATGTTCCCGGAAACGTAAAGCCATCTCTCCCTGGTGATCGAAGAGATTTCCCCATCCGGACTCGCTCCCAAAAAGCGAAATACCTCTAAGTGAGAGAAACCAATCACGGAAGTAGTTGATGCGGCTATCCCACATGGCTCCAGTAACTTTCAAAACCTGATCACTGTTTAATCTGATCATCTTAATACCTGCGATCTCCGTAGTACTCTCAAAGTAATGATGCGGTGTAGCTTGGGAAGCGAACAGCGTCACTTCACCGGACGCCCTGCCCCATCTCATCTCGGCACCGGCCCGCATCACCGTTCGGGTCGGCACGGTGGCACCGGAATCGGGGCGGACGGCAGGAACCATGGTAGGTGTAAATGAATCGGGCACAAAAAGAAATGGGCGTCCTGTGAACTGAAACGGCAGTGGAAAAAGGTTGTGTCTCAGATCCAAAAAGAGTTCACTCTTCTCCCTCTTCAATCGGAAATGGCCGTGAAAATTGGGCGTCATTTCCCCTGGAGAAACAGCGGAAATTCCCATGCCTGCTCTGCTCTCTAGGGCCGACGCCCGCATGCGAATACCCCCCGAGATCCCCATAAAAGACAATGATTGATTACCAAGACTGTCTGAGTTGAAGACGCTCATTCGTCCTGTTCCTGAGAGGAAGAGTGAAAAACCTTTTCTCACAGGCATCTCACCAATGGCGTGTAACCGATTGCTCATGAGATCAGCGGACCATTGGGTAACGCCCTCCAGCAACCGCTTGGTTCTGTATCGCTGAAGAAATGACGATCCCTCAACCCTGTATTTGACCGATCCTCTGTTGCCGCTGTAACTGATACCGTTGGAGATGATTTTTTCGCTCCGCTCAGCCCCTTTCTCCCAAATGCCGTAAGCTCCGTAGGGAATAGCATCTGTCGTCAGATAAAATGCTGATGCGACCTTCCATTGGCCACCCTTGGATTTCCCGGTAACATGATCAAAACGGTAGTTTTGCTGGATCGTCCCACCAGGCCGAGCCAGCGGGTCTAACAGGCCATGGTAATCTTCAAAATTTTTCTTTAGGGCCCGAAAGCGTGTATACCTCTTTTCGGATGCTTTTGAGAGAATATCCAAGCTTAACTCATCAAGGTTGTAGTCACCCGTCCTGTACCACAGTGACGTATTGAAACCGGGCTCACTCCCTTCTAAATCAATACCGGAAAGAAATGGGAAACGGTACCTTGCAGGCCAATGAGCAAAGTTGCCGTCAAAATGAAGAGGTGGCGTCACTCTTTCCACGCCCCATCCAGACAAACCGTACCTCTGAACCAAACCCCACTGACCGCTCCATTCAAAAGGAACTTCTCCTGTTGTGAAACCATCTGCGCGTAAGAGCGACACAATCAGGGTGATAACCGAGAGCAGCTGTTTCCGCCTGTTCACGGCTTGAGTCTGGAAAAAACTTTCGGCAAGGCGGGGGCGAAGATGACACCGTTGGCCACCTGATGAAGGAAAGTAAAGCCGA
>DCXX01000123.1:6470-16182 GCA_002329125.1 Fidelibacterota bacterium UBA2125 | reverse complement strand
TGACCCAAATATTTATCTATTTTGGCAGGTTTTTATGGCAAAAAAGTGTGTAAAATAAATTGGATTTTTAGTTTGCGTATTGCAATTTTGACAAGCTCGTAGATGGAGCTCTAAACCTCGGAACTCCCTCAAATTTGATATGCAAAAGAGACTAACCACTTAGGGAGATATACCTATGAAAAAGATAATTCTATCATCTGGTCTATTGTTTTTTCTTCTTACTATCCCCGTATCACTGTTTTCTCAGGCCACAGTTTCTGGCCGGGTAACAGATGCTGAAACTGGGCAAAGTCTGCCAGGAGCAAATGTTGTAGTTGAAGGTACGACCTTTGGTGCAGCTGCTAATGCAACTGGAGATTATTCCATATCAAATGTTCCGTCGGGAACTCAAACTGTGACGGCTTCAGTCATTGGTTATGGCTCCGGTAGCACTACTGTGAATGTTCCTTCCTCAGGATCAGTTACAGTAAACTTTTCTCTCTCTAGCGAGGCAATAGAACTTTCCGGATTGGAAGTATTAGCTTCTCGTGCCGATGAAAAAACACCAGTTGCTTATACTAATGTCACAAAAGCGGACATGGAATTTCGCCTCGGATCACAGGATATCCCCATGAGTCTTAACATGACTCCCAGTGTCTATGCCACACAGCAAGGTGGTGGTGCTGGAGATGCAAGAATCAATATTAGAGGTTTCAATCAACGGAATATCGCTGTTATGATTAATGGAGTACCGCAAAATGATATGGAGAACGGCTGGGTCTATTGGTCCAACTGGGATGGTGTGGGTGATGCTGCACATTCTATCCAGGTGCAGCGCGGATTAAGCGCGGTGAACCTTGCTGCTCCTTCCGTCGGTGGAACAATGAATATTATCACTGATCCAACAGCTCATACTAGGGGTGGAAAATTCAAACAGGAAATTGGTGCCGGTGGCTTTGTGAAATCAACGTTGAATTATAACACCGGGCTCATTGGAGATAAAATGGCTTTCAGCGGTACTATCGTTCGTAAAACTGGTGATGGTGTTATCGATAAAACATGGACTGATGCCTGGGCATATTATTTTGGTGCTACTTACGCTATGAATGAAACAAACCGTTTCGAATTATATGCAGTTGGTGCTCCGCAGCGCCACGGCCAGAACCTCTACAAACAGAATTTGGGTGCTTATGACTCGGATTTTGCTGCTTCTGTAGAGGGTTACGATGCCAGTGCACTTGGGAGTGATGGACAATTTCGTGATGAAGGTGAAGCTAATGGTGTCGGTTTTGGTCGTACGTTTAACCAGAACTGGGCGCCTGTTTCCTCTTCCTATAAAGGGAAACAATACTGGTACATGTATGGTGCGAAAACGGTGGATCGCTATAGCCCAGACTTTATTAATGAAAGAGAAAACTTCTTTCACAAACCATTAGTTAATTTGAATCATTTTTTAACCCTCAACAATAAAATGAGACTTTCATCGGTTCTATACTGGTCGGGTGGTTCCGGCGGTGGTACAGGAACCTATGGTAGAATTCCAACGATGGATGCTGATGGAAACCTTGGAGATGACGATTACAAATTCTACTATGGGCGTTCTCCATGGGTCAGGGACTGGGATGCATTGATCGCCATGAATTCTGGCTCTGATGATACAGTCTATGTAGATAAACGGGTTCTTCCCCGCGATCCCGGTCAATCAGTTGGTATTCTAAGAAATAGTATCAACCGCCAGAACACCTACGGTCTCATATCCAAGCTGAACTTGGATATGAGTGATGCATTGAGACTGCAGTTTGGTGTTGATTGGCGAACGGCCGGTATTGAACATGCTCGTGAAGTACGTGACCTGATGGGTGGTGATTATTATATTGATTTTGCCGATGACAATTATCCCAGCGGCAAGAAAGTAAGTCTTGGTGATATTATCGCATACCACAATGAAACCACCGTTGACTGGATTGGAGTTTTTGCTCAAGGAAACTATACGGCCGGTCCTATATCAGCGTACGGTATGGCGGGTTTTTCCTCCATTGCCTATTCTTATCAGGACCATTTCACTGTTGCGGATGAGAAAATCGTAGCTGACCCTATTTCCGCTATGCAGTTCAAAGGTGGCGCCATGTATGATCTGAATGAGAGCATGAGCGTGTTCGCTAACTTTGGTCTGGTGGAAAAACCGCCCATCATGGATAACGTCATTTACTTTGATGGTACTGTAGCTTCGGATCCGGCTAACGAGAAATTCCAGAGTCTTGAAGCTGGAGCTAATTACAGTAGTGGGATATTTGGTGTAAAGACGAGCTATTACAATACTGACTGGATTGACCGTAACCTCACCAAAGCGGTTACATCAGGTCAAGGATCCAGTGGCGATACGGACGTTATTTTCCTTACAGGCATTAACCAGAACCATAGTGGTATTGAAGTTGAAGCATCAGCTCAATTAATGTCTATGCTTCGCCTAGACGCAATTGTGAGTCTGGGTAACTACAAGTTTGTAGGTGACGCCTCCGGTAATTATCAAGAGGATGAGTTTAATGAACAAGGTCAGGTAATTGGTCAAACCACAACGACCTACGATTATGCTCTTGATGGGTTAATGGTGGGTGACATGCCACAAACAATTTATGTTGCCGGTGTTACCCTTACACCTATTTCCGGTTTAAGAGCTCAGGTCCTCTACAACATATATGATAAGAACTACTCAGACTGGGGCCCTTCGGCACGTGAATACAGTGGTGATGATTCTGAAGCAGATAGGGAGCAGGTATGGGAAGCTCCCGGATATTCGAAAATGGACGTACATGTAACCTATGACCTTCCGACAATGGGCGGCTTAAACCTCCAGGTTTTTGCCCATGTGTTCAATGCTCTTGATGACGTTTATGTGCAGGATGCTGTCGATCACAGTCAATACAACAGTTATGGGGATAAAGAGCACGCCGCACATAATGCTGAAGTTTTCCTGGGTGGGCCCAGATACTTCAACGCAGGTATAAGTGTACGATTCTAACTAAATCATATAAGATCAAAATGAGAAAAGCCCCGCTTCGGCGGGGCTTTTTTATTTATAGCCAGAATTACTTTTGGGACAAGAATCAGTTTGTTTTCTTTACTTCCCGGTGCAGGATTCCTCCTTTGGGATCACGGATAAGTGTTACCAGTTCATTCCGCTCAGAATCGAAGATATACTCGATTGTCTCCAGCAGTTTTCCCTTGGCGTCAAAGAACTCTTTTTTCAGGAGGCGTTCGTTTTCATTGAACACAAGTTGATGACTGCCCATTTTTGTGCTATCCGCCAAATAGTATTCTGATGTGGTGTATCTGAAACTTACAGGGTTAAGACTATCACCTTCCGTTTCATATCTGTGTTTAAAGCGGTAGAAATAGTACATATTTCCCACAGGGTCAGTCACCACGGTTTCGAACGGCCTGTTTAAACGATTGTGTTTGAAATCAGCAATCCACCCCTGTTTCATCTCACTGGCGGAAGGGTGAAAGAGGTGAGGATCCAAAATAGTGAGAGGCTGCTGTGTTGAGAAAACAATGGAAAGGTGTGGTCCTTTCTCACCTTCCCGCGTCATGAAATAATACGTCCAGAGGTGCCTGTTTCGCCTGCGGAAAAATTCCACTGTTCTTATGGCTGACTCTTCCTCAAAAGAGACCCTGTAGAACGGCAGACTACCAATCTTGGAGGGAGACAGTTGTCCACCCAGTTTTCGGGTATGGGGATTCCATCTGCGGTAATACTTGTAAGGCGGTCGGGGGCGAGGGAAAATCTCCCGCTTTCGCATTTGTGCAAGAATGCGGTCGCCGTTAGGATAAAATTCTACTTTAATCAATCTTCCCTGGGCGTTGTAGGTAGCTTTAAAATGGTTGATTTTCTCAGCTTCTTCCTCTGGAACTTCTTCTTTTAACAGCTCACTTCGATGAAGGTCAGTTTTGAAATATTTAATGCTTCTTTTCTCCTGTGCCAGTAGAAAAGAACCAAAAACTAAAACAACAACAAGGTATGAAAAGGACTTCATAGTTCTGATGCGATCATTCGTTATTTTAAAGCTTCCAGGAGAGTTTTCCGTTTGGTTTCCAGATCATTCATCTGTTGTCGGAGATTCATAACAGAAACCACAGCTTCGCCAGTGTCCTCACCTGCCCGCTCCATATCGCGAAGTTTTATTCTCGCCTGTTCAATCTGATCCTTCAAAGGATTTTTCTCCAGCGTGATAAGGCAATCAACCGCTACACGGTGAGCATCCTCATCCGTGGTCGTTTCAAGAAGCAGACGTGAGGCCCGTTCTCTCTCTTTTTTTTCTTGGAACAGGTCCAGAGCACCTGAAAGGTTTGAATCACCATTATGATTTTCCGATTTCAAAAGATAACCGGCTAACGTCTTCATGACAGGATCAGAAAAAGTTTCGAGGTTGGTATTATGGCGCAAAAGTTCCACCACCTGGCTGTTACCACTGGCCAACAGTTTAATGATTTCACGTTCGGCTTTTTCCGTTTGAGAACCGGGCCCCGTATCGGACTGTGCACCAGGCGTTTCCTGCTGCCGGCGCGGTCGGCGCATGTTCTTTTTCAGGATTCTTTGAATGGCTTCTTCGTCCACAGCCATTCGTTCCGCCACCTGTCTCACCATATCTCTCTGGATAATCTCATCGCCGATTCCCGTCAGTTCAGTTGACATTTCTTCTACCAACCGTGACCGCTCAGAGGCGTTAGATAGATCCCGTGGTGTATGCTCAAAATGGAAAGAGATCACATCTTGGGCCTTTGCCTGAGCTTCTTTGAAACTGTCAACGCCAGATTCTTTCACCCAACTGTCGGGATCTTTTTCTTCCGGCACTTCTACAATTTTGGGTGTGACGCCACCTTTCAACAGACTGTAGCCGGCAGTAATGGCTGCTTTTCGACCGGCAACGTCACCGTCATAGGCGAGGTAAACAGTGTCGGCAAACTTTCTCAGCTGGGACACCTGACCGGAAGTGAAGGCCGTTCCTGAGGTGGCGGCGATGTTAGTAATGCCGTTCTGATAAAGTTGCAGCAGATCCATGTAACCTTCCACCACCACCAAAATGCGATCCTGCCTGGTGGCGTCTTTTGTTCGGGAAAGGCCGTACAAAATTTCTCGCTTGTTATAAATAGGTGTCTCAGGTGAGTTTAAATATTTGGCGTCGCTTTCACCTGACATATCCCTGCCTCCAAAGGCCACCACGCGGTCACCACGGTTAGTGATAGGGAACATGAGCCTGTTTCTGAAACGGTCGAAAACACCTTTATCGGTCTTGGTGAACAACCCGCATTTTTCTATCACTTCCGATGTATTTTTTTTTGACTTTGCCACGCTCAAGAGATGATCCCAGCCGTCGGCGGCATAACCGAGATCAAACATGGTTACAGTTTCATCTGACAAACCACGGTCTTTCAGGTATTTTCGAATTTTCTTTCCTGTTTCTGAATCAAGGTTCTTTTTGAAGAAACCTACAGCCGTTGTTTGGATATCGTAGAGTTGACTGAAAAATTTGTTGGAGCCGTCATCTTGCTGAAGGTTGAGATCGATACCGTACCGATCCGCCAGTTTTTGGACTGCTTCCATGAAACTGATTTTTTCATATTCCATGAGAAAAGTTATGGCGTTTCCGCCGGTTCCGCATCCGAAGCAGTGATATATCTGCTTGTCCGGTGCTACGCTGAATGATGGTGTTTTTTCAGTATGGAAAGGGCAGAGGCCGAAATAGTTCCGTCCGCGTCGTCGCAACTCAACATAATCGGAGACCACATCAAGGATCTCAGCAGAATCCCGAATCCGGTCGATGGTATCCTGGGGAACCCGGGCCACTTTTATTTATTCTCCATTTTTTCCCTTACCCACATTTCACTATTGCGGACGGAATTTTCAAGGTGGAATGCCACAACGATTCGATAACGTACACCACTGGAATTCTGATAGACGTAAGAACGGGTTTTCATTTCTGAAAAGTAGTCAGCGTTGGGGAGAACATCAACCGACCAGCAGAGAATGATTGTCATGATGGATGCCTTTACAGCACCCACAGCGACACCAAGGATCCTGTTTGCCGACCGGATTCCCCGGGCAAGGAGAAACATCTGAATAAATCGTGTCAGCACTCTTGCCGAAAGTAGTGTTATTATGAAAACGATTGCGAATGAGCCTGCTAGTATGAGCCGTCCATCAACGGGAATCCAGGGATAAAGTTTCATAGCGATAATGTCGTGAAATTGAAAAGCCACTACTGATGCCAAGATGAGTCCCGTCAGCCGTCCAATTTCTTCCAGAAAGCCGCGTTTGTATCCCACATATCCGAATCCGATGAGCAGAAAAATTGCTGTGAGGTCAAAAGGGTGAATCAACCGGAAAGCCTTGTTCTTACCAGCTCCTGTACAGTACTTCCATCAGCCTGGCCTGCCACGCGTTTCATCACCTCTGGCATTACTTTTCCCATATCCTGCATGGATTCAGCACCTGTCTCATTAATGACTAAGTCGACGATTTCCGCTAAAGCTTCCTTTGACATCTGATTGGGAAGATATTCCTCAATGATAGCCAATTCATTCAGCTCAGCTTCGGCCAGTTCATTTCGGCCACCCTTCTCATACATTTCAGCAGATTCTTTCCGCTGCTTGGCGGCCGTCTGAAATACTTTTATTATTTCGCCATCATTCAGATCGTCTCCTTTCTCGATCGATTTCTCTTTCAGTTTTGCTAGCAAGGTGCGGAGGGTACGGACCCTATCACTGTCACCTGATTTCATGGCGGCCTGCATGGTAGACTGTAGATTGTTAACCAGAGTCATAGATTTACCTCAGAGTTACAGACTTGGGAAATTGACACGTTCGAAGTGTGAAGTCAAGGTGTTTTGATACGATTCAAGACGATGTGACGTGGAGTGATCCTTTCGTTTCATCCCCCAGTCCAAGCATCAGTTCATCGCCGTCATGAAGGGGGCCCACGCCGCTTGGTGTACCTGTAAAGAGGAAGTCACCATCTTGAAAAGTGACAATTTCTGAAAGCGCTGAGATCAGTGTGGAGATATCAAATACCATATTGCTCACATTACCCCGCTGGACTTCGACGCCGTTTATTGTGAGCCATAAGTCCTGTTCCAGCTTTTGCCAGTCAACAGGTTCTCGGTCAGTGATCACCGCGGCGCCGGGAAACGACTTGGCGTCAAACCAGGGGAGGCCTTTTTCGCGTCTTTTATTCTGGCGTTTTCTATCGGTGAGATCCAGGCCGAGACACCAGTGCGAGATATGATTCAGCGCCTCACTTTTCGGGATGCGCTTCCCACTTTTTCCGAAAATCACAACCAGTTCAACTTCATAATGGATCTCTCGCCCTCTGGGAATTTTTATTATATCACCTGTTGAAAGACAAGATGATGCCTTCTGGAAGAAGATCGGTTCTTTTGGTACTTCATTGCCTAACTCTTTAGCATGCTTTGCGTAGTTCTGTCCCACACAAAAAATGTTCATGTTTTTCTCTCTTTTTTTCTGGCTGCAGGGAAGAGGATATTGTTCAGGATCAGACGGTAGCCAGGAGAGTTTCGATGCAGTGCCAGATCTGTGGGAGGATCACCTACAAAGTGCTGGTAGTCTTCCGGGTCGTGGCCGCCCAGAAAGGTGAAGCTTCCCCTTCCGTAGTTACCGTGTAAATATTTCACCTGTTCATCCCCTTCAACTTCTCCCATGATTAGCACATGATTCTTGATGAGAGATCTGCGGAAGCCAGTTGTCTGCCCCATGAAACCCTTCACAATACCAACGTGGTTCTGGGTCAGCATAGCGGGAACTGGGTCGTACTTTGCTGAAAACTCGAACAGAGTGAAGTAGTCCGCTTCAGCGCCACGGGTGGTGGGGCGATCGCTGGGTGGCACATCGATATCGGAAAATTCATACACAAACGGATCGGTGATGATAGTGAATTCCCTGAAGGCGAAACTTTTGCTATAGTCCATTCTGTTCTCGGCATTGGGATCAGTAGGGGTTCCGTCTATAACAGCTTCGGTGATGTCGACACCCTCCGCTGCCAGGGCGATATCATAGGAGTCGGTGGCAGAGCACATGGCAAAAAGAAAACCGCCTTTGCCAACGTAATCCCGAATAGACCTCGCCACAGCTTTCTTTTCCTCACTGACTGAGCTGAATCCCAGCCGCTTAGCCATAGTTTCAAACTCCTGTTGCTGATCAACGTACCACGGCGCATTGTGAAAGTTGCGGTAGAACTTGCCGTACTGGCCCGTGAAATCTTCGTGATGGAGGTGGAGCCAGTCGAAACGGTCCAGTTTGCCGAGAAACACTTCATCGTCCCACAGCATCTCATAGTCCACCTCGGCGTAGGTGAGGGCCAGGGTAACGGCGTCATCCCACGGCTGTTTGCTTGGCGGTGTATAGATGGCAATTTTTGGTGCTTTCTCCAACAGAATAACTTCCATATTGTTGGCGTCAACTTCAGCATAGATACCGATGGCTGACTGATCATCTAGTGGTTCCACGGTAACACCCCGAATCCTTGCTTCCTTGGTAATTGCGGGAAATTCATCAAGCATAAATGAGCCGCCGCGATAATTCAGAAGCCACTCCACGTTGATGTCTTGAGTGAGGATCCAGTATGCAATGCCGTAAGCTTTCAGGTGATCCTTTTGAGCCAAGTCCATAGGGATAAGAATTTTATTTCCTGAGAGGAATGAAAAAGAGAGGAAAACTATCAACACAAGCCGTTTCAATTTAATTCATTCCTTTTTGTGATTTCGCGAAGACGATACCGTACTGGTTCTGTCAGCAGACTTTCGGGATACTCTTCCAACACCTTGAAATACCACACTTCCGCTTCTGAGCTATTGAAAAGATATCGGTCATACACCTCTCCTGTCATTACTGTGGCCAGATCCCCCAGGGGGGAATCTTGGATTGCGGCGAGCAGCTCTACGGTCCTGGTGTATTCCCCAAGCTCAAGTGTCAGCTGCGCTCGGCGGAAGGCGGCCTCGTCGGCGATGGACGTTTCAGGATAGACGTCTACCACAGATCTGAAGAATGAGGCGGCCTCACCGCGCTTGCCTTGTCGTTGAAGCCGTTCAGCTAGAACGTAGCTCTGAAACGCATCCTTATCAATCTGATCGCCCTGAACATAGTTTTCTTCAATAAATCCTTTTAACTCAAGAGCATCGTTAAAGTAGGGATCGCCCAACTTCAAAGAGGAGAGTAACTCGTCCAAAAGCACAACAGTATTGTCAATATTACCGTAGAAAAAGTGAACCTGACACAGTTTGAACTTAAGTGATTGTTGCTCCTTTTCTTGTCCTGTTGATGCCAATGCATCCTGGATATGTTTCAGACCACGTGGGAAGTTATTTTTCGCCATCAAAACATCAGCTAACCTGAGATTTGAACGGAGAGCCAGATCTCTATCCTTCGTCGCGCTAGCGGCAGCTGCGAAGGATGCCATGGCTCCGTCGAAGTCCAGAGTAATCTTGTATTTAATCTCACCAAGCCGGAAGTGCGCCTGGGGAGGGAAAGTGGTGGAAGGTAGCGTCACGAGGATGGAGTCATATAGCGAGAATGTGTCCTCCAGCGGTTTCACTTCTATGGTCTGAAGTGTAGAGAGATGATCTTCAAAGAACATATTACCGGGAAAGTATTCCGCCAGCGGCGCCCATTGCTGCCTTGGCGTAATCTGCTGCTCGTAGGTGAGGGCGAGCCCGTAAAGCGC
>DCXX01000123.1:0-6081 GCA_002329125.1 Fidelibacterota bacterium UBA2125 | reverse complement strand
AGCACCACCGTGAACGCCTTCAGGGCGAGGGGGAGAGATTGCTCCTTCCTGAGATTATGGGCAAACTTGATCCACCGCTCCATATCTTTCACTTCAGTCACGCCCAGTGCCAGGTGCTGATTGTAAGCGTCGGGATAGCGCTGGACTTTGAACAGAAAATCACTGTAGAGTAAGCGGACTACGTCTTCATTCATTGGCATATTATTCATCAAAGCGGTTTCGATCTTTTTGTGACTCTCCTCCCGGTCAGACATTCTAAGAATTTGAGATGATACCGCCCGAATCTGTTCAGGATGGTACGACCCGTATGTGACAAATTCATCCGTGGCAGCGGCATAATCGAGATTACGCATATGGATGTTTCCAAGCTCCAGGCTCAAGAAGGAAGGGTCATTGAAATGTTTTCGGCCTGACACCACCAGAGCATCCAGCTCTTCATCTAGATTGTGCTTCAGGTACATCTGGATCAGCATATAGTGGATTGACCTCGTTTCGCCAAATTGAAGGAGGAGATTGTTCCAGAACTGTTTTGCTTTGTCCCGGTCATCCATGAGAAGAAAAACTTCCCCGAGCTCAACATGGCTCTGTAGGTCTCTACTGAAGATACCCACTCTTTCAAGCAGGAGCGCTTTCAGATCTTCATACCTTTCTTGTTTCCGGAAAAGAGCCTTTAACTGTAGGAATATCCGGGTATCTTTCGGATTGACATCCAACAGTTCTAGGTAGATGGTCTCGGCCGCTTCCAGTTCACCGATTCGCTCAAGACGAATGGCCTGGCGGAAACGGTCTTCCTTTTTATCTAAAAGAGGCAGCGTTTGTGGGACTTGCCCGATGGAGATTGTTACAGCAAACAGAAGGAGTAAGATTTTAACGGTTTTCATTATTCTTCTCTGAAGAAATATCACCAGAATCCACCAATGAATTAAAATATCTCCGGATCATTTCCTGATAATCTCTGGGATAGCCCGCCTTCATTGCCGTGTTCAACGCTTCGATGGCCAGGTTGCGGCGCTGACCGAGATCGGTCGGAAGGCCCGCCGGCCCTTGACGCTCAATATCGCCGACGGTGACAGCACGTCTTTTTTCTGTCATCTCTTGTTGGCGGAGAGATTTCTGAGCATCCAGCATGCGGGTCAGGATGCGGCGCTGTCTTTCGATAGTTCGGCGGTTCACGCTGTTTCTGTCAAAATCTTTGATCACATCTTCCATTTCATCGGCAATGCCGCCAAGCCGTTCACCCCCCTCATTGGAGCCTCTCATCTCTTTCATCAATTCTTCCAGTGATTTTTTCAGCTGAGCCTGATCTCTCTGGAGGCGGCGCATGAGCTGCTCCTGAGAAATAGCGGCCATTTGTCCCAATGCCAACTGAAGCGTCTGTGCATTGATTCCTTCCTGGGCCGCCGCCATTTGCTTCATTCTTTCAAGAAACTGCTCAAACCCGGATGCCGAACCGGATTGGCGAATCTCCTCCATTGCAGCAATGATAGCCAGGGCGGCCTCGTTCAGCGCCTCTACTGTTTCATTCTGTTTCCTGGCGGACTCAGAGCCGTTCCGTTCTTCCAGCTTGGTGAGTGATTCATTCATACCAACAGATGTCCGGCCGATTGCTTTTCCCATCTCAGGAGTAATGGCAAAAGTTTCCCGGGAAAGTATCATAAGGCTCGAGATGAGCTGGCTCAGCTGATCTCGGAGCATTTGCTGGCGGGAGGCCATCTGCCCTAACCTTGGGCTGTTCCTCGGGAGATCCCGAGTGTCGGCACGCAGCTGTTCCTGCTCTTTTGAGATAAAGAGCGTGTTGCGTAGAACCTTCTCAAAGCGCTCCGCCATGGCATCCGCCGTTTGAGTCCTGAAGCTTTCAGAAATATCATTTACTTCAGTCTGGAGGGACCGCAAATTCTCAGAGGCATCCTCTGTAGACTCAGAAGCTCTTTCCATATTGCCGCGTCGGAGAGAGTTTTGAGCTTCCTGCATTTTGCCCGAGATTTTCTCTGCATTTTCAGATTTGGAGAGACGTTCAAGTTCGCCAGAGGGCATGAGGGCGAATGGTTCCATGGCATCCGACGTTTCCTTCATGAGATCTTTCAGTCGCTCGTATTCTTCTCTATTCCGATCCTGTTGAGTTGAAAGCCGCCCGCTATTTTCATCATCAACTTCCGTAGCCACTTCACTGGCCAGTTTTTCCTGCTGCTCAGCAAGATTGTCGAGCCGTGTCACCAGCTCATCCATTTTCTGCTCAGCGCGGATTCGTTTAAAAATTTCGATGAACCGATCAAGCTGCGCTTCCATGGCAGCACTGTTACCCTGGAAATCTTTCAGCGCCTTCATAAGCTCATCTGAAGAAAGACTTTCCATGGCATCATCCAGTCCCATCATCGATTCCAGCATTTCCGGCGAGACGATATCCTGAAGAAGCTCATTAAGATTCTTGAATTTTTCCATCAGATCACTGGAGAAGAGTTCGTGCTTCTCCGCCTGTTCCGTAATCTGGCTTACTGCATCCTGAAGTGCCTTCACTTCCTCCAGTTTTTTCCTCATCTCTTCAACGGACTGCCGGAGCGTCTGCCTGTCTTCCCACTCCAATTCTTCCGTTTTAAGAAGCCTCAATTCGACCTCTTCGATTGCAGCATTGATCTCTTCAAGATCCCTGAGCATCTCACTTAAATCTTCTTCCAGCAAATCTTCTCCCTGCTCCGTTCTGGCGAAAAGATCTGCTAAGGAGGGAAATCTTGCTGTGAACTGCTGTGAAAGGGATTTTTTCGGGCCGGAGACCAGATCATTGTCGTACAATTCAAAATGGAACTTCACCTCGTCTTCGGGCATGAGCTGTAGAAAACTCAAATCCCAGATATAGAACACATCCTGAGATGTGACAACTTTAGACAGGGTGGGGATTGTCTGGACGCTCACCAGGTCCCGGGAACCGACGTAATCCGGATGTTCAGTTTCATAGACAATCTGTAGATTTGAAAAACCGAAGTCATCTTGGATGTGGAGCTGAACAGGCACGGAAAATTCGCTCCCCAGTTCTGTAATTTCTGATGGCATGAGTACTTCAATAGAAGGGAAAGCGTCAGGGATGGGGAGTACCCGGTATTCAATGGGATTAAGATTCCCGATGTTTCGTTTATCAAAAATATGAGATGTGAAGAAAACTTCTTCAACCATGGTAAAACTACCAGAAGCCCGGTTTCTTTGGACGGTGAGACCGATCTGTTCTTTCTTTTTTGACTTGGCATTGAAAGAGGTGAGGTATCCGTTGGTCAGGTTTTTGTCAGATGACAGGCTTACGGCGATGGTAGAGCCTACTAATCCCCGGATCTCAGCCACATTACCTTCCTGATGGGTCTTCTCCAGACCTGAATAGGTCGGCGGCTGGACAGTGACAGAAAAATTCTCGATGGTGGGGCGGTCGATAACCTCAATAGTGTGAATCGGCGATGAGATTTCACCCCACCGTTCCCAAAAACGGTCCGCCTTTATGAAAGCACGGTATTCAAGATTCTGGAAGACTTGGCTGATCCCGTGACGGAAAACACCTTTCTCATCAGGTGTCAGTGTGGTGACAGATTCACTCTTTAACTCTTTAAGTTCAAACCGGAGTGAATCGGGAGCCTCCCCTTCCACGGTAAAGACCACAGAGGCCGAATCACCGCCCATGAGGTAAATGTCACCGCTATTACTCAAGATCTTGAAAGGGTGGGGCGGCGAGTAACTCGTCTGTGGATTTAGCCAGTGACGCCCAGCTACCATGAATTCCGGCAGGAAGGTGAAGGTGGCGATAACCAAAAAAATCAGAGTAATAACAGCGATGCGTCGGAATCTGTCGGTGCCACCGTTAAATAAAACTTCTTTGGGTGTCAGGGTTGAAAGTTTTGATTTGATCAACTGGAGAAATTGTCCGGTGAGTTCCTTTGAATAGTTGCTGTCACTTTCTATTGCTTGTTCAAGCTGCACTGCATTCAGAACATCATCTTTTCGCGGGAAAGCTGCTTTGCCAACTTCCGCCGCACACGATTCCGGTCTGTATCTGGTAATCCGACCTTTTTTTACCAGGGCCAGGATCACCCCGCCGCCGATAAGAGCCAAGATAAGCGTAATAAATCCTACCCACCAGGTACCGTAGCGAACCAACGGCGACAGCCAGAAGAGAGCTTCGGCTGACAACAGCGCCACGAGAGAAACCATCACAACAATGGTCAGGGCCCAACCGGCCGTGGTAAGGTCGTTGAGAATTTTCTGTATCTGGAAACGTTTGAGTGCGGCGGTGACTTTCATCTACTGAATGAGAGAATAGATAAAAATGTTGGCGCCCATTTTTAGAGCTGACAGACGCTTCACTTCGGGATCATTGTGGACAGATGCATCTTCCCAGCCGTCACCCAGATCAGATTCGTAGCTGTAAAAAACAATGAGGCGCTCACCATCGAACAGGCCGAAACCCTGAGGTGGTTTATTGTCATGTTCGTGGATCTTTGGCAGTCCGCCGCTAAAGTCGAAATAAGTGTGGTAGAGAGGATGATCGAAAGGGAGTTCAACCCAATCCTTGTTGGGAAAAACACGCTTCATTTCGCGCCTGAAAGATTTATCCAGACCGTAGTTGTCATCGGCGTGCAGAAAGCCGCCAGAGTGAAGATGACGACGGAGATTTTCAATTTCACTTTCGCTGAAGCGGACATTCCCATGGCCCGTAAGATAAAGATACGGGTAGTTAAAAATTTCATTATCCTCCAGAGAAATCCTTGCCTCAACAGTGGCCAGTTGAACGTTAGTATTTTCATTAATGAATTTCAGCAAGTTGGGTAGAGAACTGGGATCGCTGTACCAGTCGCCGCCACCAGAATACTTCACGCGACAGATTGTGGGCGCCCAGGAATTCTGTGCTGACAGGGCCGGAATAACCGGCCAGAGGGCCAGAAACAGAGTTATCACCTTTAGTAAGGACATCTTCAGTGTTAAAGAAGTTACAAATCCTCTTTGTTCCCAAGAGGTGAAAAGTCTGATTGAGACGAAACTCTTTGAATTGGTCAGATGATGCGGTTATTTTCATAGGCTTATGATAATCCGAGGTATCAATAAAGCATTATGGATCTCTGTTATCTTCTGCCTGGGGACAGTGGTGCCCCTCTATCCTCAAGAGGAAGAAGTACCTGAGGAAGAACCAGCTGTAGAGGAAGAGAGTTTGGAAGCACCGTCCATCAAACCGCGCCGCAAGCGGTTCAAGCTAAAACTGCCTCCGGAAGCTCAAGAGATCCTCCATGCTCTTTTGCGAGGTGAAAGAAAGGTCGTGGAGGCTGTTTTCAGGCCCATGGAATTCAGAGAACCTATAGCTACTATTCCAGCCGAAGGTCGTTTTGGTGTCGGTTTCTACGGTTGGAAAGGACTGAACCCTTTTAAGATCCATCCAACATCGATCAGTTATGCTGAAGACACTGATGAAAAATTGACAGAAATTAGTTTTTCCGGAAGGATGGGGTCATTTCTTGAAATAGAAGGAGGGCAAACCAATCTCTCCTACGCACTTTTTGGAAAGAGTTACACCGATATTCTAGCCGGACTTGGCGTCAGATATTCCTCCATATTCCCTTTTCCGCGCATGGAGATCAGGGATGATCTCATCATAACCGGGCCACCCGATGTTCCAGAGTCTTGGGGTGTTGAACGACAGTTTTCCCCATCGGTTCTTGAGCTGAATATTGGCTCATCTTACATCATGCGTTGGCATCCGAAATGGTTTATTCATCTCAAGTATTCCTATGGTGTCAATTATACTCGCTTTTATAAAGATGAACGGATGGACAGTTCACCTTACGGGACGGGAACATCATCGGCATACTCTGTGGGGTTGAAAATGATCACAGAATCTCCTACGGAGGCCCGCTACGCCTGGGGTCTTGAAGTAAGACACATCTATCACAGGGTTAATACAATCCATGATGACTTGGAAATCACACCCATCACCGGCATGCGTCTGCCCAATCTTGGTGTTTTCTTCACGTTTAGTGCCTTTTACGGTGGCCGGAAGACAGCAGGAGATGAAGCCAAGAAACTATTTCTCAATGAAGACTATGTGGCAGCGCGACC
>DCXX01000099.1:3373-10434 GCA_002329125.1 Fidelibacterota bacterium UBA2125 | reverse complement strand
GATCGGCGGGAGTTCAGCTCCGGTTTGGCGGTTTTTCATTTTATAATTACCCGACGGGAATTGCCGTGGAATTACACAGGGGATTAGATAAATTCACTGCGCTAAATCACGAGTATGGCGGCGACTCACGGTTTTACTTTACCCTTCTCTTCGGATTCTAAATGACAAAACAGATAAAACAGATATCGGTCATGCTGATCCTTATTGTACCTCTTTATTCAAGTGGTTCTAAGCTTCTCAATTATGAGCCCCGTTTTCATGGCCCACTGCCGCTGATCCAGCTGGAGGCAGAAATGGATTCAGCTCAGGCTGAAGCGGATAGTACTATTTATCCAGCCAGAGGGCTGATTCTTTCCATGGCCGTTCCCGGTATGGGGGAGTGGTATGCCGGAGCAAAGAAAAAAGCTATCTTTTTTGTTGGGTTGGAAGCGGCGGCATGGATGAGTTGGAGGTCATTTTCCAAGCGTGGTGAAAAAATAGAATTTGAATACGAACAGTTCGCCGATGATAACTGGGACCTTTATCAATGGTGGTTGAGGACACCGTGGCTTACATCCAGTTATGGTGATGTGGTCTGTGAAGGGACTCACCACCTCAATCTGTTTCTTCCCGGCCAGACAGCCACCATCAGTTCAGACTCCCTTTGCGGGCGGGACTGGATTGAAGGTGTTGAAGTTGTGAGAGATCATGAATTTTATGAAAACATTGGAAAGTATGATCAATTTGTTTCGGGATGGTCGGATCTTTTCAAGGAAGACGGAAGTAACGGCTGGTGGGAAAAGGAAAAGTCTGTAGGGGACAGCGTTGAAATCCTTGTCATGACAGATTTCAAGAACAATTATCTGGACCAACGGGTAGAATCAAATGATGCATACAAGCTGGCTACCTACACCGTTACAGCCATTATGTTCAATCATCTTTTTAGTGCCTTTGATGCATTCATTGAGACGAGACGTCGCTTATTGGCACCAAACACAGAATCTGCAATGGGGCTGACATTTTCTCCCTTCGCCCGGTCTGGCGTAGGAGGGATCTCTTTGGCCATAAGATGGTAATGAAATATTAATGATTGATAAGCGCAGATATATTTATCCACTGTTTGTGGTTTTGTTAGCCGGCTGTGCCAAAGATGAAATCGATCTCAGCAAGGATGATATTGATGAGCGATATGAGAAAGCCATGGGACTGTTGGAGAAACGGAAATATTACCGTGCTCAGGAGCATTTCCAGTACGTCCTTTTGCGGGGAAAACATACAGACATTGGTGACGATGCACAGTTTCATTTGGGTGAGGCTTATTTCCTTAATGAAGAATACGAGAGCGCAATTAACGAATATGACAAACTTGTTCGTCAGATGACATTTAGTCCGCACGTCAGGTTGGCCCGTTACCGCATTTGCCAGAGTTATGAAAAAAGTTCTCCAAAGTTCTATTTTGATCAGGATGCCACGGACAGGGCAATTCAAAAGTATCAGGAATTCATCGAGGATTTTCCCGATTCAGAGTATCGTGATGAAGCCTCTGGCACCATTCGTGAACTGCGAAACAAACTATCTCAGAAAATGTATGAGTCGGCTATTCTCTATGTTAAGATGGAAGAGTATGATGCCGCCATAAATTACCTGGAAGATCTGTTGGAACTCTATTTTGACACAGATTATGCCGATAAGGCACGGTTGTTAATGGTTGATACATTTATTGTTGCTCGCAAGTTTGAAGAAGCGGAAACTTTTCTTGAAGAGACCGGCGGCGAATTCACTGATGTTGCTGTTCTTGAAGAAGCGAAAATGTTGATCGAGAAGAACCGGCCCGAGGAGGAGAAATAGTCTTGAAGCTCTGTTTGTTCGGAGGAACCTTTGATCCACCCCATGTGGGTCATCTTATTGTCGCGGAGACTATTCAGGAATCTGAACGATTTGACCGAATTGTATTTGTACCGGCCTCCAATCCACCCCACAAGGAAAGAGGCATTTCGTCTATCGAAGATCGATTGGAAATGCTTCGTCTTACCTTGGTGAATAATGACAATTTCGATGTGTCCGATATCGAAATAGAACGAGGCGGAATTTCATATACGGTAGAAACTGTCAAGGAAACGAAGGGGAAATTCAGCCTAAGTTCAAAGGATCTCTATTTTCTCATAGGTAGCGATTCCCTTTTGGATTTTCACAGCTGGAAGGAGTATGAATCAATTTTGAATGAATGTAGAGTTATCATTGCTCTTCGCCCGGGGTTTCGCCCAAGCAGGATCGACCCCGAGATTTTGTCTCAAATTAGATTCGCCAATATTCCACAAATTGAAGTTTCCTCATCTCAGATTCGTCGCCGCGTGAAAAGTGGATTGACCATTCGATACATGGTTCCAGACCCTGTCCGGGATTATATTAGTGAAAAGGATTTGTACTGCTAGTTACTGAATTTCAAAACACCGAATAAGTGACAACAACACTTTCACGACAAAAATTTGAAAAGAATAAAGTGGTCTCCCTTCTGAAAATTGATACGCTATTAACCGATCTTGAAGGTAATTAACACGGAACCATGGAAATAATAAAAGATGTAACTATTGTTCTTGTCTGTGTTGGAGTAATTGCTAAAGGAGCAGCCTGGCTTGTAGACAGTGCATCCAAAATTGCCAAACGTTTGGGGATCTCAGAACTGGTAATCGGTCTGACCATATTGGCGTTGGGTACGTCAGCTCCCGAATTTGCTGTTTCAATCCTGGCGGCTTTGAAAGGAGCAGGTAATATTGCCATAGGGAATATTGTAGGTTCAAATATATTCAATTTGGGATTTATTCTTGGTGGTACAGCAATTATTCACAGTCTGAAAACTAGTCGAATTGTCATTGTAAGAGATGGTTTTTTCTTACTGTTTGGTACCTTTATTCTATTGTTTTTTCTTTGGGATCTGACTCTGAGCAAATTTGAGGGAGGGATTCTTTTTTCCCTGCTTTTTCTTTATCTGGGCTATCTATATGTCAAAAGAGAGCCGTTAGAAACGGAACAGGTAAAGGGTGAGATGTACTGGTCGGACCCTTTGATGCTTGTTGTAGGATTGGTGATGGTGCTCCTTGGAGCCCACTTTATGGTAGAGTCAGCGATTAACTTGGCAAGATATATGGGCGTATCAGAATGGGTTATCGGCGCTACCGTAATTGCAGCAGGGACTTCAGCTCCTGAATTTGCTACATCATTGGCTGCGGCCCTACGTTCTCGTTATGGAATGTCCGTTGGCAACTTGATAGGGAGCGATATTTTTAACCTGTTCGGAGTTCTCGGAGTGGCGGGAATATTGAATAATATACCTATCAGTTCGGATGCCAGAATGCATCTTGTGTTCTTATCCCTTATGGTTGCCCTTGTGCTGGTTTTCATGCGCACAGGGTGGGTGGTATCCCGTAGGGAAGGATACATCCTGGTAATGATCGGTCTGGTTCGGTGGATAAATAGTTTCATCTGATTTTCTGGTTAATTCTTGGGTCAGTTAAACAGTTGACTGAAAACATATTGACTCTTTGCTTTTTATTCCTGAAAGACTTCATTGACATAAGATAAATAAGTATTATTCTTGTGTTGGTGTCACCATGATTAGTTTCAAAAATGTATCCTGTACCTTTGAAGACGGTGCTGGCATCGAGAATGCAACTTTTAATATTGAGCCGGGGGAGTTTGTCTGCATTATAGGGCCCACAGGAGCAGGTAAAACCACTTTTCTGAAACTTATATATATGGATATCTTTCCCGAGGAAGGGACAGTGGGGGTGGACAAATACAGATCTGACAAAATCAAAAAACGCAGCATTCCCATGCTGAGGCGCAGGGTGGGAATGGTGTTCCAGGATTTCGAGTTGCTGAGAGACAGGAGTGTCTTCGACAATATTGCAATTCCACTACATGTTCAGGGAGTCGGAATGAAGATGGTAAAAGATGAGGTTGAGAATGTATTGGACCGGCTCGGGATATCGGATCGTCGGGATCATCTACCGTCCCAACTTTCAGGTGGAGAGCAGCAGATTGTTTCACTTGCCCGAGCCCTTGTGAAAGATCCGCTTATAATCCTCGCTGATGAGCCGACGGGGAACCTAGATCCTGCTGCTTCTCTCAAGGTGATTGAGCTACTGGAAGAGATTAACAGAGACGGTACCGCTATTCTAATGGCCACCCACAATTTCTCGCTAGTAAAAGACCGGGGTTACAGATTCATGCAAATTGTAGACGGCGAAGTCCAGACATGATAGATCGGTTTCTATACCTTGTCTCGGAAGGCATCCGAAGTCTCTGGCGGACCAAAACAACGGCACTCGCCACCATTAGCGCAATCGGTATAGCAGCCAGTTTTGTAGTATTCAGCGCTGTGGTGGGTGAGAATATTTCGGGCATTATTCAAATTGCTCGAGGGCAATACGAATTTCAGGTCTTTTTTTCAGAAGATGTCGACAACATTCGGGCGGCGGAACTCGTTGATCAGATAGACGCCATTGAAGGGATCAAGTCCGCTTCACTGATTACCAAGGAGGAGGCGGCAGATATTTTCCAGCGGGAGTTTGGGGAAAACATTTTTGATCTGTTAGAGGAAAATCCGCTGCCGCCGGGATCTGTCCTGAAACTGCAACAACCGAAAGATAAAAGGATCGATGTCAATCCCATAATTAAGCAGATTGAACTTGTGGAAGGTGTGGATGAAGTCCGCTATCAGGGGCGGCTTATTTCATTCATTGAGAGATACTATGAAGGTTTCTTTGCAGCAGTGACTGCCCTTGCCGCCGCAATTTTGTTTGGCACTGTCATTCTTATTTCAAACACCATTCGCCTCAGCATATATGCCCGTCGGGATCTCATCAGGATTCTGAAACTGGTGGGTGCGACCGACAGGTTTGTCAGATTCCCTTTTATGATTGAGGGAATTCTTGAGGGGTTTTTCGGCTCGCTGGTTGCCGCAGCGGTGTCATACGGTTTTGTAGAAGGGAGCAACTATTTTCTTTCACTCTTTACTCAGTACCGTTTGGTGTGGCAATTTCAGATTGTGGCTTTGCTTGTAGGTGTCATCGTCTTCTTCTCGTTTGTGGGGAGTATGCGTGCTGTAAGGAAGTTTCTTTAGCGGCTGTTTCTCCCGACGGACGATACTCTTGATTAACCCTGACTCTGACTGTAATTTTGGAAGTTAGTCTAAAGTGAAATTTGAGAACATGACAGCCAATATCACAAAACCGCCGAACCGGGCTAGGGAGATCCTTAAGATGGTCATTGAGGATTTTGTACGAACTGCCCACCCCGTTGCGTCTAAACGACTGAAAGAGGAATACAGTATAGAATTGAGTGCAGCCTCCATCAGGAATACCCTTCACTCCCTTGAGGAGGTGGGACTTCTTGGTCACATCCACACTTCCTCAGGCAGAATTCCCACCGATTTCGGTTACCGTTATTACGTAGATGAACTGCTGGAATCGAAAATGGCTTCTGAATCCATGCAGCAGATTGCCAAGGATGAACTGGCGGCAGCATCATCCAATGTAGAGAGACTGTTTCAAATAACAGCCAATTCACTGGCGCAGCTGAATCGCCTTTTCGGCTTTGCCATCCTTTCTGCCAATAGTCAGAGCAAACTGACAGACCTGGATCTCGTAAAACTCAGTTCAGGACAGGTGCTGCTAGTGGTAGGTTTCAAGTCAGAGAAAGTGAAAACTGTTCTTCTCAATCTCTCAATGGGAATCAAGGATTCTCTTGTTGAGATGGTGGCTTCAATACTGAGAGAGCGGCTCGTGGGTCTCACCGTATCAGAAATAATAAAAACTATCGGTGATCGTCTCAGGGATCAGTCTCTGTTTGACAATGAGATTATTCAAGTGATCATTGAAAATGTAGAAGATTATTTTCCTATTTCGTCCGAAGATGAAATTTTTTCATCTGCGAAAGATCAGTTATGGCAGCACCCTGAATTCAGTGAGCCGGATGATATGCAGTCCATGATTGCTACTTTGGACAATTCTGAGGCTATCAGGAAATCAGTGAATTTGTCCAATGAAAGCGAAAGTCTTACCATAGCTATCGGTTCAGAGAACCCTGACCATTCAATGCAATCCTGTTCTGTGGTGACCAAGTCGATTGTGCTTGGTGAAACTTCCGCCAATTTTGGTGTCATCGGACCTACGAGAATGAACTATGCTGAAGTACTCACAGCCTTGAATCTTTTTTCTTCAACAATTGATAAACTGAGTCATGCCTAAGAAAAAGAAAGTCAAAAAAGAGAAAGCCGAAGAGAAACAAAAGAATGGCCAGATTCCGGAGCCTGAAGAAAAGACGGAAAAAAAAACAGAGGTTTCGGAAGAAGTTGAATCAGTTGAAGAAGTAATTCAGGAAAAACCCTCACTTGAAGATGAGCTGAAGAATCTCCAAGACCGCCATCTCCGCCTCCGTGCTGAGTTCGACAACTATAAGAAGCGAAAAGATAAAGAATTTACACGTTTGTTGCAGTATGAGGGTGAGAATGTGATCATCTCTTTTCTCGGTATCGCTGATGACCTTCAAAGAATGATCGATTCTGTGGATGGAGAAAAGTCGCAAAATGCGGAATCTTTGATGGAAGGGATAAACCTTATCCTTGAAAAACTTCACCGTCGACTCGGCGCCCTGAAGGTTGAACCGTTTGATTCTGAAGGGATAAAATTCGATCCGGAACTCCATGACGCCATGATGACCCAAGCTTCCGATGATCACGAGGATGGTGTTGTAATCCAGGAATTTGAAAAAGGGTATAAATACAAAGACAGGATTATTCGCCACGCCAAGGTGATTGTCAATTCGCAGGAGAACGATAAGGATTAGCCCTTGAAGCGCGATTACTACGAGGTTCTTGGTTTAGAAAAGGGAGCCGGTGAGGCCGAGATCAAGAAAGCTTACCGAAAACTTGCCATGAAGCATCACCCGGACAAGAATCCTGGTGATAAAAATGCTGAGGAAAAATTCAAAGAGGCGGCTGAAGCTTACTCTGTTCTGAATGATTCTCAAAAGCGTGCACAGTACGACCAGTTTGGCCATGCCGCAACGGACGCCGGTGCCGG
>DCXX01000099.1:0-3041 GCA_002329125.1 Fidelibacterota bacterium UBA2125 | reverse complement strand
GGAGGCGGTTTTGGCGGTTTTGCCGACTTTGACCTTTCCGACGCCTTGCGGACCTTTATGGAAGGATTTGGTTCCAGTTCATTTGACGACTTTTTCGGTGGCGGTACGGGCTCAAGACACCGCAGCCGGGGCACAGATCTTAAAGTTTCTCTAAAACTTATCCTTGAGGAGATCGCTGAAGGTGTTACGAAAACTATTAAAGTAAACCGGATGGATTCGTGCGACTCCTGTAATGGAACAGGTGGTGAAAAAGGGTCTATGCCCACGCGGTGTACGTCTTGCGAAGGCTCCGGACAAGTGCGCCAGATCTCCCGTTCACTTTTTGGTCAGTTTGTTAATGTGGGGGTATGCTCCAACTGCGGCGGCAGTGGCGAGGTTATATCTAAGCCGTGTCGCTCCTGTGGTGGTGATGGCCGAAGAAAAAAATCGGCACAAATCAAGGTGAATGTTCCCGCCGGTGTGGCTGCAGGTAATTATATGACACTTCGTGGTGAGGGAAATGCAGGACCAAGGGGCAGTGACAGGGGCGACCTTGTAGTTTTCTTTGATGAAAAAGAGCACAAATATTTTACGCGGCACGGTGCTGATATTATTATAGAAGTAGAGATATCCTTTTCTCAAGCTGCCCTCGGTGAAAAAATTGAGGTGCCGACGTTGACCGGCTCCGCCAACTTGTCCATTCCTGCTGGCATCCAGTCCGGACAGGTGTTGAGGATGCGGAGTAAAGGTCTGGGTGAATTGCGAGACGGTAGAAAAGGTGATCAGCTGGTAAAGATTCAGGTAAGCACTCCCACCAAACTTAATTCCAGCCAAAAGAAACTGTTTGAGCAGCTTTCTTCAACCAACGGGAGAAAGGATAAAACTAAAGTGAGGAAGGTGCAACTCTAACCCATGACGCCTCAGGAAAAATTCATTTCCAAATTTCTTCTGACAATTCTTGTTGTCGGGCTGATGGTAGGATATGTAAGACGGACATGGTTCCCTGAAACTTTTGATATATCCGAATCAGCTAAAGAGGCGGACGAGGTTGCCAAAATTGCTCAGGAGAGAAGAACAGCCCGTCTTGCTGGTGAAAATATTGCTTCGATTATCACCATCCAAAAAGTAAACTTGAACAAAGCTCTCAAGAGTGAACTTATAACTCTTCCCGGCATCGGTCCGGCACTGGCTGACCGGATTATTGCTTACAGGGACGAGTTTGGCACCTTTAAGACCATAGACGATTTGCGTAATGTGAAAGGTATAGGCGATAAATCTCTTGAAAAGATTCGACTACACCTGGAATTATGAGGCTAAAGAGAAAGAAATAGATCAATGACAGAACTTCTGGATACACATTATAAATGGTGGATTAGGGACCTTCTGGAAGTGGCGATCCTGGTTTCGGTCATCTCCTTCCTGGGCGTGCTTTACTTGCCTCGGCTCATATGGGATAATGAAGAAGCTGTGGAGGCGGAAAGCCGTTTCTATATGGAAAATGTTTATGACGTTCTTTCATACTATGAGCGTCTCACAGGTGAGCGGACGGCGGACGGCCAGTGGGCTTTAACGGTGGTAAATGCAGCAAGGGATTCCCTCACTGCTGACAGCACATTTCTCAGTAAGCAGAAAATTCATCTTGATGGCGGCACAGCTGATGTGGATATGTTTGCCAACTATGCTACGGTTTATGACACTTCATTCGGTTTCCTGAAAACCCGGAAGGATACACTCTTGGACACAGTGATGACTGTGGTGAACTTTAATGAGGATGAATCGCGTTACGATACCTCCTTTGTCCGGAAGAATCTGCTGAAGTCTTTTCAGGAAGACAGTACTTTTGTTGGTATAACGGACACAGCTTATTCCAGTCATGTTGAAGTTGTCAGTTATTACGACAGTTTCATGCCTGATCCCACTATGCTTTACTGCCCTCTGACAAATCAACCTTATATCATCGAATTGACTGAAGATGATTATAAAGTAGCGAGCCCTATTGAGGGTACATATACGGAGCGTCGTTTCCTTGTCTTTGCATTCAATGCGCGATCCCACGGTAAGATTGAAGACGGAGATAAGAGCTGGGTACGCTTCTAACCGTGCATGCTGGCAATCTCTATCAGGAGTGGTTGGCTGCGGTATGCTCATGCTGATGTCAGTGATGGCACGTTAGTTGTCAATTCACTCAAGGCAACAAAACTTTCCAAAGACTTTCATCGCCCTGACCTGAGATCACCAGATTTATTGGTGCTTCTAGGAATCGTTTTTCAGGATATGATTGAATCGCTTCCTATTCAAAACAAGGAAGTGTTCTTATCATTGGATGAGCGGTGGATCGACTGCCAGATTTTTCCCGTCGACAAAGGATTAACCAGAGATGAACAGGAATCTTATCTTCGTTGGTTCCTCGAGAGGCGTCTTGGCCCTCTCTGGCCCACGTCCTCTGTTTTCTTTCAGGCGCTTAAATCCAACGGCAGTGACAGGGATTGGATTATGACATGTATTATTCCTGAAAATGCACTGGAGGCGTTGAATATAGTTTTGAAGCGTGCTGGAACTGTGCCTGTGTGGCTTGAGCCCTGCACACTTTCCTTAGCGCGGACTGTAAGTGGTGATGAGGCCAGTGTTGTTTTTATCAAGGATGGCAGAAGTGTTAGGGCTTTGTTCTTTTTTGGAGGAACAATACATGCTTTTGGTCAACCCATAATTCGAAATGGTATAGTTTCCATGGGCACTATATCAGGTGATCAAGGACTGGTGTCCACAGTGATAAGTATGATTAATGATATAAAACCCAGATCAACTAAATCACCCACTGTCAGCATCAAATTTATGGGACAACTTCCTGGAAAGTGGAAGGGGTTTATTTCTTCGAAAAAGCGTTATTTGCAACAGATGAATCCCCTGGATTCATTTACTTTGACGAAAAATGCAAAGCTTAATGTTAATGATCCATCAGATTTTGGTGAAGTGGCGGGACTATTACACCGGAGAATTATGTAATGGCGGACCTTAATCTATTTGGCAGTGCAGGTTTTCAGGAGCCGGTAGTATCTGAAAAG
>DCXX01000030.1:4336-4745 GCA_002329125.1 Fidelibacterota bacterium UBA2125 | reverse complement strand
GTCATTTCGTTTCTGCTGACACCAATATCTATGGCCAAATCCTTCGCTCCGCTGAAGAGTCGGTCAAGGTGAGCATCCAGAAAAGCCAGCTTTCCGTGGTGGAGGCGGATTCCTTCCCAGACACCGTCACCCAGTAAAAAACCACTGTCAAAAACCGAGATCTTCGCATCGGGCCGGGGAACAATCTCCCCATTTATATATATCAGGACATTCTCATTCCTGGGATCTTCAACATATTCATGTGTTCCGGCTGCCATTTTTTCCTCTTGCGAACGCTTTATTAAGTTAAGGAATAAACATTGATGGATGTTGTTTGTGCCAATCAGTAGCATCCTGATATGCTTTGGCCACAGCCAGGATTGTCCCTTCATCGTAAAGCTGACCGATGAAACTGATGCTTGTTGGGCTC
>DCXX01000030.1:0-3928 GCA_002329125.1 Fidelibacterota bacterium UBA2125 | reverse complement strand
GTCACGAAAAGATCCACCGCTTTCATCTGTTCAGCCATTTTCTGTATCAGTATATGTCTCGCACGGTTCGCCTGAATATACTCCACCGCAGGTATAAACCGTGATGCCCTGAAAACATTCGGCCACGCCCGCTGGATCTGACGCACCATCAATTCATCCTGTCCCGAGCGTGTCAGCTCATCAAAGGCTGCCGCCGCCTCCGCCCACAAAATAAATGAAATGTTCTCTACGGGAAATTCAGGAAGTTCAAAAGGGATAAGATCGACACCCAGTTCCCTTAAGACCTTCAAAGATGCCTCATCGTTATCTTTTCCAGTGTAGTCCCCTTCGAAAGCAGACTTCAGGTAGCCGATTCGAAGGCCGGTAAGATCGACGTCGGCATTGTAATTAAACGGCAGATCAATTAAGGACTGATCAAGACCATCGGGACCGTAAATGGCGTTAAAAACGATGGCGCAGTCTTCCACAGTCCTGCACATTGGGCCGATTTTGTCCATTGACCAGCTCAGCGCCATAGCTCCGGCCCTGCTCACCCTGCCGAAGGTCGGACGCAGTCCCGTGACACCGCACCGTGTTGACGGTGAAACAATAGAACCCCACGTTTCCGTACCAATGGCAAAGGCTACCAGACCGGCCGCGGTTGCAGAACCTGAACCGGCGGAGGATCCACTGGATCCTTCTTCAAGATTCCACGGATTCTTTGTCTTCCCGCCGAACCAGACATCTCCCCAAGCCAGCGCGCCCAGAGTCAATTTTGCCACAAGAACTGCTCCTGCTTCTTCAAGTTTCTTTACAACTGTCGAATTTTCATCAATCATCTGATCCTTGTAGGGCATTGCGCCCCACGTTGTCTTATACCCTTTCACCGCAAGAAGATCTTTCGCACCGTAGGGGATTCCGTGGAGTGGCCCCCGGTATTTGCCTGCAGCGATCTCGGCATCGGCACGGGCAGCCTGCTTCAAGGCGAGTTCTTCCGTCAGGGTCACGACGCACTGCAGGGTGGGGCCGTGTTCTTTCAGACGTTCCAGATACATCTTAGTCAGCTCTGTTGAGGATACCTGACGAGTCAGGATCAGCTCGGCCAATTCCGCCACAGACGCAAATGCCAATTCTTCAAGATTGTCCGGCCGTGAAACCTCATCGATCGGACTCCACCGTATTGTTCGTCTGATTCTGTCAAACTGAACTCCAATAGGTGTCGGATTAAATTGAATTGAGGGTTGAACTGAATTTGGAATCTTTAGATTACGAATGCCCTCATATTTCTCTAGGTTACCGGATAGATCCTCCATCATCAGTTTTCTATCAGCTGATCCGAATTGAAGACCTGAAAGTTTCTCAGCTTGCCTTATGGAACTTTTCCTGAAAGGAACAGATTCTCCCTTATCCCGGGAAAAGAAAAAAGCTAAGCCAGCAACTATCAAAACGAAGATCACAATATCCCTAGATTTATTCATCAAAATACCTCCGTTACTTCTTCGAATATCTTCTTAGTCAAAACAGGCACCTCTGCATCTTCCGCCGGGTATCCCACAGGGACGAGAAGAAAGGCTTTCTCATTTTCTGGTCTATTTAGGATTTTCGCAAGAAAACCCATGGGGCTCGGCGTATGTGTAAGCGCCACAAGCCCTGTTTGGTGAATTGCAGTCAACAGGAAACCGCTTGCAATACCCACAGACTCATTAACATAATAATGTTTGAATTGCTGATCCCCGTCCATACCATAAATCTTCTTGAACACTACGATGAGAAAGGGTGCATCTTCAAGGAACGGTTTTTGCCAACCCGTTCCGAGGGGTTCTAGGTCGGCAAGCCACTCATCGGTCGCACGATGATCGTAGAACGCTTTTTCTTCTTTTTCAGCCGCGACCCTGATCTCACTCTTTATTTTGGGGTCCTTCACAACCACAAATGTCCACGGTTGCTGGTTGGCACCGGAAGGAGCCGACGAAGCAGTCATAATCACATTTTCGATCACTTCCATGGGAACTTCCCTGGTTGAAAAATGGCGGATACTGCGCCGGGTGGCCAACTGTTCCCGAAAAGTGGCAGAACGGGTGATCAATTCATCCTCTGGCAACGATTTAAACTTTAACGGTTTAAATGACATAGCTGATATCTCCAATTTCAGACAAGGTTAGAAGGTAAGTGAGAAACTTTCTGTCAACAACCATTTCATAACGAGACCGGTTGCAATCTTCTGTTTTCCCTTTTAGACTTGCAGTGGAATGCTGGATCAGATTGAGAAACAAATACGGGCCAATCTTGATGTGTCTCACTTCGAGATTCGTGATGATTCCGAAATGCATGCTGGTCACAGCGGCAACTCATCCGGTGGTGGTCACTTTACAGCACTCATCGTTTCGGCTGATTTTCATGGTCTCCCGCTGCTGAAGCGGCACAGGTTGGTCTACCACGCCCTTGGCGAGCTCATGGGCGGGTCAATTCACGCCTTCTCCATGAAGACACTCACACCGGACGAAGTTGATTTCGACTGATGGATCCATTAATGCGTCTCGGTATCTTTCTCCTGCTGTTTGGGATGATTGTGTTTGGATCAAAATATCTATTGAGCCGGCGAACTGAGCAACAAATAGATGACCTGGATGACACAATTCCCTCCTACTTTCGCACTCAAACGGGCTGGATGGTGCGTCTCGTCATATTACTGGTGCTCATAATAATTCTCTACCTGATCATGTCCGGTTCATCATGATACACTATTTCATTGATGGGCACAATACCATCCACTCTATTCCAACCTATCTGGAGATTCTGGATCGGGATTACCCTTCCTGCCTGCAGAGGGTCATTACTGATTGCGCTGCTTACTGCGACAGTCGGAATGTTAAGATAGTCCTCGTTTTCGATGGCAATCCACCATTTGAAATACCGAAAGGCCATGGCACTCTCAAGGTAGTCTTCAGCGGGAGCAAACGGGATGCTGACAGTGTAATTGCTGAAAAAGCACAACTGGCGAAAAGTAATATCGTAGTCACGAATGATGGTGGACTGAAGCGCTTGATCACTGCCAATGGATGTCGTTACATATCGCCTGAACAATTTTATGAATTGTTTGCAACCAGCAAGAAAAAGAAAGCTCGGAAAAGTAGTCAGTCCGGTAAAGAACGGGGATTAATGCCGCAGGAGGTCGCCTGGTGGAAGCGCGAAATGAACGAAGCACTGAAAAAAAAGAAATAGTTCTCTTCCATTCACTTGAGAGTAAAGGCCTCATTTAGTAACTTGAGCATTCATGTTCTCAATATCTAAGTTGTTTGCAGGCGAGCCAAATCAGGTTCTCACATGAACTTCCTGAATAAACTGTTTCAGATGAAACCCGACGAAGGAAAGAAGGTTCTACCTTTCTTCCTTTGCTTTTTCTTTGTCGTCGGTTCATTCATGTTTGGCAGGACCGCCCGGGACACCTTCTTCCTGAGTCGTTTCGATCCTGCCTATCTGCCTCACATGATGATCCTCACAGCCGTCATGATCGGGATCACCATTGCCATCATGACCAAGTTGTCCGCTAAAATTCCCATCGTTCCGCAGATTATCGGAACATTTGGGATTGGCGCCGCCTCATTCATAGTCATTCAACTTTTATTGGCTGAATGGATTTATCCAGTTCTCTACATCTGGTTTGAAGTAATAGGCACCGTAATGATGATCCAGTTTTGGATATTGACCGGTTCTGCTTTCACAGCCAGAGAAGCAAAACGGCTGTTTAGTCTCGTTGCCAGTGGTGCTGCCATTGCCAATACTATACTCGGTTTTTCCATGGGAAGCCTAGTGGGTGCTTTTGGAACAAATTTCCTGTTGCCAGCCACATCTGTTTTTATCGGTTTCTCCATTGTGGCTGCAATCTTTGCAGGCCGTTTCTTAGAAACGGAGTCATCGTCATCATCCAAAAGTGCGAAACCAAAGAAAG
>DCXX01000085.1 GCA_002329125.1 Fidelibacterota bacterium UBA2125 | reverse complement strand
CCGAACCCCACGTTATGCCGCTGATCCTTCCCTTCATTAAACTGGCTGGTGAGCATCAGCTGGAGTGTCTCTTCTTTGATCACCTGCCCCCTAGGTCCCGCACCACCGTTGAACAGTACTTTCATGAATTGGCCCAGATCCACAACAGGCGCATACATGCTTCCGGCAGGAGACATGCCAAGTTCAAAGGTGGGCGCATTGAAAACTCTGCCGTCATAAGACCACATGGTAGCGTCAGCCAAACGATCAATGATATCTGGCAAAGGTTCAAAAGCGCTGTGGGTAAGCCCCATGGGTAGAAGAACACTTTTTCTTAGATAGCTGGCGAAAGGTTCATTCTTCAATCTCTCCAGCACATAACCTACCGTAGCAATGCCGCCGTTGGAATATTTGATCTTGCTCTCAGGCTCATAGACCACATCAGAATCAATGATACTTTTAACTGTCGCCTCTAGAGTCGGTTCATCATCAGCAAAATAGTTGCCCACCAAGGGTTCCCTCAGGAGTCCTGATCGGTGAGACATAAGTTGTCGAAGAGTGATATCCTTTTCAAACCTGCTCCTGGGGCGAAACTCGGGAAGATAGTCAGTGATGGGGGCGTCCAGATCCACTTCTCCCCTCTCGACCAATTGCATAATTCCAATGTCTGTGAAAAGTTTTGAGACTGAGCCGACTCTGTAAACAGTGTTAGCATCGGCCTTTGACGGTTTTCCCAAATCCTCATACCCGTAACCCCGAGCCAAAAGAATTTCCTGATCATCCACCAGCACAATGGAGACGGCGTTCAGCCCTTTATCATCCATTTCATAATTAATAACATCCGTAAGCCTTGAAGCCATTTCCCTGTATTCCCCGGACGCTCTGATATGACCGGGACGATTTTCACAGGCCGAAAAAAGGCCCAACAAGAGAAGAAAATAAAATATGTTGGAAGCCCTACTTTTCATTGATTCAACCGATTTTCTATGGGGTGGAAGTACCGCCGCCGTACATCAGTACAAATGTTATGATTCGGGCTGCCTCTTCCATGGTTTTTGCCGAAAAGCGGGTGGTATGTGAACCAGTTCGCTCAAACATAGAAAGATAACTTAGAATTTCTACCGGGCTGTAGTTTTTAAAGCCCATTTCAACAGTAACGGGATTCTTTACTTTGTACGGTTTATATTTTTTTATGTTCTTCACCGCCCTGGCTGCTTTCTCACGGATAAGATCATAAGCCGCGTCAGGTTGAAGAGTTGTTGCCGAATGGAAACTGAGGGCCCATTTCACCACTGCACCTTCCACGTTTCCCACAAGTGAACTGACCTCCTCCACAGCTGCGTCATCCCCCGATACCATGATGACTGGAACACCCAATTCACCTGCAATGGCTGCGTTCCATGCTCCTTCCGTGACAGGCGTTCCGTTCAGCTTTACAGATGTAAGACGGCCACTGGAAAAGGTGTGAGCTCTCACACCGGTCAGGTTATCCGAACTGGCATGATATCCCAGAAATATGATTCCATCAAATGAATCATCCAGCCCCCCAACCATGTCAAGAGGTCTTGGCCAGGAACGGACAATCTTCACATCTTTGGGTAATTTATCGATGAGAAGGTTCTGACCGTTTCCGTGGGAGTCGGCAACCAGTATCTCACCTGCCCCCGCGGAACGCGCCCCTTCGATGGCTGCATTCACTTCAGCCGTCATAAATTCACGGAATTGCTGGTACTCAAAACCCGAAGGTCCCATTTGTTCCCCCGTTACTGCCCCAACCACCCCTTCCATATCTGAAGAGATGTAGATCTTTGGGCCATCCGCCGCCCAAATAAAACTGATCGTCAGCAGTGTGATGAACTTTTTCATGATTTAACTCCCTTGATTAATGAAATAAATTTCCCATTATTTCTTCTCTACAAATTCATAATCTACTGGTACATAAAAGTCGCTGGGATTGAAGACCTCTTCTTCGATCTCTAAGAGTTCAAAAGACATACTCATCTTCGGGTCGTCCTCATCTTCTTCAAATGCCCTCATTGTCATTTTGATCATGGTGCCCGGGATGGGGTCCAGATCGAATTCATCTGAAGATGACATGACATTTGTAATACCTGTGAATTCTTCCTCTCGCATGGGCAGACCCATTTTCTCATTGATATTTCTCTGCATCTTTGTTGCCTTTTTTCTCAGAGGAAAATCTTCGGCCATCCACTCCTCAAATATCATTCTCCCCTCATCACTGACTATTGTAGTGATCCATTTGCGAGAAGAGATACCGTTAACTGTTTCTATCCCCTGATCTGTTCTCGAAACAACCGGCTCTTCCCCATCTTCATCTTCATCATCATCGTCACTACCCATTGTAAAGGAGACTGACTCTCCATTAGAGGTGTCTGGATTGACCCTCTCCTCAACTAAATCCTCAAAGGTGGTGTGCCAGTATTCCTCGTCCTCTTTATCATAAGATATCTTGTATCCGTTGGAAAGGTCAATAATAGATCCCTCAGAGTTACCCATCCACCTAAAAACAAACCTGTCCACGGTGGACTCCTCTTTTTCATGCATCATTCCATGGGCAACCACTGTTGTGGAGACCATTTCTATCTTGCCAACAACAGGGACACGCATTTTCACCAACTCACGATAACGAATTTGTTTGGCTGGCTGGGCTTGAAGAAATGTCCACACCGCCATGAACAGTATATGTGACCGTTGAGCCTTCACCTAGTTCTCAACTTACCATCCGCCATTAAGATTTAGTAATTCTTACCGCCACTGACTTAAACCCCGGTGTCTTACTCTCGTTATCCACCTGGTTAGGAATAAGTACATTCGCTTCCGGAAAAAACGCTGCAACGTTCCCATTGGGTACATCGAATGCTTTCACCTTTACCTCGTTCATCTGCCCTGTTTCATTTTCAACATTGACATGACCATTATCCTTAATTCCTAATGAAGTCATGTCATCACTGTTCATCATGACCACCCAACGATCATTGGTCCCGCGGAAAACATCCTCCTCATCGTAAATAATGGTGTTGAACTGCCCCTCGCTCCGGACCGAGGTGAGCGTGAATTCCCCATCATTCCGCTTCAAATCGGGAATGGAAACTGTAGAGAATTTAGCTTTACCATTAACCGTAGCAAACTGGGGCTCATGGAACGTTCTGCCACCTATCTGAAACTCTTCCTTGGTCTCATCTATAACAGTGATCTTTTGGAATCCTGGGATTGTCCGGGCAATGGCATCCCGGATGTGACTGTGTTCCTTGAAACCAAGCCAATTTACAGGATGATCCCCTAGGACAGAATGGGCAATTTCTGCAATAATATCTACTTCGGATCGGACATTGTCCAATCGCACAATACCTCCGTCACTCATCCTGACAAAATTAAACATGGATTCCTGTGTGGTGGGCTGTTTCTCCTCATCTCTGGCTGCCACGGGAAGAATGACACACTCCCCTTCGGTTGCTGTTAAGTGCGTCATGTTAAGTGTGGTGGTGAGAAAAATCTTGAAAGGAATATTGTTCAGCGCCCGCTCAGCAAACTGAGAGTCAGGGTTGGCGTTGTACAGGTTACCTCCTTGTATAAATGCCAGATCTATTTTTCCGTTCATTGCCGATTTCATACACTGCATGGTGTCCATACCGGATAATTCAGGCATCTTTACAGCTAGTTCCGACTCCAGCTTTTCCATGACACTGTTTTTGAGTGCAGGGGTGACGCCCACCGAACCTACCCCCTGAACGTTACTGTGACCACGGAGCGGAAGCAATCCGGCATGAGGCTTGCCTATCATTCCCCGGAGCAGGGCCAGATTCACAATGGACT
>DCXX01000047.1 GCA_002329125.1 Fidelibacterota bacterium UBA2125 | reverse complement strand
GAAATAAGAGATATGTTGTCGAAAGTCAATACAGTTCTCAATGGTACAGAAAGCGTGATAACCCAAATGAGCGAATTGAAGAAAAAGGTAAAAAATTCTTCAAGCAGTGATTTTGACCTGACTGAAGCAGAGGGGAAAATAAAAAATGTATTGCAAATGGTTAAAGAGTTCAGGAATGACGAGTTGAAAAGACCAATAAACGGTCTGAGCTATCGTCAAAGACCGAGATTGCGTGAAGAAATAAGATCACTGGCATGGGCAGTGGATGGTACCTCAGCACGGCCCACAGATCCCCAAATGTTGAGGATGAAAGAGCTTGATGAAGAGACTGAAGCTATAGTTCGCCGATATAATTCAATTGTTGAGAACGAAGTAGCTGAAATCAATCAAATTCTACGTAATTTCCCGCAGGTTTCAGTTAAACAGGCAACTTATGGGAGGGATTAATCTTGGGGATATTAATGAAAAAAATAGTATTGCTATCTATTATACTTTTTGTTGGATTCGCATGTTCCTCCGCTGTTGCGAAATCTGAAATTAAGCTCGAAACGATGGCCTGTGAAATGTGCGCAATTACCATTGAGGATGAAATCTCGAAGCTAAAGGGTGTGGTGAAGGTTGAGATTGATGAAGAGAATAAAACAGGGATTTTTTCTTATAGAACTTCAGTTATCGATCTACCAACAATAGAGCAAGCTATTGCTAAGCTAGGCTACAGCGCTAACGATACAGAAGCTGACCCCGCGGCATACGAAGCGCTAGAGTCATGCTGTCAGATCGGGTCGAAATAATCTGTACAAATTAAATAACCTTCTTTTCTGGGCACGAATCCAGGGGGATTAGTCTATGTTTGAAAAAGATCTCCTGAAAAATAAAACAGTGATAATAACCGGTGGCGGCACCGGCCTGGGAAAATCTATGGCACAACGATTTGGTGTATTGGGTGCAAAACTCAGTATATGTGGCAGAAGAAAAGAAGTTATAGATACAGCAGTTCAGGAGTTGAAAGAATCAGGGGCGGAAGTTTTAGGGCAGCAATGTGATGTTCGAAGCGGTGAGGATGTACAGCGGATGATTGATGAAACTGTCACAAAGTTGGGACCCGTAAGTGTTTTATTGAATAATGCTGCGGGCAACTTCATTAGTCCCACGGAAAGACTTTCTGAGAATGCTTTCCGTACCATTGTGGATATTGTGTTGACTGGGACGTTTAACAGTTCCATGGCTGCGCAAAAAGTGATGAAAGAAAACGGCGGAGGTGTAATGCTGAACATTGTTACTACCTACGCATGGACTGGATCGGGATATGTCGTTCCTTCCGCATGTGCGAAAGCTGGCGTCCTCGCCATGACGCGGTCACTGGCTGTAGAATGGGCTAAATACGGTATCCGGACAAATGCCATTGCGCCCGGTCCTTTTCCCACAGAAGGGGCCTGGACGCGCCTCGTTCCTCCCGGGCTGAAAATTGAAAAGAGAATGAAAAAACGAATTCCACTTCAACGATTTGGTGAGCATGAAGAGTTGGCCAATCTTGCTTCTTTCTTGATTAGTGATGGTGCCTCCTACATAAATGGTGAAGTGGTGACCATCGACGGAGGCGAATGGCTGAAAGGAGCGGGAGAATTCAACGATCTGGATAGAATTCCAGAAATAGCATGGAAAGCCATGGATGCTATGCGAAAAAAGAAAAAGAAATAATAAATGTCTGTACCTAAAAAACTTATTTTGACATTTTCTCTTTTCTTTATGGTTTCATGTACCAGAAACAGGGCTGACACAGTGTATGTGAATGGTTCAATCTGGACAGGTGCGGAGAGTGCATCTAGAGCGCAAGCTATGGCTGTTACAGGTGAATATCTTGTTGCGGTGGGGTCAAATGAGATTGTAGAGGATCTCATGGATTCAAATACAGATATTATAGATCTCCAAGGGAGATTCGTAGTACCTGGTTTGATGGATGCCCATACGCATTTCATGGATGGAGGATTTCAGCTTGTCCGCCTGAATTTTAGAGAAGTGGATTCCCCTGAGGATTTCATTTTTAAAATAGACAGTGCAGCACAAAAGATGAAGCCAGGACAATGGATCCTCGGTGGGAACTGGGATCACGAGAAGTGGGGTGGTGAATTGCCACATCACTCGTGGGTGGACAATGTTTCCAAAGAATACCCTGTCTTTGTCCACAGAGTTGATATGCATATGGCCTTTGCCAATTCAAAAGCCATGCAACTGGCCGGCATCACCGGCGATACCCCTGATCCGCCTGGAGGTGTCATAGATCGGGACCATATGAATGGTAATCCAACAGGAATACTTCGGGAAGCTGAAGCTAAGGAACTGATTCAGCGAGTTGTTACCCCACCAACGGAAGAAGAACGGAAAAGAGTACTAAAAAAGGCCATGGACTATGCACTTATGTGCGGTATCACGCAGGTTCACGATATGTGTTCCTGGGAAGATCTGTTGACCTATAGAAAGGTTGAAGCTGCCGGTGAGTTCAGAATGCGTATTTACGCTGCTCCGTGGTGGACCAACTGGAAAAAACAGATCGACTACATAACCGAATACGGGACTGGAAACCGATGGCTCCAGTGGCCTGCTCTTAAAGGAATGATTGACGGTTCACTGGGCTCTCGCACTGCATGGATGCATGATCCATACAAGGATGATCCCAATACCAGGGGTGTCATTGTGGCATCAGACACTATTTTGTTCAAAACAATGATGCAGGAGGCAGACGCCGCAGGAATCAGATTCGCCATACATGCCATTGGCACAAGAGCTAATGAGTGGATCTTAGATCAGTTTCAGGCCGTCGCCAA
>DCXX01000045.1:2592-5236 GCA_002329125.1 Fidelibacterota bacterium UBA2125 | reverse complement strand
TATGGGCGGCAGTTTTGTAGCTCTGGCGGACGACGGTACAGCTCACTACTGGAATCCAGCCGGCATGGTTGCAACAGAGGGAATATCTTCCACATTCAGCCATACAGACTGGGCATTGGATATTACTCACGAGTTTGTTAGTGTAACTCTCCCCAGGGGACAGGCAGGTGTTTTTGGTGTTTCCATTTCGGCTCTGACTATGGATGAGAAGGAAGTTACTACTGTAATTGATCAGGATGGCAATGGGCTTTACTACAATGTGATGGATATGGCTCTAGCCGCCAGCTATGCTCGGCGCATGAGTGATCGTCTATCTTACGGGATGACTCTCAAATATATTCATCTGGCGGCGTACAATGAGATCGCCCAGACTTTTGCTGTTGATTTAGGTTCTATCCTGAAGACTGATTTCTACGGCATGAAAATTGGTATGGCACTTTCAAATTTTGGAGGTGAACCGAAATACTCCGGCCGCGACCTACTGCATCCTGTTGATGTGGAGAATGATGTGGATGGAAATGTTACCACTGAAGCTGAATTGAAAACGGAGTCGTGGCCACTTCCGCTCATGATCCGTATCGGAGTCGCCATGGATGTGATAGGGCAGGGAGACGTTATTCTACCCAACGGTTCCAACAGGCTGACTGTTGCTCTGGATGCTGAACATCCCAACGATGCACCTGAGCACATCAATCTGGGAGTAGAATTCGCTTTTCATGAAATGTTCTTCCTACGCGGAGGCTATCGGTTTAACTATGATTTGGAAAAGTTCACAGCAGGGGCGGGCATGAAACTACCATTGGCTAGCATGGTAGCCACAATAGACTATGCTGTAATGCCGTTTGGACCGTTTGGAACCACATCATTCATTTCCATCGGGGTTTTCCTGAAGTAGATAACACAAAATTTTTATCTCTGGAGGTTAGCAAAGTGATCAAATTTAGACGAACTATCATGATGTTGTCATTAGGCGTGTGGTGTTTTCCCCTCACAGCTGATCCTAACGGGAAAGAGCTCCCTATAACACCGGTACCCGGACTGCCGAAAGCCGCCGAAGCTTACTATTCACCAGATGGAAAAAGTCTTATCTGCAACGCCAAAGTACAAGCGGATGATGATGTTCATCATGTTTACGTAGCCAATATTGACGGCACCGGTATCCGTCGTATCAATGACCGTGGTGAAGATGCCTGCTCATATTTCTTTCCTTCCGGAGATAAGATTATCTGGACGTCCACTCGGGATTACCCTGATATGCCGGTAGGTAGCTGGTCACTGCCGACCATCTATCCCCAAGGTGCCGAGCTGTACGTCAGTGATCTTGACGGATCAAACATTCAACGGTTGACGCATAACAAGTACTACGATGCGGAGGTCTCTGTTTCGCCGGATGGCAAGTGGATTCTTTTCACTCGGCAGATTGACGGAAATCTGGACTTGTGGCGAATGCGGAGCGATGGGACGGGTGAATTCCAAGTTACCCATACGGACGATTGGCAGGAGGGTGGTTCGTTCTACATGCCCGATAGCGAAACAATTCTCTACAGGGCATGGAAAAAGGAATTCGATGATTCTCGGGGAAAACCTATGACTATCTATACCATTAAGCACGATGGTACAGATCTGAAACAAATCACATTTGAAGACGACAAGACAAACTGGGCTCCCCATCCGGGCCCCGATGGAAAGCATTTTGTTTTTGTAAAGGTGGAGCCGCCACACAATTTTGAGATTTATATGATGAACATCGAAACGCAGGAGCAAACCCGCCTTACTTACAGTGATGCTTTCGATGGTTTTCCAGTTATCTCTCCGGACGGTAAAAGTGTGCTGTTTAGCTCCAGCCGAGATGCCGCACCCGGTGAGCGGTCACTGAGCCTCTTCATTATGGATATCAGCTCACTGATGGAATAAAGTATTCTCAGCTCTAACTGATTTTGTAACCTGCAGACACAATACCATTTAGCGTAAATTCCCTGTACCATGAAAATTTTCGTTACTGGCGCTTCAGGTTTTGTAGGAGGTTATGTTTTGGAAGTCCTTCAGAATGCAGGTCATCACATTACAGTACTGGTACGGCCGGGAAGTGAACACAAACTCCCCGCTGATTTTTCAGGGGAAATTATTTCCGGCAATGTTTTTGACTTTTCCTTTCCCCCACAGTCTGATGCTGTAGTCCACCTGATCGGTATTCTACGTCCCAACTTTTGGCGCGCGGACACCTTTGAGAAACTTCACTTTTGTGCTACAAAGGTTGTTGTGGACAAGGCCGTGACCGCCGGTGCCAAGAGATTCCTAACGGTGAGTGCCAATGGAGTGAAGCCACATGGCACAGCATATCAGCGGACAAAGTACATGGCTGATCAGTATCTTCGTAACAGCGGTCTGGAGTGGACCATCTTCCGCCCATCGGTGCTCTTTGGTGATCCGGCCCACCAAAACGAAGATGTGAAGAAGTCTGAGTTCAGCTCCCTTCTCTACAGACAGCTGGTGAAGCCACCACTTCCAGCTCCCATGTTTTACCCTGGGATGGCAATCAGGCAAGCGGGTAAGTTCAAACTACAGCCGGCGTATGTGGGTGATTTAGCGAAAGGGATTGCTGCGGCTCTCATAAACGACCCTTCGGCTGGGAAAGTATATCATG
>DCXX01000045.1:0-2342 GCA_002329125.1 Fidelibacterota bacterium UBA2125 | reverse complement strand
ACTATCTGCGTTAGAGAAAAAGTTAGGGCTACATTTCACCGGCGCCAACACTTCCGAGATCACCATCTATCCAATTCCCGACAAATTCATGAACTTTTTGCAGATCTTCCAGCCCGCAGATTAAAACAACCATATCTTGCTCCTCTCCGGCTTGATCTACCAGATAGTCCGGGAGAATTCCTTCAATCCTGAAACCGAGCTGCTCATACATTTCGATTACTTCTTTTTGAGGCCGCATCAGTTTGGTGATTATGTGCTTCAGCTGACGTTCTTTGGCAACTTCATATAGATCTGATACCAGAACTGCCCCCACATCAGAATCCCTGTAAGCTTTGGGGATGAGCAGGCGAAGGTATCCGGTTCCGCCCTTCCATTCTTCTGTAGAGATTTCAAGTGAAGCGTCACCAACTACATCCTTACCTATGATAGCTATACGGCGGATAATGATTCCAGATTGTGTAGCCTTAATCCGTTTCTTGACGTGCTTAATATCGGCTACATCGCTACGCAGATAACGGCGTTCTTCCTCTGATAAAGAGAGGAAGAATTCATGGGAAAGCTTCACATCATCCATGGTCAGGTTGCGAACAATAAGTTCTCGTTTGTCACGAAGCGTGTAAGTGTTTTTCATCAAACTCTCCTTAGCGTTTATCCAATGATCAGGTCGATAAGTTCTACAATATCAAAAACGTCAATAATTCCATCTTGGTTCATATCGGCTAGGTACATCTGTTGTTCAGATAACGATTCTGTTGCAAGCATGTGGTTCACAATTTCGACGACATCAAGGACGTTCAGGGTTCCGTCCATATTCACATCACCAGAGATGAATCCGGCTATCTGGAACGAATAGTAACCAGCTATGGGGAGTGTCTCGTCTCGTCCGGAGTAATCAGCAGCGTGGATGTAATAACTGATTTCCATATCCGATGGCTGTCCCGGAATATAGGCATCGTAACAATCTGGTATATCCTCCGGACAGACATTCATGAGTATACTTTCATAATCGTTCATTGAACTGTTTTTCCAAAAAACCTTCAATTCTTCAAAAACCAGCCCTGTTTCACTTAAATCGTCAATAATTGTAACTACTCGGTATTCATTTAGTGGGGTATCCTGATTATTAATGGGGTTGTGGAACATCTGCAGCATCTCCAGATCGGGAATCCCCTTGGCCCGGCAATGGATGGCGTCTGTGGAAAGCCAGTCGCCCGTGACGGGTAAAATCTCATAGCCTGGCAGAGCTTCTTGATACACCTCCATCGCTTCATCATCCCAGGAACTGTTCACGATAGGGACAAAAACTTTCTCGTTAAGAATTAGGGAGTTAGTATACGGCTGATTGCTGGGTGTATATACACGGTACATTTCCCACGGCTCCCCAAAGTCATTAACCTGGTCTTCAAAGTATTCCACCACTTCTTCGATTTCATCATATTGGCTATGACTCTCTGGTACCTCTCGGAGAAGAAGTTTTGTTGGAGATAAAAATTTCCCCCAGCAGTCGATATGTTCGATATACTCCCCATTAGGATCGTCCACTACGTGGTATGTATCGATGCCGTAGTATGCTTCCATGATATCGTTTACTTCACTATCAGGGATCTCATTTTCGCTGTATACAAGAGAAGAAGAAGCCGAATTGCCGTAGCTGTCCGTCATGTAGTTACCGCCAGAATGAATCAGGTCTGTGGCAAAATAGGGTGTGTTCAAATAGTCACTCATTTTGGCGGGCGCATCGTTATCGTTGGGCCGGGGCCGGTTGTAGGTAAAGTCCACGACGGAGACATTCCGATATCCGTCAACCACCCACCAGGGGCCGTAATCCCGCGTCCAGTAACTGTCCGTAGGCCCCAAAATGAATTCCACACTGTCCATATTGACTCCGGCGTTTTCAAAGCTTGTAGTAGCAGAGTTTTCCAGACTTGCATTCACAAGGCAGTAAACGATAACGTCTTCCGACATTTCTTTAACAATGGATGTAGAAATGCCTAGTGGATAACGGATCAGGACGCCTTGCATACGTTCGTGCTCAGCTATGTTTCGGATAGGTTCCGGTGGTGGATCTGTATCCCGGGCATATTCTTTGATTAGGTGGCGATTTTCCCATTCCCATTCGGTAAAACCGATGGGGAGTTCTTTCGCTGGTTGCGCCCATAAGGAGGCTACAAAAGAAAGCAAGAGAGAAGTAGTTGGTGCAAGTCTCTTCATTAACAAAACTTAACCACAATGGGGGGTACAAGCCAAGATTCTATCGGGAGGTGTGATCTCCCGCAATCTTAAGAATCCCCTTCTCTAAATCCTATTCGGTCGAAGGGATTAACAACGCTGGAGATCATATT
>DCXX01000054.1 GCA_002329125.1 Fidelibacterota bacterium UBA2125 | reverse complement strand
ATCAGGATTTGTGGCGCCTATTAAATCTCTAAAAGATGTAACAGCATCCTCTTTTTTGAGTGCAATGGGTACACACGGTTTTGAAGTCATGAATTCCACAAGGTCATTGAAGAAAGGCCGCTCTGAATGAACGGCATAGAAAGCTTCAGCTCTTTCCCTGGTAAGCATTACTTGTTGCATGGCGAGGATTTGAAAACCGCCGTCAAGAATTCGATCAATGATTTTCCCTGTATTGTTCTTACTGACTGAGTCTGGTTTAATAATCGCTAAAGTGTGATTTCCCAAGTTTAATTCCCCAATTGTTGCTGCATCGTAATTCCAATGTCGGCCGGACTTTCCACCACCGAAATCCCAACATCTCTGAGGGCCTTCATTTTATCAGTTGCCGTCCCTTTTCCCCCAGCGATGATGGCTCCTGCGTGCCCCATTCTTCTTCCTGGGGGTGCTGTTTGTCCCGCAATGAATGCCACAACAGGTTTGTTGAATCCGGACTTTTGCATCCATACTGCCGCTTCTTCTTCAGCTGAACCGCCGATTTCGCCAATAAGAACAACACCTTCGGTACCGTCATCCTCGGCAAAGAGTCCAAGCAGATCAATAAAGGTGCTACCGATGATGGGATCGCCGCCGATACCAACACAGGTGGACTGACCGATACCCAACTCCGTCAGCTGATATACTGCTTCGTAGGTGAGCGTGCCACTTCTTGAGATAACTCCGATTGAACCCTCTTTGTGAATAAAACCTGGCATGATGCCGATCTTTGCTTTTTCGGGAGAAATAATGCCAGGACAGTTTGGTCCAATCATTCTTGTTTTCATTCGATGAAGGAAGTTTTTCACTTTTACCATATCAGCGGCAGGAATGCCTTCGGTAATGCATACCACTAACTCTACACCGGCGTCGGCAGCTTCCATAATGGCGTCGGGGCCAAAGGGAGGAGGAACGAAAATAACAGAGGCGTTGGCATCTGTATTATTTACCGCTTCTGCAACGGTGTTGAAAACAGGCAAGTCAAAATGGGTCTGGTTTCCCTTGCCAGGAGTGACACCGCCCACCACATTTGTGCCGTAGCCAATCATCTGTTCAGTGTGGAAAGAGCCTTCCTTGCCGGTAATTCCCTGGACGATGACCCGGGTATCTTTGTCAAGGAGGATGCTCATTCCTGTGCCGCCTTAACTGCTTTTTCGGCACCGTCCTTTAGGCTGATGGCGACAAGGAAATCGAGAGAGGATTCTTCCAGTAATGTAGCGGCTTCCTTGGCATTTGTCCCCTCAAGGCGAACCACAACAGGCACTTTAACATTTATTGCTGACATCGCATCAACAACACCTTGTGCCACACGGTCACATCGGACAATGCCACCGAAGATGTTAATGAGTATTGATTTAACATTAGGATCAGTAAGAATCAGTTTAAAACCTCTTGATACTGTTTCAGGATTGGCCACACCGCCTACATCGAGAAAATTTGCCGGCTCACCACCTGACAATTTGATGATGTCCATAGTGGCCATGGCGAGGCCGGCACCATTTACCATGCATCCTACATTTCCATCTAGCTTGATGTAATTGAGCTGGTAGCTGGCTGCTTCCATTTCACTGGGTAACTCTTCTGAGGTGTCCCGCATTTCCTCAACATTACTGTGGCGATAAAGACTGTTATCGTCAAAATTTATTTTAGCATCCAGTGCCATAACTTGTCCGTTACCTGTTACCACCAAGGGATTGATTTCAGCAAGGGAACAGTCGTAGCTGTCAAACGTTTTCCAAAGAGCCATAAATGTTTTAACACCATTCTTTACCTGATCGCCCTCCAGCCCCAGGGCAAACGCAAGTTGACGTGCCTGGAATGTGGTAAGGCCAAATTCTGGGTGGATCCACACTTTCACGATTTTTTCCGGCGTTTCCGCCGCAACCTTTTCGATCTCAACGCCTCCTTCCGTGGATACCATGAATACAAAATTCTCCGTAGAACGGTCTAGAACAATTCCGGCGTAGAGCTCCCGGGCAATGTCTACCCCTTCTTCAACGAGTAACCGGTTCACCTCTTTGCCTTCATGCCCTGTCTGGTGAGTCACCAGGTTCATCCCGAGAATCTGACCAGCCAACTCCCGAACTTCCTCTAAGCTTTTGGCAATCTTAACACCACCGCCCTTGCCGCGGCCGCCGGCGTGAATTTGTGCTTTCAACACCCATAGATCGCTGCTCATTGCTTCCGCTGCTTTCACAGCTTCATCAACAGAAAAAGCTGGGGTGCCTGCCGGTACCGGGACGCTGTTCTGCCTGAGAATCTCTTTAGCCTGATACTCGTGAATCTTCATGGTTAATTAGTTATGACCGTGCCTGTTTCTCCTAGAAGTGCTTCAGCTAAGGAATCGATGGCTGAGATGAATACACGCTCGCCCCCTCTATTGATGAAATCCATAGCTGCGGAAATTTTTGGTTCCATGGTGCCGGGTGTGAACTGTCCTTCCTTTAGGTAAGTTTGTGCCTCCGTTACTGTCATGTGGTGAATAGGTGTCTCGTTTTTCTGTCCGAAGTTGAGAAATACAGTTCTGACATCTGTCAGTATAAAAAAATCACCGGCGCCAATTTCGTGTGCCACTATGGCTGATGCAAGGTCTTTGTCTACAACGGCATCAAAACCTTCCAGATCACCACTATCCATGGTGTAGACGGGTATGCCACCCCCACCGGCGGCGATCACAATTTTTTCTGCATCCACCAGTTCCCGGATGGCATCTGCCTCTACAATTGAGATCGGTTTAGGAGAAGGGACCACCCGTCGCCAGTCTCCGGAAGATGTTTCTCTTACAGTCCAGTTGAAACGGTCAGCCAAAGCTGAAGCTGTTTTTCTATCGTAACGTTGGCCGATCTCTTTGGATGGATTTTTTATTTCAGGATCGTTCTTATCCACCAATACCTGCGTGATAATGGTGACCACATCTTTATGGATATTTTCTCGCTTCAGAAGGTTTTGAATAGACTGTTGGATCATGTATCCCATGCCCCCTTCAACATCCGCTACACAAATTCCTAAAGGGAGGATAGGTGCTTTATCAGCGGTCAGCTCCGTTCTTAGTAAGGCATTCCCCACCTGGGGACCGTTGCCGTGGGTGATGACAAGGTTGTACCCTTCCGAAATGAGGTGCCTGATGGCGCTCAGACTCTCCCGCGTGTGGATGAATTGGTTGGCGATAGTATCCACTTCTCCTTTGGGAGAGATGGCGTTTCCGCCCAGTGCCAGAACGGCGGTTCTGTTTCTATTTGATGTCATTTCGTGAAAGGTTCCAGTACATTAGCTACCATTGGTCTACCAGTTTCTTTCAAATTGTATGTTACACGAACCGAAGGCTTTTCAATATGAAGCAGTCTTCGCAGATCTATAGGTGTTCCGATTATCACTACGTCACAATCGGCGGCATTGATAGTGGCTTCCAGATCTTTTATTTGCTGTTCGCCATAGCCCATGGCGGGCAACAGTTTTCCAATGTCAGGATAGGACTCAAACGTTTCTGCGATTGTGCCGGTGATCCACGGCCTTGGATCAACGATTTCAGTTGCGCCAAATTTCTCCGCTGCTACTATGCCAGCGCCAAACTTCATTCCACCGTGCGTCAGAGTGGGACCATCTTCCACCACGAGACACCGCTTTCCCTTGATAACATCAGGTTTCTCAACTGTTACAGGTGATGCAGCTTCAATGATGGTGGCACCGGGATTAACCGAAGCTATGTTAGCCTTTACTGTTGCGATGTTCTCAGGTTCGGCCGTGTCCATCTTGTTGATAACTACTACGTCTGCCATCAGGAGATTCGATTCACCGGGATAGAACAACAGCTCGTGTCCAGGCCGATGAGGATCTACGACCACAAGAAAGAGATCTGACTTGTAGAACGGCATATCGTTATTGCCGCCGTCCCAGAGGATAATGTCCGCTTCCTTTTCAGCCTTGTCCAGGATAGCTTTGTAATCAACACCAGCGAACACTACCGATCCACGGTCAATATGAGGTTCATATTCCTCCATCTCCTCGATGGTGCAGTCATAATTCTTCAGATCTTCAATGGTAGCAAATCGCTGGACTTTTTGTTTATTCAGATCACCATAGGGCATGGGATGACGAATAACGGCCACACTTATTCCTGCTTCAGTCAGTACTTCTGCCACTCGCCGAGTCGTCTGACTTTTCCCAGATCCGGTTCTGACAGCGCCGATTGCTATTACCGGTTTATTAGATTTGATCATTGTCTTTTCGCCACCCAAGAGCTTGAAATTTGACCCGCACTTCAGGACTTCTGACGCCTTGTGCATGACGTATTCATGAGAAACATCACTGTAAGCAAAGACAACATCGTCAACCTTAAATTCAGATATAAGTCGAGACAGATCAACCTCATCCAGAATGGGAATCCCGTCGGGATAAAGTTCACCACTAAGCTCGGGTGGATATAACCGTCCTTCGATGTTGGGGATTTGCGTTGCCGTGAAGGCAACTACCTTACTTTGAGGATCGTTACGGTATATTACATTGAAATTATGAAAATCACGCCCGGCGGCTCCCATAATTAGAACCCGTGTTCTGTTCATATCTATTCACGCCTTTCGTAGTCTGTGTATTATTCTATAATAACTCCATACCGAAACGGTTGGTAGAAGAGTTGCTTGAAAAAGGGTATATGCTAACTAAAGCCAAAGAAGCTTCTGAACCCAAGAATCTTTTGGATTAACTTGATCATTCGTCAGCCATGAATGGATACCTATAATCTTTGGGGGGGTCGAAGTTTTCCTTGATGGTCCTCTGAGAAACCCAGCGTGCTAAGTTCCAGATAGAACCTGCCTTGTCGTTCGTTCCTGATGCCCTGCTGCCGCCGAATGGTTGCTGACCTACCACAGCCCCCGTTGGTTTGTCATTGATATAAAAATTTCCTGCGGCATGAGTGAGTGCTTTTGAGGCATCATCGATGGCTTTTCTATCTTGAGACACAACACATCCTGTCAGGGCGTAGATGGATGTTTGATCGACCAATTGCAGTATTTCCTGCCATTCATTTGGATCGTAAACATAAATAGTCAGGACGGGGCCGAATATTTCTTCTTCCATTGTTTTGAAATGGGGGTTGGTAGTAATGATTGTAGTCGGTTCAATAAAGTAACCAACCGAGTCGTCATATCCTCTGCCCGTGAGAATCTCGGCGTCGGACGATTCTTTTGCATAGTCGATGTAGTTCACGATAGAGTCGAAAGCGGCCTTGTCGATAACTGCATTCATGAAGTTAGTGAAATCTTCTACATCGCCCATCTTGATTGATTTCACCTCTGCAACATACCGTTCTTTGATCTCTGGCCAGATGGTTGATGGAATGTAAGCCCGCGAGAGGGCAGAGCATTTCTGGCCTTGGTATTCAAATGCTCCACGCACCATACAGGTAACTAAGGCGTCGAGATCGGCAGATTCATGAGCTACACAGAAATCTTTGCCTCCCGTCTCTCCCACGATGCGAGGATAAGTAGCATAGCCGGCGATGTTTTCTCCAACTGTTTTCCACATGGACTGAAAGACATTTGTTGAGCCGGTAAAATGAATTCCAGCCAGATCGGTATTCGGCAAAACATTTGGTCCAACTTTAGAGCCTGGTCCCGGGATGAAATTGATAACGCCGTCTGGAATGCCTGCTTCCTGGAAAAGTTTCATCAGGTAATATGCAGGGAAGACAGCGCTGGAAGCCGGCTTCCATAGTACTACGTTCCCCATAAGAGAAGGTGCTGTGGGAAGGTTGGCCCCAATGCTGGTGAAATTGAATGGACTAACCGCAAAAACAAAACCCTCCAGAGGTCGATGCTCGATCGTGTTCTTGATGGGAGGAGGAGAATGCATGGGCTGAAAGGTATTAAGTTCCTGAGCATAATAGGGGTTGAAGTTGAAAAAGTCCACTACTTCGCATGCTGAATCGATTTCAGCCTGGTAAACTGTCTTGCTCATGTTGAGCATAGTGGAGGCATTAAGAATCTGTCGCCATTTACCTGCAGCCAGCTCACCCATTTTTAGGAAGATTTTAGCCCGCTCTTCAAAAGGAGTAGTGGACCAGCTTTTCCACGCTTCGCCGGCTACCTCAATGGCCTGTTTTACCTCCGATTCACCGGCCTGATGAAAATGGGCAAGAACATGCTTATGGTTGTGGGGAATGATACACTTCTGGGTGTTACCAGTCTTTATCTCCTGACCGCCAATGATAATCGGGATTTCAATTTCCTTGCCTTTCAGTTCATCGAGCGTGGCTTTCAGTTCTTTCCGCTCAGGCGTGCCTGGAGCGTAGGATTGAACAGGATCATTTTCAGGTTTGGGAACGGTAAAATCAGTCATGAATCGAAGTCCTTTCAGTGTATAAGTATTGAAAACGAGTAGGCAAATTTAGGCGAAGGATTAAGTGACAGGCAAGTTGGCACTGGTCCACCTAAGTGTTGAGTAGTAGTGCACTTCCCAGAACCACACACGTAACCATAAAGCAGTCCAAACCTATTTTACAAGTCTAAGCACTTTTTCAGGAGGCCGGCCCAAGACAGCCTGCTGGTCACTGACCGCAATAGGTCGCTCCATCAGTTTGGGGTGCTTGGCCATGGTACTGAACAGGAAGTCATCATCTTCAAACGAGTCTTTCAGGTTGAGTGCTTTAAACTCAGCCTCGCCTTTCCGGATAAACTGATTTGGTCTAAGACCCATCATTTCCGCCAAGGATCGTAGGATCGATTCATCGGCAGGATTCTTTAAATATTCGATGATCTCCGGTTCAACTCCTTTTTCCCTGAGAAGCAGCACGGCTTCCCGGCTTTTTCGTCAACGGGGATTATGATAAAGTGTGATCTTACTCATCAGTAGAAACTCCCATATTTGGTTGTCGTTTTGTCTAGCCTAATTTAATGCACAAGCGAGACCCTACCGATTTTAATCTCTCTATTATGATTGATTTAGACAGAACTTGTAGGTAATTTCGAGCCTCCGCGATTAATCCGAGGAGACAACTTTACATAACCTTCATCTTTCGAGTAAGTAGATGAATATAGTCAAGAATGGTATAGGTTCGGCAGGCTGGGTATCCGGCGACATAGCTATCGACTTAGGAACGGCCAACACTTTGATTTGGATTCCTTCCAAGGGTATTATCATTAATGAACCTTCCATTATTGCAAGAAATATTAATGATGGATCTGTTCTGGCTGTAGGTAAGGAGGCCAGCTTGATGGTTGGGAAGACACACCGGGATATAGAAACAATCAATCCCCTCAAGGATGGTGTCATTGCAGACTTTGAAGCAACAGACGGGATGCTCCTAGGTTTTGTTAAGAAAATCAATTTCAGTCCCATCGCACGGTTCAAAATGGTGATTTGTGTGCCGAGCGGTGTAACGGGGGTAGAGCGAAAGGCGGTGCGGGATTCCGCTGAACGTGCTAACGGAAAGGAAGTTTACCTTATCGAAGAACCGGTGGCCGCTGCCATAGGAATCGGTATAGATATTTCCAAACCGGTGGGGAATATGATTGTGGATATCGGCGGCGGCACCTCCGAGATCGCCGTCATTGCCCTCAATGGGGTAGTAACCAAAGAGACGATCAAGATCGCTGGGCACGAGATGGATGAAGCTATAGTTCAATGGTTTCGCAATGAACACAAACTTGACGTCGGTGAGCCGACGGCTGAGAAGATCAAGAAAAAAGTCGGCACCGCAATGCGAATGGATCAAGCGCCTATCCAAATAAAAGGGCGGGATTTGGTTTCAGGTATACCCAAAACGGTTGAAGTCTCCTCTGATGAGGTTCGTCAAGCTTTGAAGGACTGTGTTACTCAGATCGTCGATGTAATAAAAAGAGCACTTGAGAAGACACCCCCCGAACTCGCCGTCGATGTCCTTGAAAGGGGCATTATTCTTACCGGTGGAGGTTCAATGCTTAAAGGACTCGATCAAAATATCAGAGAGAGAACAAATCTTCCTACAAACTTATCTGAAAATCCTCTCACAGACGTGGTGAGAGGTACCGGTATGGTTTTGTCCAACATTAAGAAGTACACAGATGTGCTTATGTAGCTGTTGATGCGAAAGCTCTTCGGCTTTATTGTTGATAATCGTGACTGGTTCTCTCTCACTTTCTCTATAGCGCTCTCACTCTTCCTCCTCTCGAATAACGAATCACCTGATGTTCAGATCCTCCGAGGGAAGTTCAATTCCGTTCTGTCTGTCATTTATGCACCCGTGAACTGGGTACAGGGGATTGGTACCCTGCGGGAAGAGAATGACGCTCTTAGAGCAAAGGCTGTGCAGCTTTCTCTTCTCAATTCTGAACTGTTGCATTACAAGACTGAGAATGAGCGTCTTAAAGCAATGCTGGATTATAAGGAATCGGTTGGCACATTTCTTCTACCAGCCCGGGTGGTCAGCACTGGTCTTTCGCCCCTCATGAGAGTGGTGAATATCAATGTCGGTTCTCAACAAGATGTGAGGCCAAACCTTGCCGTGGTAAGTGTTGACGGGGTGGTGGGGAAAACCGTCTCAGTCGGCCCGGCAACAACAGTGGTTCAACTCATGGTAGACTACAGCTTTCGGCTGAGCGTCAAGCTGGAAAAAAGTGGGACTACAGGTATTATGCGTTGGAGAGAAGGTGACATTTTCGAGGTGTGGGAGATCCCCAAAGCCACAGAGATTGAAGTGGGTGAAAGGATTATCACTTCAGGCTTTAGCGACATATTCCCGCCAAACCTTGCAGTTGGATTTGTTTCAGGTATTATTGACCGGCCTGAAATGATGCACAAGATAGCCGTGGCGAAAGCCAACACAGACTTTACCACATTGGGACATTTATTTGTTTTAAGCGGTGAATAATGGTGAATCGCGCGCTACCTTTTTTGACCGGTTTGGCAGCACTGTTTCTTCAGATGATGCTCAGCGATTTTCTCACCATAAGAGGCCTCCGGCCTGATTTTATTCTAATTTTCGTGGTTTATCTTTCCCTCAGGTGGGGTAGCCTCGCAGGGATTATTGCCGGGTTTAGTCTTGGGTTGGTGGAAGATTTTTTAAGTGCTGGTTCGCTTATGGGCCTGGCCCCTCTTACAAAGTCAATTACAGGATTCCTAGTTGGGAGACTTCAGGGAAGATACAACCGCATGAGTCCTATCACTTTTCATGCTACTTGGGTCGGGATAATGATGGTTCATTTCTTTATTTTCATTTATGTCAATTATCAGTCTGTCTATGTAACCAACCCTGGTATCTTTTGGCAGACATACATCTTCGCCGCAGTCTACACATCTATTTTCATAGGTATACTTCAGATGATTATACCTCTCAGCAAAGTAAAACCGCCACCCAAGTGAGGACGCCGTGCTAAGAACAGAAATCTATATTCCCGCCCGAAGACGAGACGTCGTTTCTCTGGTAATCCTGCTGTTGTTTGCTCTGCTATTGGGGCGGTTTTATTATCTTCAGATTTACAGATATGAAAAATACAGTCTTCTGGCCGATGCGAATAGGATTCGCATGGTCACCCAACCGGCACCGCGAGGTAATATCCTAGACAGGAAAGGTGAAATTCTCGCCGCCAACCAGTCCATTTACGCCATATCAGTTATTAAGGATGAACTTATTGATGAAGATGTGCAAATGGATATGATAGGGAAGTACCTCGATCGGGATAAAAGGGATCTTCAGCAGAATTTGAAGAAGTATTACCAGGGGCGTTTCCAGCCGGCCCTCATTGCTAGGAATGTTTCAATCGCTAAGCTCAGCCTAATTGAGGAGCACAAAAATGAGCTGCCTGGTGTTTTTTCTACCAAACTACCGGTGAGATTCTATCCCAATGTGAAAAATGTAAGAGCTTCTCACATCCTCGGCTATCTTCGTGAAATCAATAACAGTGAGCTCAATGCCATGAGGGAAGGTGATTATGCTCTGGGTGATTACCTTGGCTTTCAAGGTCTAGAAAAATTATATGAGAATCGGCTAAGGGGTGTTAAAGGGGCCGAATTTAGGCAAGTTGATGCTTTGGGAAGGGAAGTGGGAATTTTAATCGATCGTGATCCGATCGCTTCTAGTCCGGGAGAAAATTTGCACCTTACCATAGATGCGGGCCTGCAGTCTAGAACAGAATCACTGCTTGAAGGTAAACGTGCTGCTGCTGTTATTATAAATGCAGAAACAGGCGAAATTCTTGCCATGGCCAGCAAGCCTGATTTTCCGCTGAGGGATTTTTCAGCCGGCATGGATCTGGACAAGTGGCGAAGTTATTCCACCGATGAGAGCCGGCCGCTCCTCAACCGGGCTGTCCTTGGGCTCTACCCGCCCGGTTCATCTTTCAAACTGATAACAACCATCGCCGCACTTGAGCAAGGTCTGGTGGATGACAAGTGGAGCGTCCAGTGTACTGGTAGTTATGAATTTGGAGACCGAACTTTTGGGTGCTGGCGAGAGGATGGTCACGGTCGTGTAAATCTATCGAGGGCAATCGTAGAGTCGTGTAATGTTTACTTTTATCAGTTGGTCCAAAGAATGGACATTGATACATGGGCTGCTTATGTGAAATTGTTTGGCTTTGGATCACCTACAGGGATAGATCTGCCGGATGAAAACGATGGTGTGGTAGCGGAAAGGGCTTACATGAACAAGAAGTACGGGCGGTGGGGATGGGCCGAAGGATCTCTTCTGCACCTTGCTATTGGTCAGGGCGACATTTTAGTGACTCCTCTGCAAATGGCTCAGTTTATTGGAATTGTTGCTATGAAAGGAGATCAGGCTCGACCAAAACTTGTAAAGAAAAAGACAAAAGAACGGGTGATAAGGATACCGATAAAATCAGCCACATGGAGAACTATTCACAAAATGACATTCGATGTTGTGAACAAGAAAGGCGGTACCGCCTTTGATAAAGAGCTGGCGGCGTCTGATGTTAGTGCGTACGGGAAAACAGGTACGGCAGAGAATCCTCATGGAGATCCTCATGCGTGGTTTGTCGGTTTTGCTGAAAGTAAAGGTGAAACAATAGCTATCAGCCTCATTATCGAAAATGGGGGTACAGGAGGCTCTACTGCAGCACCCATTGCTTCGAAACTAATCAAATCATATTTCAGAGTAGGAAACGCCACCTTGGCCGCTGATTTGTGAACTTCTATAAAAAACTGCAAAAAGCCCCTCTTCACTGGCTAGTTCTGGTATTCATCTTGAATGGTTTTGGCCTTATTACTCTTTACAGCATTTCCCAAGGTGATGCTTCGTTTTCATTCTCATCTCGTTTTGTCAAATTTCTTTTCTGGTTTTTTCCGGCGTTTGGTGCGTTTTTCTTTTTCTTAGCTATACCCAAGCGGTTAATTCACGAATATTCATACATTGCTGTAGTTTTTTCTTTCGCTTCTCTGTTATTGCCTTATCTAACCGACCCTGTTGCGGGAACGTACAGATGGATATCCATGGGCAGTCTTAACTTCCAACCGGCTGAAGTGATGAAATGGCTTGTGGTTATTGCGTTGGCAAGATACCTGTCAGACCACAGGCTTCAATTGAAAAAAGTTCAATCTCTATTTGTGCCTATTGTTGCGGTAATGATACCTGCCGGGGTCATAGCCAAGCAGCCCGATTTGGGTTCGGCCGTTATAATTGTTGCACCGATTATTCCACTACTCTATTGGGTAGGGGCCAAGCCTCTCCACATACTTCTGCTCTTGGCACCTATTTTCAGCATAATCACCGCATTTAATTATTACACTTTCACAGGCTGGATGATTTTCATGGCTGTTATTCTGTTCTTTTCTCAATCGACACTCCGGGTCATGCTGGCTAATTTTTTCGGAAACGTTTTTCTTGGTCTTCTAACGCCTGTAATATGGAACAGTCTACGGGCCTATCAGAAGGAACGCGTTCTCGTACTGCTTGATGTTACCCGAGATCCGCTGGGTGCTGCGTATCAGGTGATACAATCTCAGACAGCAATCGGCTCCGGCGGCCTTTGGGGTAAAGGTTTTGGCCGCGGCACTCAGACGCACTTGAAATTTTTACCTGAGCAAGAAACAGACTTTATATTCTCAGTCATTGGGGAGGAATTTGGATTTGTGGCTGTGGCATTCATCCTGGTTCTTTTTGCCTTTCTGGTGCTTGACATGATTCAACGTGCCTATAGAACTTCAGAACGCTTCCCTAGCCTCGCATTATTCGGTATCACGGTTCTCTTTATGTCACATATATTCGTAAATGTTGGTATGACAGTGAATCTGCTCCCAGTAAAAGGCTTACCTTTACCATTTATCAGTTATGGCGGGACATTCCTTGTTTCCTGTTATGCCATGCTGGGGTTGGCTATGAACATGAGCATCGAGGCTTCCGATTGAATATACGAGCCTTACCCTCAGGAACTGCTTGAAGTTTGGGCACTAAACAGATTGGTGGAGATGACAAATAGGGGTAAATTTACCGATATCTAAGTGATGAGTAACCGAACTCGTCTGATGGTGATCATGAATCGCAACTTCGCCCCCCAATTCTCCCATCTTTTCCCACTTTTTATCTGTGGTATGTTTATCTCTGCTTTTGCCACGGCTCAAACTCAGTCATCGCAGGATAAAAATTTAATCGATAGGGTGTCCACGCTAGAGACGCAAGTGAACCAGCTGCTGGGTATTGTCATCCCTGATGTAGAAAATGCAATGGGGAGTATGGTCCGGGCGAAAGCTCAATCTGACAGTACCACCATTTTACTCATCAACCGAGTCAATACACTTCAGAACAAAATTAGAACTCTTGAGAGCAAAGCAGCTTATACTGATAGTATCAACTTCCAGCTCCTTCAGCAGCTGATGATGATTGAGAATAAGATTGTTACCCTGACGCGGAGTTTTAATGAACTTTATGATTTGAAGACAGGTACCGTTGATGTCTCAGCATCCAAAATCAACAATGACGATTATAAGAGAAGCTATATTGATGCTTTAAGCGCTTACAATGACGGTAACTATGAGTCGGCCATCCAAGGTTTTGGGCGTCTTGTTACAGGCGATCCTAGTCACAAGCTTGCTGATAACAGTCAGTACTGGCTTGGCGAATCGTATTATGCATTGAAGAACTATAAGCGGGCTATCCTTGAATTTGAAAAAGTTTTCCAATTCAAGGAGCAGGATAAGTGGGACGACACACAGTTAAAACTTGGAATCTGCTATCAGAAAATTGGCAACTTCGAAAAAGCAAGGGCTGAATTTCAGAAGCTGGTTGACCACTATCCGGGTAGCGAATATTATCAGCGGGCCCAGCAATACCTTCGTCAGTTGTAACCTGCCATTTTATTTAGGTTTTTTGGAGACCCACTAATGAAAATATATTTTCTTGCTTCTGAAATTACACCTTTTTCTCAGACATCCTTCCTTGCAACTTTTTGTAAAAACGTTCCAATCAAACTTCAACAATACGGTCACGACATCAGGCTCACTTCCCCGAAATACGGGTATATCAGTGAACGAAAATATACTCTTCGAGAGGTAATTCGGCTCAGAGAGATCGAATCAGAGATTGGTGGTGTGACCGAAGTTGCCTCCGCAAAATCGGCTTTTATTCCAAAGACAAGAGTCCAAGTTTACTTTATGGAACATGCTGACTGGTTTCAACCATTAACAACACTTCTCTACAAATCGAAGAACGGACGAGCACTGTCAAATAATGATGATCGGTTCGGTTTCTACAGCAAGATAGCGCTCGAAATGCTGGTGAATCTTTTTTGGTCCCCTGACATCATAATTTGTAACGATTGGCAATCGTCTTTTGTCCCGATCCTTTACAAACAGCTTTTTGCCAATCAGGAATTCTATAAGGGTATCAGGACGGTCCAGCTTATTCACACCATTAATGAGTATACCAAAGTGTCAAAATCATCCTTCGAAAAACTGGGTGTGGAATTGCCAAAAGAGTTCGCTGGAGATTCACTCAATTGTCTTTCGGTCGCTGCTACAAACGCAGATCTGGTCATTGCTGTAGACGGTCCTAATTCCAAGATTTCAAAGGAACTTTTGAGCCATGCAGACTTTAAACCCCATATTGCTGGCATAAAGAAGAAACTCAAGAAAATAAATCTAAAGAACGAAGATGAAGCTTCAGTTGAATCAACCGCTGACGGTATTAATAAGATTCTTCAAGAGGCTTTTGGCTCCGCATAAGTCTTTCAATTTAATTTTCATCAGGTCTAAGACCAGCGAATGAATCATTTCGGCTCAAGATTTTTCTGCACCATTGTTTCATTATTCCTCATTTCCTGTGAGAATGAAGCCTTTCTCATTAATCTGGATGATGCTCCGATGCAGTCTCAGGTAGCTTCAACGACCTCTTTTCAGTTTAAGACATACCAGGTGCCGCCAACCCTTGGAGGACTGCACAGCATCTATGCGGGACGTAACAAACAATTTGATGCCTCCCGGACACTTTTGGAATTTGAGTCTCACACCATTTTGAACTGGGCAAACTTCGAGATAGACAGTGGCTATTTCCAGCTGACACTGGACAGCACCTTCTCTGGTAATATTCCGGAAATAAGTACAATCACTATGGGTTATTTCAGGCGTGATTCCAACTATGTGGAACTGGGATCAAACTACACCAATGTTGACTGGATTTCTGATGATTACCCAAGGCTTTCCTCCAAATTTTCCAGTGACACCACAGGACTGATGCACCTTCGATTCTCCATCGATTCTGCATTGGTCAAAACGCTGGGAGATACGGCAGAAGGGGGTTGGCTCTATTTACTAGAGTTACCTGAAGAATCTGATTTCATGCTGAAATTTTATTCCTCTGACAGTCCTATCCATGGCCCAATTCTGAGAACATTCATGCATGAAGCAACAGATGACTCAGATACCTCAGCAACAGTTGTTGACTCGACCCGTGTTTTCAATGGTCAGTCGGATGTAACACTTTTCATTCCACCCAATCTGAAGAACAGTCTTTTTGATTCAAACTACAGTTACATTGGCGTTGCTGCAGGTTTGGTGACTGTTGTGAAGGCCGATTTGGCTTCCATGAATATTCCTAAGAAGGCATCCGTGGGACGAGCCAAGCTGATACTCACCTTGGATGAGGCTCACAGCTCAGCCGGGGCGCTCGATTCACTGTTTATCCAAGCTTACGCGATGGAAGACACTATCACCAATTGGAGTTGGGGGGAAGAGCTGAATGAAGACATTTACGATCATCACACTGCCTCCATTACCAAATCTTCTTCAGCCGCACCAATTGGATCAATATTAAAACTCGATGTGACCGATTTGCTTCAGTCTCTTATCAGTGAGAGAGAAGTCGAGGATAAAACTATTGAAAATCTAGGTTTCAAGCTGAAGATGATCAATTCAGGATCGGTTTTCGATTATGCGGCCATACGTTCAGACAGTTCAGCATTGGGGCAACCGTTGCTTGAGATTTATTATGAAATTCCGTAGTCTTTTCTTTCTACTGTTTTCCGTTTCTCTGACGGCTCAAACGCCCTACAATGCTATAGGTCATGGGATTATTCTAGACAGCCCGGATGCGGCCAGTCTTGCTTTCTCCAGCACCGGACTAATCCCTTCTTTCAACAGCCGTTTTTCATTGTCCAATCCGACAACATGGACCGATCTAGTCTTTGCTTACCTCACAGGCCATTACAATGCAGAAGAAGTGAACACCGGTAGTTTCCGCTCCGGACTAGGTACTCTATCAACTGCTGCTCTCATTGTTCCCATAAATGGAAAATATGCTTTTGGAATGGGGATGACACCGATATCTCGTAAATCCTTTGATTTGATGGGAGATACCACTTCAGTAGTCTTTTCCGGGGATACACTTACCCTTTCAAAAACAATGGACGGTTCGGGTGGTATCAGCACAATGTTTGCAGGCGGTGCGTGGAACGTTTCACCAAAACATACCGTCGGAATTAGATTCGATTTTCTCTTTGGTGTTTACGATGAACATACTGTCAGCCACATAGACTATCGATCATCCGAATATGCTAGGAGATTTGCCTACAAAGGAACCTTTCTGTCGGGCTATTACCGTTTTTTGCCGACACCTGAAAAGCGGCGTTTGTCGGCGTTTGCAGGTTTTCAATTACCCTTTGGTAGTCAATATATTGCAAGAACTGATTTTTTCACATATGTTGAATCAGATCTCCAACCCAGAATGGATTTTGTTTTACCCACTACTTTGAGCGGTGGATTGATATACAGCCTTTCGTCATCAATTTATGCCGGTGCTGAGCTGGTCATCAGATCTTTTGGCTCCTCTGAGGCAGACAATTTGAATACGCTCGATGGTGAAATGGGTAGAGCTAATAGAATTAGCATTGGACTGACACGTGAAAAGATCCTTGGTTCTAGGGATATTATGAACATGTTTCACTACCGGGTTGGATTTTTCCGAAGATCACACTACATTCACAAGTTTGGAAATGACCTGACTGAGGTGGGGTTATCCTTTGGTATTGGTGTTCCTTTCGGGTTGACTCAAAATCAACTGGATTTCGGTTTCAGGATTTCGGGGAGAAGTGGATTCCTTTCCGATAGTTCTGAAACGATAAATCAGTTTTCTGTTGGGCTAACCCTTGGTGACCTGTGGTTGGTAAAAGGTAAGAGGAGATAACATGATTCTTTATTCCGCGAGGGAAATTCTTTCATTAAGGACCTTGCAAATTGTCACCTTAGTGACACTTATTTTTTCAGCGTGCGCACCCCCAGACTCTATGGAAGAGGAAATAGTGGAACCCGAACCAGTGAGTCAAGAGCAGTGTTTACGACTTCTAAGCAGTGCGGCCGAATACTATAAGAATAAAGACTGGAGCTCAACTTCGCGAGTTTATGGTGAGCTTGTTGACTTGGGATGTGATAAGGGCAATGAGGAGGAAGTTTTTCAGTACTGGGCCATTGCTTATGAATTCCTCGGCAGGTTTGACAGTTCAGAATATGTACTTCTTCAAGGTTTAAAGCGACTTCCTGATAATGTCAATTTGCGAAAAAGGCTTGCCTATGCTTATAAGAGACTGGGCAATCCAGAAAAAGAAATTTTCGAGTTTGAGAAGCTAATTGAATTAACGCCTGAGGATCTGGAACCATTGAATCGTCTTAATGAGTTGTATGCCGAAGTTGGCCGCTACGATGACCAAGTGTTTGTGCTCCAGCGGATGCTGAAGATTGATCCTAACAATAAGAATGCTCAAGGTGACCTTGCTCAAGCTTTTGAAGCCACCGGTAAAGATCCTCTGGATATTTATCGACGGAGGTTCGAGGATAATCCGACCAACTATTCTTTCGGGATAGATCTTGCTGATCAACTTATGATGACTGGAGAAGAAGAGGAAGCCGTGGAGATATTGAACAAACTCCGCCGAAGTAGTGGGGGCAGTGGATCGGTGACCAACAAACTCGTTTTGCAGAAACTGGCCATAGCATATTCTGAGATTGATAATCTTGAATCTGCTTCAAATGTTTATGAAGAACTTTACAATCTTGACCGCAGGGATTTCAAAACAGCTTTGGAGATTGTGAAGGTAAACAACGCTCTTGGAAATTTTGGCAAGGCTATGAAATGGGCCGAAGAAGCCATTAAAATTGCACCTGACAATGGCGAAACAATCGGTGCCAAGGGAAATGTCTACTACGCCGCATTTCAAGACTGTCGCGAAAACTTTCCTACCACTGATGACAAGTTGGTGGCGGCATTTGCGTACAACTACTTTAAAATGGCTGAAGATAAAGGTCAAAACAGGTATAAGCGTGATCGCATATATCTTGAAAATAACCGTGACGACCTTGTTTTTGGTAAAACTGACTGGTTTATGCTTGATGAAGATGTTAAGCGTAAGGGTTCCATCTCCCCAAAAAGTGAATGCTATGCATGGGTCTCAGAATCGATAAAGAAAGACTCAAGCTGGAACTAATCAGTAAGACCACAGATTTTTATTAACTTTTGATGCCGGACATGTTCCGGCCTCTTTGCATTGTGCTGGTGAAGACGCGTGATCCCCGTTAAATTTATAAGTTACTTACCCGCGCTATTCGCCAATGACGATTAAACCAGTTGCATCCACAGGTCTTCGCGATTGTGATTCTGAAGTCTTTTCCGCCATCCGGGGTGAAGTCTTACGGGAAAACGAAACTCTTGAATTAATCGCTTCAGAGAATTTCGTCAGTCAGGCGGTCCTCGAAGCCGCCGGTGGCATAATGACCAACAAATATGCTGAAGGTTATCCCGGCAAGCGTTATTATGGGGGATGCGAATGGGTGGACGAAGCTGAGAACATTGCCCGCGACCGCGCAAAAAATCTCTTTAATGCTGATTATGTCAATGTTCAGCCTCACTCAGGTTCTCAGGCGAACATGGCTGTTTTTTTCACATTTCTTCAGCCTGGGGACACCATCATGGGTCTCGATCTGGCCCACGGAGGACATCTGACTCATGGCAGCCCCGTTAACTTTTCTGGCAAGTTGTTCAATGTTATTTCATACCAGGTGGAGAAGGATACGGGACGTGTGAATTTTGACAAAGTTGTCGAACAGGCACGGCAGGCCAAACCGAAGCTTATCATCTGTGGTGGAAGTGCTTACCCAAGGTTCATTGAGTTTGAAAGTTTCAGGACTGTCGCTGATGAAGTGGGTGCATTTCTCATGGCTGATATCGCTCACCCTTCCGGCTTAGTGGCGACTGGTGTTCACCCAAGTCCGTGGCCGTACTGCCATGTGGTGACTTCCACCACCCACAAGACACTGCGCGGACCTCGAGGTGGCCTCATTCTCATGGGGAGCGATTGGGAGAATCCATGGGGAATTGTTGCGCCGAAGTCAGGCCGTATAAAGAACGTGTCTGAACTATTGGATTCCAATGTTATGCCGGGTATTCAGGGTGGCCCACTTATGCATATTATCGCAGCAAAAGCGGTCGCTTTCGGAGAAGCACTTATGCCGGAATTTCAAGATTATTCCAAGGCTATTGTTGCCAACGCGAAGACAATGGCAGAGGCTTTCATGAAAAAGGATTATTATCTTATTTCAGGCGGTACTGATACCCATGTTATCCTCATCGATCTCACAAATAAGGAACTTTCCGGTAAAAAAGCCGAGAACAGGCTTGAAGCAGCTGGTATAACAGTTAATAAAAATATGGTTCCCTACGATAAGAGAAGCCCAATGATTACCAGCGGAATTCGAATTGGAACGCCGGCTATGACCACACGAGGAATGGGGGTTAATGAAATGGTTCAGATCGTTGATCTGATTGACAGTGTCATCCAGGCTCCTGATGATGAACTGGTGACTGAGAGTGTTAGAAATGAAGTGAAGGAAATGTGTGATCAGTTTCCCCTTTATATTGAATTGGGTTAATTCTCAACTGGCATGAACTTTATTCTTCGTTCAATCACTACCGCTTTTCTCTTCATGACACTCTCTGGCTGCTCCGTGAGGGAATTTGTTTTGGGGAGTGTGTTCAATTCCGCAGGCAATAGTATATCAGCCATTTACCTTTCCGAAAATGATCCCGATCTCGTCAGGGAATCACTGCCAACCAACATGAAGCTGATAGAATTGTTGATCCAGCAGTCACCGGGCAACCCCGCTCTGCTCACATCTGCCTGTCAGATATTTACTGTTTATGCCTACGCGTTCATTTTGCGAGATGCTGAAATCGTCATGGATGAAAACTTCAGTGAGTCCAGGAGGTTGGCTAAACGGGGAAAAAAGCTACTATTGCGAGCCCGTGATTATGGAATGGAGGCTCTCGAAGCAAAATACCCTGGATTTGGTAAGAGCTATGCCTCCGACCCCAGATCGGCTCTTACAAAGGTAAGTAATGAAGATCTTTCCTTGCTCTACTGGACGGCTGCCTCCTGGGGCCTCCTTATCTCTTCATCAAAGGACAATCCTGCTGCTATCGTTGAATTGCCTAATATGGGTCACTTTCTTGAACGGGGACTAGAGCTTGATGAATCCTATGACAAAGGTTCCTTTCATGATTTGATGTTTACATATACGTTGAGTCGCCCTGATGGTGGTAGCTCAGCACCGGAGATTGCAATAAAACATTACAATCGTGCCCTGGAACTATCAGAAGGGAGTCGTGCCTCTCTTTATATCTCCTATGCTGAGTCCCTTTCGGTCAGCAACCAGAACAAGGAAGAATTCCTCGAACTTCTCGATAAAGCGCTGGCTGTTGACGTGGATGAAATTCCTGACCAGCGGCTTTCCAATATTTTGGCGCAGGAGCGGGCACAGTGGCTAAGAGAGAGAGTGGATGAACTGTTCTTTTAGACGACTGGCTCCACTCGTCGTTTTTTTCTTCTTTTTTTCACCCTTTTCGTTGGAAGCAAAGACAGTTATAAAAATGGCTACTCTGGCTCCCGTAGGTTCTCCATGGCACAATCTTTTGCTGGAGATGGGGCAGAAGTGGCGGGATGCCACTAATGGAGAGGTTATACTGAGGATTTATCCTGGAGGTGTTGCCGGGGATGAGCGGGATATGATCAGGAAGATCAGAATCGGGCAACTCCATGCTGCTGCAGTCACCATTGAGGGGTTAACGGAAATAAGCCGTGACATGTCTGTTTTTTATATTCCCATGCTGGTAGACTCTTTTGAGGAGCTAGACGCTATCAGGGATCCCCTCATGCCCGAATTGGAGCAAGGTCTTTCGGATGGTGAATTCAGACTTTTGGCGTGGGCAGATGTGGGGTGGGCCTACTGGTTCACTCGGAAGCCCATGTATCGTCCGGCTGAACTGAAACGCATGCGGCATTTTAGCTGGGCCGGTGATTATGCCAGCGAGAAGCTGTGGCGCAAAGGGGGCTTTCAGCCCGTTCCTCTGGCATCGGTGGATGTTCTCATTTCTCTACAGACGGGCGTTATTGATGCATTCTCCACCACGCCCCTGGTGGCTCTTTCTTTCCAGTGGTTTACTTCCACACCGAATATGCTGGACCTAAAATGGGGCCCAATCATCGGTGGTTTGATCATAAGTGAAAGAACATGGAGTAAACTTCCTATTGAATATCACACCATTTTGGAGAGAATCAGCAAGGAGATGGAAACGGAGGCAAGAGCTTTGGTCCCTGAAATGAACGAGGCTCTCCAGGTGATGGTTGAAAACGGCCTCACCATTCATCAGCCGTCCGCTGAAGATCGCGAAGCATGGGAAGAATTGACCGTGTCTTTCTACCCCCTAATAAGAGGGAGCTTGGTTCCCGAGGGAATTTTTGACAGGGCAATTAAGCTCAAAAAGGATTTGATAGAAAAGTGATGAACCTTTCTGAAAAATCAGCACAGGTAGTTGTCAGAACGTTTGAACAGTGGGAAAACACGCTGGCTTTGGCAGCACTTATTGCCATGGCCTTCCTGCCATGTGTGGAGGCTATCACCCGTGTCATGGGTGGTCCGGGAGTTCCCGGCTCTACCGTTATTGTACAGCACATGACGCTCTGGATCGGTTTCCTGGGTGCGATTATCGCTGCCCGGGAGAACCGGCTCCTTTCGCTCACAAAACCAGTAGAGATAGAAACAGATGAAAGGAAGGGATTCAGTTACTGGTTTGCCAGAAGTGTGGCTGTCACAGTGAGTCTTATTCTCGCCTATGCCAGTTTCAAACTGGTGAAGACCGAATCAGAATATCCCAGAGATATCCTGCCGGGTATTCCGATCTGGGTTGTGGAAGTGATCATGCCCCTCGGTTTCTTCCTCATTGCCATGGAAATGTTGCGGGCGAGCAAGAAAGAACCTGTTTTTAGAGCTTTACTCATTGCTATTCCTATCGTTATTGGGGCCATCGGATTGGGGGAGACACTCCAAACGCCAGTAGTTCTGTGGGTTGGCGTTTTCGCAGTCATTCTATCTCTTGCCTTTGGGGCTCCCATTTTTATTGGACTGGGTGGTCTTGCAGTTCTCTTTTTCTGGCACGACGGGGTTCCTATTGCCGCGGTGCCGGCAGAAATGTATCGAATAGTTGTTTCACCGACGCTTCCCACAATTCCTCTTTTTACCTTGGCAGGTTATATTCTTGCGGAAGGTGGAGCCTCCAAACGGCTTGTGGAAGTTTTCCGGCACTGGTTTGGGTGGATTCCCGGTGGAACACCCGTCATGATTACCCTTCTCTGTGGCTTTTTCACGACACTTACTGGTGGTTCCGGCGTCACCATCCTGGCGCTGGGGGGACTTCTGCTTCCCATGCTTATCTCCGAAAAGTATCCTCGCGAATTCTCTGTGGGACTCATCACGGTATCAGGCTCTCTTGGACTGCTTTTTCCACCCAGTCTCCCAGCCATCATCTACGGTGTGACGGCAGGTGTCCCCATTAACAAGATTTTTCTGGCTGGTATTGTCCCGGGCTTTTTCCTGGTTGCCATGGTAGCAGCGTGGGGCGTGCGCCAGGGACTTATTTCGAAAGTTCCCAGGAGACCGTTCCGACCGGCGGAAGCATTTCAAGCTTTTTGGAAAGCGAAATGGGAAGCTTTTATCCCCGTCTTTATTCTCATTGGTATCTTTGGTGGATTTACCACGCTTGTGGAAGTGGCGGCGCTTACGGTTGTTTATGTTCTAGTCGTTGAGGTATTTGTCTACAGAGATGTGAAACTGAACGATCTCCCCAAAGTGATTGTGGATTGCGCTACGCTAGTAGGCGGTGTATTGATCATTCTTGGAGCGGCTATGGGGTTCACCAGTTATCTGGTAGATGCTCAGGTACCACTCCTAGCTCTGGACTGGGCCAGAGAGAATATTCAGAACAAGTATGTTTTCCTTTTGGCACTAAACGTACTGTTACTTGTCGTCGGTTGCCTCATGGATATCTTTTCTGCCATCATTGTTGTTGTGCCACTCATTAAACCCATGGGTGCCCACTTTGGGATAGATCCTGTTCATATGGCGGTAATATTCATCGCAAATCTGGAACTCGGGTACCTTACACCACCTGTAGGAATGAACCTTTTCCTGTCGGCGTATCGTTTCAACCGCTCCATGCCTGAAGTGTATAAGGCAACTTTACCGTTCTTCATCATCCTGCTTCTGGCAGTACTTGCAATTACATATATCCCAGCTCTGTCTCTCGCTCTATTGTGAGAGGACAAAGTTTTGACAAATGATTGAAGGCAGGTATATTTAACGATTGTCTCTTTTAAGAGGATGTTCGGAACAGACGGGACAGAATTGAGTTAAAAAGGCACTTTTTGCACAAATGATGAAACAGTTGAGGAAAACCACCCTTTTTCTGACAGTGACTGCTCTGTTAATGAGCACTTCAACTCTCAGAGCAGGGAGTGAAGCGGGAGCTCTGTTCCTGCTTATTTCTCCCGGTGCCCGTGCCGGGGGAATGGGGGAAGCCCAGGTAGCCGTTGCAAACGATGCTTATGCCAGCTACTGGAACCCTGCGGGCCTGGCATTTTTGGAAGGTTCTGAGGCGGCTCTAATGCATGTTAATTGGTTGCCTAACCTCGTCTCTGACATGTACTATGAATTTATTGCCTTTCGTCATCATGTACCTACCTTGGGTACGTTGGGTGGGCACATCATTTTCCTTAACCTCGGTGAACAGCAGCGTACTGATGAACAAGGCGAGAATCTCGGAACATTTACCAGCTTCATGTTTGCTGCTACCGGTTCCTACGGTGCGTTCATTTCCCGGAACGCGGCCATCGGTCTCAACGTGAAGTTGCTACATCAAAAGCTGGCCGAAATTGGTGCTGGTGCCGAGAAAGGGAAGGGTGTTACCACAGATTTTGCCTTCGATCTTGCCTATCTTCAGAAAGGTTTTTTTTCCAACAGACTGGATATGGGTGTGACAGTCACCAATATTGGACCAAAGATTGCTTTTATCGATGAAGCACAGGCCGATCCCATGCCCACAAATTTCACCCTTGGCCTGAATTTCAAACTTGTGGACACCGAGTATAATAAACTTAACATTGTTATGGATATTGACAAGATGCTTGTGGCATCCTATCCCGACATGGATTGGGACAGTGACGGTGTTGTGGGTATGTACGACAAAAAAGGGAAGTATGTGGGTCCCAGTGGGAGCTATAATTCAAATGGTAGTATAGAGAAAGCTCATACCGATCCAATCTACCTTGGCATTTTTACGTCTTGGGTGGATGACTGGCTCTTGGGAGGCGACATTGACCGCCCCGGGAAGAATGGTGTGTCGGACGGGAAAATTGGTGGCTACACAAAGGATGACACCGACAAGTTTGTTCCTACAGAGGCGGAGTGGGGAGATTCTGGCTATGGGAAGTATAACGATGCTGGAGAACTTGAGGTGGGTACCGGCAAATCGAGGACCCTTCAAAACGAACTGGATGAGACGGTGCTGAACCTCGGTGCTGAATATTGGTACTCTCGTTACTTTGCTTTAAGGGCTGGTTACTATTACGATAAGACAGGAAAAATTCATAATCCCACGTTTGGCGTGGGACTCAGATTTTCGGGTTATGGCTTTGATGCAGGTTTCACCCTTGGAGAACCGGGGCACCCTCTCACCAATACCATGCGATTCTCTCTCAATATTGAATTCTGAGGATTTCTGCAAATTCATAATAAAGTCCTGCCTTTTCTGACGGCAGGACTTTTTTGTGCCAAATGATCTGGCGACTGCTCCTAATCTGTCTGTTCGTCATTCCTCTCCGCGCCCAACTGGTACTTGAGAAGGAGGCTGTTTCTGTTCTGGGCATACGGGTAAGCTTTAGATTAGATGACGACTTTTCTTCCACGGGCAACGGTACATTTCTCGCCGAGCCAGAATTGGAGCAGTGCGGTAATTATCTTATCGATCCGCCCCCCCACAACAAGGATTATTTTGAAGCGCACCTCCGGGCAGTTGATAACTACTACCAGTCCGTCTCCAGAGGAAAATTCGGTATCGATCTGGACAGTTCCGTCATTCTGCCGGAGGAAGCATCTTCAAGCTATCAGCTAGATGAGACGCTGTCGAGTTTTTATCCTTACGATGATGATCAGGCTCAACAGCAAGGACTGGCTCGTTTTTTCGAAGAAAGCCTAAAGGCGGCTTACGCTGAAGATGTACTGAATTTCGACCAATATGATGTTATTGTTATCTTTCATGCTGGTATTGGTCAAGACTTTGCCCTTCCGTTCATTGATCCAACCCAGACTGATATTCCATCCACATATATAGACTCTCAGTTCCTGAAAGAACAGTTGGGTAACGGATCCATCACTTTCGCAAACGGTTCAACCGTATCTTCCGGGATCATTTTACCGGAGACACAGAATCATCTTCTTTATACTGTTTCATCCGAAATATTTTCCGGCGTTTCGCAGCCGTGTGATTATCAGTTCGGATTGACCGGAACATTTGCCCTTATGTTCGGCTTTGCAGTGGGGCTCCCGCCACTCTGGAACTTGGAAACCGGGGAAAGTGGCGTAGGGATGTTTGCTCTCATGGATCAGGGATCGAACAACGGTAGAGGTCTGGTTCCTTCCCCACCTGATCCGTGGACGAGGATCTGGGCTGGATGGGAGTCAGCGCGAATCGTAGCACCCACGCAAGACGTCACCTTGGTGGCCAGAGATTCCGTTGCCGATGAAATAGTCCGGGTGAACATTTCTACCGATGAATATTTTCTCATCGAAAACCGCAACAACTGGGTGAGAGAGAATGTTGATATCGATTCCATGAGATGGGCCCTTTCGGTTATGGATATCGCTCAGCTGAGCTATGTTGAAGTACTCTTAGATTCGGTAAACCTCCAGCGGGATAGTATAACGGGGGTGATAACATCTGTCTTCAACTATGATCTGGGCTTGCCCGGTTCAGGTTTGCTTATCTGGCATATTGACGAGGAAAGAATAACCGGAGGATTTGCGAGTCAGACGGTGAATGGTGTCCGTGATAGACGTGGCATTGATTTGGAAGAAGCTGACGGTGCCCAGGATATGGGATACCCTTCGGTTTTTCTGTTCACTGATCCGTCAGCGGGGCTCTGGTCAGATATGTGGTTCGATGGAAACAGCCAGTACACCATCGCCAACCCGGCGTTCATGAATCAATCGCCTTCTTTCGGCCCGGACACCTACCCCAGCACTCAATCAAACAGCGGTGCCGATTCGTACCTGGAGATTAATGACATATCCAAGGCAGGAAAAGTGATGGCATTCACACTGGCCAATTCTCTCCTGGCAGACGGACTCCCAGATTCATCTTTGCAGATGGAGTTTCTTTACGATTTTGATGGCGATGGTGAAAATGAGATCATTGGCATGTCGGATTCATTATGGTGGTCCGATTCGGGTGAGATCAAACCTGAAGGAATTACACCTCGTCCAGCTGGCGACTATCACCTGGCAATTACCAATAGCGGTTCGACTCCAGAGCTTGTTCTTACTTCTGAACGAGACAGTTTACTTGCTGTGGAGGTGATATCTTATTCTTCAGCCATTTCCGGGTTTGAGTCTAAATGGTCAGCCAGCTTGCAACGAGATCCCCCGACAAGGGTTGTTGGTTATGCTAACACTTCGAAAGTTGGTCTGCATTATGACGATCACATTGTAATTATTACACCCGATTCTTTGTGGGAAGAAATGACGGATGAAGGATTGACTGCTTCGTGGTGGATAAAGGGTCCCCAAGTAAATTTAGGCTCCGTTGTACACACTCCTGGAGAGGGATTGGTCAGCATGGCCCATGGTGGTACATACACAGGCTTTGAAGAGGTCAGTTTTGTTTCTCTTGGTGTGGTCGATTTGGACATTGACACAGAGTTGGAGATCATTGCCACTGATAAGGAAGGGGTGATCTACGCCTTGAACCAAAATCTCACCCTTTTGAGCGGTTTCCCGTTGGATTTGGAGGCAACAGGTTCTGTTCTGGCCGGGCAGATCACGGGAGATGATCATCCTGAGATTGTGACAAAAACTTCTCAAGGGGATGTTTTGATTATTGACTGGACCGGTAGGATAAATTTTCACCTGGCCGGAGATGCAACAAGTGAGTTGAAGATGCTTACAAACTATCAGGGGAGAAATGCTGTCGTTACCTCTTCAGAAATGTGGCTGTTTGATGAAGCAACGGAAGATGAGGGTAACTCATGGCCGTCCGAGCACGGCGGCATGCTCAACGGCCGATTTTTTTCAGGTTCTCTGTCAGGATCACCTGTCTCAGCTAACAGCGGTATTCTTGACAAAAAGAAAACATACTGTTACCCAAACCCTGCTGAAAATGGTTCAGCTACACTTAGGGTGACCGTCGGTGAAGCCGATAACATCATAATCAGCATATACGATCTGGCAGGTTTTTTTGTGGAACGTTTCGAGATTGCTACTGTTCTTCCAAATGAGGTGAATGAAGTTGTCTGGGATGTAAGTCAGGTGGAAAGCGGTGTTTACTTTGCCAATGTGGAAGCTTCCTCAGCCGGGGAATCGGCATCCAAGATTCTCAAGATCGCTGTCATCAACTGACAAAGGAAAACAGGCCAAAGTTTCCATTTGAAAGCGTGAAACGATTTTTCCTCATAGCACTATTTCTTATTCGAACAGTATTCGGACAGGTAGCATTCAATCATCCAGAACTGGTTTGGAAGACGTTCGAGACGGACCATTTTACTGTTCACTTTCATAACGGGACTGAGAGAACAGCCAAAGAAGGGGCTACTGCGGCTGAGAAAATCTATCCGTATGTAACAGGACTATACCAGTATGAACCAATGAAGAAAACGCATATCATTTTTTTGGACACTGATGACTATTCCAATGGTGCCGCTTACTATTTTGACAATAAGATAGAGATCTGGGCCTCTCCTCTTGACATGGAGTTGCGTGGAAGTCACCGTTGGCTCCAAAATGTGATTACCCATGAGTTCACACACATAGTTTCAATGCAGGCGGCCATGAAGTTTGGAAGGAGTGTACCTGGCGGTTATTTTCAGTGGATCAGGTATGAACCGGAAAAACGGGAGGATGTACTGTATGGCTATCCCAATACGCTTGTCTCTTATCCTGTGCCCGGTACTACCGTTCCACCCTGGTTTGCAGAAGGGGTGGCACAGTTCATGTACGAAGGTGCCACTTACGACTTTTGGGATACACACCGGGATATGATTCTGCGGGACAGGGCGCTAAACAACAATCTTCTTTCACTCACGGAGATGAATACGTTCGGTAAGCCGGGTATTGGGAATGAATCCACTTATAATTCAGGATTTGCCTTTTCCCGTTACCTTGCTTACAAATACGGTCAAGAAGTGCTACCAGCCATTGCTAGGAATCTCTCCCGTAAGTCAGGCGGATCAATCCAATCAGCAATTGAGGGAGCGTCAGGCTTTCCGGCGGAAAAAGTGTTTTCGGATTTTCAAACAACATTGATGGAACGGTACGAATTGCTCACTGAGTCAGTTAGAAAAAAAGAAGTAAAAGGTAAGATCATATGGCAGAAAGGGACTGCCAATTTCCATCCTAAATGGGCTCCGGATGGAGAAAGGTTTGCATTTTTGTCCAATGTGGGAAACGATTTTCTCGGTCAGACCAATCTGCGCATTTTCACTTTCACCGACAGCACGGATGAAGTTATTGCAAAGGATGTTTTTTCCACCCCAGCTTGGTCTTCCTCAGGAGAAAAGATCTATTACACCAAAAAATCGAAACCGGATAGGAACGGTTCGAAATGGTTCGA